>CAYMHO010000171.1:0-15140 GCA_964390195.1 uncultured Fimbriiglobus sp. | reverse complement strand
TTGGCGTCGAACGGCTTCGAGTTGCCCGTCGGCGACAGGGCCGGCGTCTTGCTGAAGCACATGTACATGAAGATGTCGTTGAACGTGTCCACCCCGCCGGTGACGACCACGTCCGCCTTGCCCGTCTGCAACTCCATCGCCGCCAGGTGAACGGCGCTCAACGACGACGCACATGCGGCATCGACCACGCAGTTGGTGCCGTGCAAATCGAGCTTGTTGGCGATCCGCCCGGCGACCACGTTCCCGAGCAATCCGGGGAAACTGTTCTCCTGCCACGGCACATACGCTTCGCCGATGCGCTCGATCACGTCGGCGGCTTGTTCGGCGGGCACCCCCGCGTCCTTCAGCGCCCGCTTCCAGTGCGGATGACCCAAGCGGGCACCCAACGGGATGACCAGTTCCAGCGTGCCCGTCACCCCGAGGATGACAGAGATGCGACTGCGGTCGATGCCCTTCGCGGCCGTGTCGATCTTGGCGTCCACCAACGCCTGCTTCGCGGCGACCAGCCCGAGTAACTGCGACGTGTCGGTCGCCTCGATGTCCTTCGGCGGGAGGCCGAACTCGAGTGGGTTGAAGTCCACCACGTCCAGGAACCCGCCGCGGCGGGCGTAGGTCATGTCCGGCTTCTTCGGGTCGGCGTCGAAGTAGTCGTCCGGGTTCCAGTGGGTGTTCGGCACGTCGGTGATGGCGTCCACGCCGTTCTTGACGTTCGCCCAGTACGCACCCAGCCCGCCCGCCTTCGGGAACAGGCAGCCGATACCCACAATCGCCAGCGGGGAAAACTCGGTGTTCAACTCGGTGCCTCAGCAACGGATTGGGCGAGCGGCCCGCGTGAGCGGGCTGGTTCTTTAACACCAGCCCGCTCACGCGGGCTGCTCACCTAGATCAGCGTGTCTAGCTCGCTCTCGTCCTTCGCCCGCAGGGGGAACCAGTCGTCGGGCAGGTCCACCCCTTGCTGTCGCAAGCTCTGCCGTCGCAGATGCACGCACGCCCCGAACAGCAGGTTCTTCGCCACCACCGCCACCGTGCGTGACGCCGGGGCTTCCAGCACGCCCCCCTTCGCCCACTCGTTGAACGCCCCCATCGCCGGCCCGCACCACACCTGGTAGTCGAGCTGGCGGTCCGGGTCGCCGGCGTTCGCCCACCGGCTGCTCAGCCCCAAATACCATCTGAAGGCGAGGGCCATCTGGTGCCGCGGGTCGGTGGCGGCGCGGGCCAGTTGGGTCGGGTCGCGGCGGGTGAAGAAGTCCTTCGTGTCGGCCCACACCTCGTCGAACGTGCGGCGGAACAGGTTCCTTTCAATCTGGACCCGCTCGGCGGCCGGAATCGCCTCCCAGCTGGCGTACCCGCGATACAGGTCGAACAGCTTCTGCGCCCGCATGGCGAACATGGTGCCCCGCTTCAGCACCTGCACCTTCACCCCCATCTCGAACATGTCCGCCGCCGGGGCCATGATGACGTCCGCCGGGTCGGCCTGGGCGAGCATGGTCCGCACCACGTCCGAGCTGCCCGACTCGCGGCACGCCTGGTTGATCGACCCGGTGACGACGTAGTCCGCCCCGAGGGCGAACGCCCCCGCAACGCTCGCCGGTGTGGCAATCCCGCCCGCCAGCCCGACCCGCACCGGGGTGGTGAAGTTGAACTTCGCCTGCAACCGCTCCCGCAGTGCCAACAGCGCCGGCAACAGGGTGATCGCCGGGCGGTTGTCGGTGTGCCCGCCGCTGTCGGCCTCGGCGGTCAGGTCGTCGCACATGGGCACGCGGGCGGCCAACTCGGCTTGCTGTTGGGTGATGTGCCCGGCCGTCACCAGTTCGGCCAGCAATCGTTGCGGGGCCGGCGACAGGAACCGCGTGGCCACCTCGCCGCGGGACACCTTCGCGATGATCTTGTTCTCGGCTCGCACCGATCCGTCCGCGTTCGCTCTCAGCCCCGCCGCCCGGTATCGCACCACCGCCGGCGTCAGGTCCAGGTACGCGCTCGCCTCGATCAGCCGCACCCGCTTCCGGAGCAGTAGCTCGGCCACCGCCATCTCGTGAGTCGGCTCGTTCGGGCTGTGGATCAGGTTCACCGCGAACGTCTTGTCACCCAGGTTCGCTTGAAGGCGGCCCACCGCCTCCGTCACCCGTTGTACCGACAGCCCGGCCGCCCCGAAGCTGCCGAGCATCCCGTTCCGGGCCATCGCCTCCACGATCTCGCACGACCCGATGCCGTTGGCCATCGCCCCGGTCATGTACGGGAACCGCAGGCTGTGGGATTGCAGGAAGGCGGACGACCCGAGGTGCGACGGGGTGAGCGGGCCGGCGAACGCGAGCAGCGGCAGGAACCCTTCGCCCGACCCGGCCCGGCCGATCACCGCCGTCCCGCCGGTACACACCGCCACCCCGTCCGGCGTGCGGACGACCGTCACCGCCGCGTTCAGACGGGAGAACGACTCCGCCGCGGTGGCAGGGTCGGAGGCGAACGGGGTGCCGTCCGATCGCCACCAGCCGATCGGGGAAGAAGCAGTCATGAGCCTGTTGGGTCCGCCGGGAGAATTCGGAAAGGTAGTATAGCGCCGGGGTTGCGACCCGGACACGGCATCCGAGCCGGCTCGTCATTCTCAACATTGTCAAGATTGTCAGCCCGGCGCCCCATGCCACCCGACTAGCGGCGATTTCCGTGAACCCCGCCGCCAGCCGCCGTGTCTCATCCACGCGGGTTGTGGTGTAACGGCATCGCACGCGGCTCTGTGAAAGCCGAAGTGGTGGGTTCGACTCCCCCCAAGCCGCCTGTGTTCCGCCCGCCCCGCGAGCGGAACGCTTACAGAGGAGTGCTCCTGGGAGAGCAAGCCGCCTCCAAAGCGGCCGCACAGGGTTCGAATCCTTGCTTCTCTGCTGATCGTGCGTTGGGCCACTGGTGGGCCACCTGCTTCGGGAGCAGGACCAGGAGAGTTCGATTCTCTCACGCGCGACTGACCCGCGAGCCGCGACCGCCAGGGAGCGGGAGTCGGATCACCCGCTCCCTGGCGGTCGCGGCTCGTGCGGACGCCTTGCCGGCGTGGCTCGACGACAGCAAGGCACCCGTCTCGTAAGCGGGTTCATGCGGGTGCGAACCCCGCCGCCGGCTCTTTTCGCAACACCGACCTTGTGAAAACGCGACGGCCCGCCGGACTCGTCAGGGTCCGGCGGGCCGTCGCGTTTCCGCTTCCCGTCACTTCCTCTTCGTCATCAGGTCGAAGTTCACCCCCTCGTTCACGCCCGGGGAGAGCGTCACCTTCAGTTCACTCGTCTTGTTGTACCGGTCGGGGATCAACTCCACGATCTTGTCCGTCTCCGGGCCGTCCTTGAACATCTTCTGCTTGCCCACCACCTTGTTGGCGCTGATGAGGACGGTCATCTCGCCCGGCGAACCGGTCACGGTGAACCTCCCGTTCTCGATCCCCCCGCCGGCCGTCTGGCCGGCGTTGGCGGTCGGGTAGAAGGAGATGGTGCCGTTCTCGACCGGCTGGCCGTCGAGCGTCACCGTGCCGGACACGGTCGCCTGCGGCGGCCCGCCGCACCCGGCGGCCAGCCCCAACACGGCCACCCCGACGGCGGCCGCCAGCAGCGTGCGGATGCGGTCACTCACTGAACACCTCCCCGCTGTTGGCCGACCCCATGGCCTGCCAGGTGAGCACGTTGATGGAGTTGGCGAAGAACCCGACCGACCCGTCGCACCGGGCGGCGACCACCCCGCCGGTGTGCCGGCTGCGGGCGGACATCAGGTTGTCCCCGGCCTGCACGCACGGCATGGTCGGGTCGGGGTTGGCGGCCACGCTCGGCCAGCACACGTTCGAGTTGCGGTCGATGCCCGAGTTGGGCGTGTTCAGGGTCATGAACCAGTGCGAGTTGCCGTCGTTCATCACGTCCCCGCGGCCGTCCCGGTCGTTGTCGTTCCGCGGCAGGCGGGTCTCGGACAGGAGCAGGGTGTTCGAGGTGCCGTCGGTGATGGCCACCAGGGTGCGGCGGTACGGGACGTACGCGCCGAACCCGCCGCTGTACGACCACCCGAACGGCCCGTCGGCCGGCACCACCCCGGCCCCCTCGGCGAACAGGTAGTTCTTCCCGTAGTTGGCCACGTAGTTGCCGCGGACGCGGGTGTACGGGTCCCACCCCCACATGGCGTTCGGCCGGTCGCTCGGGCAGTAGTACAGCTTCTGCGGCTTGGCCACCAGCCCGTTGGTGCTGTTCTGGTAGCAGTTCGGCGGGTCGTGGAAGGGGGTGGTCATCACGTACTGGCCGGCCAGCGCGGTCTGCTCGATGTACGGCCACAGCTCGACGTAGAACGTCCGCCGCGGGGTCCGCTGGCCGGCGTACGGGAGGGTCTGGTTGGCGTCGTGGTAGTTGTGCATGGCCAACCCCCACTGCTTCAGGTTGTTGCTGCACTGCATGCGGGCGGCGGCCTCGCGGACCTTCTGCACCGCCGGCAACAAGAGGCCGATCAGGATGGCAATGATCGCAATCACCACCAGGAGCTCGATCAGGGTAAACCCGCCGGGGGCGCGGGCGGCGCGATAACGAACGGTGGAGAGCATTCGGACTCCGACGGGTCAGGTGAAATCGGGGGCCGCCGGAGACGTTCGCCGACGGCGCCGGGGGACTTCACGCATTGCCGGGGCCAAACCGACCGCCGAATGCCGAACGGGTTCGATTTCATCGGTTTCTGACGGTAAAGTGTCAGGAAATTTGGCGAACGACTGGCAGACCGACGGTCGAAGGCAGAGGACGAAACCGCCGGCGAATCAATGAGCTGAAACATGCTAGATTAACCCTCCGTCCGTCCGATCGCCGTCCGGTGCCCCCCCGGCCGCTTGCACCCGCCTCCCGACGCTCGTAGCCTCATCCTCCACTTGCCCCCGATGGAGTGCGGCGTGCGCAACAGAATCCTCCGCATCTGGCTCGGCTTCTGGCCTCCGCTGCCCGTGTGGCGGCGGCTGGACGTGAGCGTGCTGGCCGTCGCCGTGTACTCGGTCCTCGTCGAACTGGTCGTCGAACACCTGCTGCCGAACAAGCCGCCCAAGTGGATCGGCGAGATGGCGGTGGTGAACGCCGTGCTGCTCGGGGTGCTGCTCGGGTTCCGCAACCGCGAGGCGTACGAGCGGTGGTGGGAAGCCCGCAAGCTGTGGGGGCAGCTCATCAACGACAGCCGCAACCTGTGCCTGAAGGTGGCCGCGATGGCCGACCCGCCGGCCGACGAGCGGACGGCGTTCGCCCGGCTGGTGGTCGGGTTCGCGGTGGCGGTCAAGTACCACCTGCGGGGTGGACAGCCGCTGAAGAACGTGCCGGGGTTCGAGGGCGATTCGGCCACCCCGGTTCATGTGCCGGCGCACCTGGCCGGGCGGGTGTTCGCCCAACTCAAGGCGTGGCGGACGGCGGGGAAGCTGACTGACACGGAAGTGCTGGCCATCGACCCGCACGCCCGCGGGCTGATGGACGTGTGCGGGGCGTGCGAGCGGGTCCGCAGCAGCCCGGTGCCGCTCTCCTACCGCAGCCTGCTCCGCCACGGCACCGTGTTGTACCTGCTGTCCGCCCCGTGGTTCATGTCGGCCGAGTACGGGTACTGGGCGATCGCCATCGTCTGCCTGATGGCGTACTTCTTGCTCGGCACCGAGTTGACCGCCGAGAACGTGGAGGAGCCGTTCGGGGCGGACGCCGACGACCTGACGCTCACCACCTTCTGCGACACCATCCGCAAGAGTTGCACGGAGGTGCTGGGGGTGGACCTGCCGGCGGTACTGCCCGACCCCAAGTTCCCCACCGTCAGCGTGCCACTCGCCGCCGTCCTCGGCACGAAGCCGGGGGAGAAGTAGGGCGGGCAACCCACTCTTGGCCGCGAGCGGGCGAGCGGCCACCGCCCGCTCGCCCGCTCGCGGCCGAGGTGCCGTCTGCCCTTACTTCGCCTTGATGTCGTAGCAGAAGAGTTGGTCCTGGTCGCGGATGTACAGCTTCCCGTTGGCGATCACCGGGTGCGCCCAGGCTGGCGCCTTGCTGCGGTCCGGCTGCTCGAACCGCCCTTTCTCGACGTACTCCTTCGCACTCGGCTCGATGAGCAGCACGGTCCCCTTCTCGGTGCGGTAGTACAGCCGCCCGTCGGCGAACGCGATCGACCCCTTCTCCACCCCCTTCGCCCGCTCCCGCTCGGTCCAGTTCACCTTGCCCGTCTTGAAGTCCAGGCAGACCAGGTTGCCCCCGCTGTTGCCCCCGTTCGCCCCGTACAGGCAGCCGTCGTGCAGGATCATCCCGCCGTGGTGGTTCTCCATGCTCTTGGTGAAGTACACCTCCTCCGCCTTCACCCCCTTGTCCCCGTCCTTGGCGAGTTTCACCAGCCCGCCGCCGTTCCCGTACGCCGAAGCGGCGAACACCTGCCCGTCGGCGAAGAACGGGGTGGAGCAGTTGATGCCCATGCCGTTCGCCGGCTTGTCGTACGTCCACAGCACCTTGCCGTCGTCGGCCGCCACCCCGACGAGCGTCTTGGCGGTCAGTTGCACGTACTGCCGCTTGCCGTCGAAGTCGATGGCGATGGGGGACGAGTACGCGGCGGTGCCGCCGCCGCCGAAGCCGGGGCGCCCGCCACCGGGCCGACCGCCCCCGCCACCACCGCCGGCCGTCACCTTGCTCCTCCAGATCGTCTTGCCGGTCTTCTTGTCGAGGGCGGCCATCGTCACGTCCGGCCCGCCGGGGGTGCAGATGACCTTGTCCCCGTCGATGAGCGGCGACTCGCGGTAGCTCCACATCGGGATCACCCCGCCGAACTCCTTCGTCAGGCTGACCTTCCACACCTCTTTGCCGTCCTTCGCGTTCAGGCAGGCCAGGTCCCCGCTCATGCCCAGCGCGTACACCATGTCGCCGTCCACCGTCGGGGTGCAGCCCGGCCCCTCCTGCGACTGGTTCATCCGCTGCTGGTTCGGCGACCCGATGGGCGTGACCCACAGTTCCTTGCCGTCCTTCTCGTCCAGCGCCCAGACGACGTTGTCGCTGCCGCGGGTGCTCATGCCGAAGATCTTCCCGCCGGCGATCGACGGGGCGGTGTCCCCGCCGCCGAGTTTCTTGGCCGTCCACGCCAGCTTCGGGCCGTCCTTCGGCCACTCTTTCAGTAGGCCGGTCTCCTTCGAGATGGCGTTGCGGTCCGGCCCTTGCCACTGCGGCCAGTCGGCGGCCACAGCGGCGGTCGGCAGGGCGAGGGCGAGGGCGAGGCACACGGCAGTGCGTTTCAGCATCGAATTTCCTCGGTTCGGAGGGTGGTAGGTATTGGACGTGGGAAGCTCGAATCGCCAACCGGCGGCGGTTCGGGTCTCATCGCCCCTTCACCGTCGTCGGCACCGAGTAGAAGCCGGTGCGGGCGCAGATGAACAGCGTCTTGAAGTCCTTCCCGCCGAAGCAGACGTTCGCCGGGCTTTCCGGCACCGCCAGCTCCGTCACCTTCTTGCCGCTCTTGTCGAACACCTGCACCTTGCCGCTCGTCAGGTACACGTTGCCGGCGGCGTCCACCGTCATCCCGTCCGAGCCGGCCTCGCAGAAGAGCTTGCGGTCGGTCGGCTTGCCGCCCTCGCCGATGGTGTACGAGTACGTCTTCTTGTCGTTGATGTCGGCGACGTACAGCGTCTTCCCGTCGAGCGAGCAGGTGATCCCGTTCGGCTGCTTGAACGCCCCCTCCACCCGCTTCAGCTCGCCCTTCGGGTTCAGGTGGTACACGGCGCGGGCGTCTTGCTGCTCGGCCTTGTCTCGCGTCCAGTAGTTCCGTGCGTACATCGGGTCGGTGAAGTACGCGCTGCCGTCCGGCCCGACCCACACGTCGTTCGGGGCGTTCAGCAGCTTGCCGTTGTAGTCCTTCACCACCACCTTCTTCTCTTTGGTTTTCACGTCGATGGTCCACAGCTCGTTCTTCTCGTCGGCGCACGCCCACAGGGTGCCCTTGCCGTCGATGAACAGGCCGTTCGACCGGCCACTAGGTTCCATGAAGGTGGACAGTTTGCCGTCCACGCTCCAGATGTGGATGCGGTCGTTCGGCTGGTCGGTGAAGTACACGTTGCCGTCCTTGTCCGGCTTCGACCCCTCGGTGAACTTGAACCCGCCGGCCAACTTCTCCACCTTCGCGTCGGCGGGGAACGGCGAGGCGGGGTCGGCGGCGAGGAGGGTTGTCATGCTGAGGAAGGCGACGACGAGAGAGCGGGTGAACACGGCGACCTCCGGGAGAGTTGGTGTGGTCTGCTCGCTCCGCGAGCGGTCTTCCGAACCCGCTCGCGGAGCGAGCAGACCACTGACGGACACGGGTGCCGCAGTCGGTTGTACGGAAACGGGTCCCGGCACGCCGGTTGCACCGAAAGCCTTCAGCCCACATCACGGAGGTTCATGATGCCCGCACCCTTCATGTGCTTCGACGACCCGAACCGCCCCGACGGCGTCATCGCGGTCGAACCCGACGCCCAGTCGGTGGTCCGTGCCGGCGACCGCCCGCACACCGCCACTGTGATCTCGCCGGACGGCACGAGCGTGCAAGTCCGTGGCGAGCCGAGCGACGTTCACATGCAAATCCAGGCGGCCGCCGCCCGCGCCCACCAGGGGGGCGATGTGGAAATCGCCAACACGGGCGTGAGCTGAGAGGTTGATGACGAGCCGCGACCGCCCGGGAGCGGGTGAACAATCACCCGCTCCCGGGCGGTCGCGGCTCGTCGCGGTGATTCAACTGCTCGCGGCGGCCGGCAGGTCGTCGGCCATCGCTTCCATCTTGCCGACCAGCCGGGCCTTCACCCGCTCGGCCATCTCCTCCAGTTCCGCCCCCGCGTACCCGGCCTCGGCCACCACCCGGCGGATGGCCTGCTCGTCGGCCGCCCCGAGCGTGCCGGCAACGACCGCCGCCGTCGTCGGGTCGGACTTGTCCCAGGCGCGTTGCCGCGCCGCCATCACCTTCTCGGCCAGTTCTTGAACGGTCGCGGGCATGGCTCGTCCTCGTAGGTGTGAACACCACCACACGAGCAACGGGCGTGCCGCGGGTCAGGACGGCCGCCGCAGCCGCACCGGCCTGTACGCCGAGTCGCCCGTCTTGAACAGATATCGGACTCCCTGCTTCAGCTCGCAGCGGGCGTCGAACTTCAGGTGGTTCGCCCACGCCGGGTGTTCCTCCCCGCGGAACCACGCCAGGTGCGCCAGCGCCCACCCGTACATGGGTGGGGTCATGTACTCCGGGCGGAACAGGGTGGTGCCCGGCCAGCGGGCCTGCTTCGGCAGCGAGTGCCCCGGTTTGTTGGCGGTGAAGATGCCGAGGCCGAAGTGGACGGTGGTCAGGTCGGTGAGCAGTTCGTTGTCATACTCCTCGCTCATGATGCGGCCTTCGCCGAGCAGCTTGGCGTGCCCCAGTTCGTGGGCCATCGTGCCGACCAGCCCCATCGGGTCGGGCAGCATGGAGGTGTCGATGGTGACGGTGTCCTTGCGATACCCCTCCTCGTAGGTGCCGGCCGCATACCCCACGCCGTCCCCGTCTTCGTTCACCAGCCCCAGTTTTCCCTCGTCGGATTTGAACCGCAACTCCACCAGGTCGGGCACCACGTCCATGTACTCGCAGACGCGGTCGAGCAGTGCGCGGGCGGCGAACTTCGACCCGTCGTAGGGGTCGGGGAAGAATTCGCGGGTGGGCAGGACGATCCGCCGACCGTTGAAGGCGTGGTCGTCGAACTCCTCGGCCAGCCACGCCAGGCGCTCTTCCACCCACTCCTTGGCGGCCGGGTCGCACGGGCACGACGGCGGGAACAGCCAGCCGAGCATGGGGCACGCTCCGGGAGGTTGTCAGTGGTGCCACGCGGAGCCTGGCATCACCTGTTACTGGCGTTCAGGAAGGGAATGCCAGCGAACCACCTCCCAGGCCGAAGGCCTGAGAGTGTTCAGCCCAGGGCAACGCCCTGGGTGGGGGAGGCCAATCACCCGCAGGCTGAAGGCCTGCGACCCAGTTGTCCCACCCCTTCGGGGTGGAGATGGTTGGGGTCTCAAACCCAGGGCGTTGCCCTGGGCTGAACACTCTCAGGCCTTCGGCCTGAGGGTGGCTGGGTCCCCCCGTGGTATTCCTTTCCCGATGGTCAATAACGGTGGTTGCGACCGCATCGCACGCCGATGATCGGGCGTGTGGATTGGCCCTCGCTCGCAATGGCCGCATCACGGCTTCGCGTTCGGGTCGGCCGGCACTTCGCCGTTCTTTAACAGGTCGTCCAGGATGGTGAAGTGCGAGGTGCAGTAGTACCCCCGCTCACCGTCGCCGTAGACGTACACGTTGTTGCACACGAAGCAGATGACGTAATCGACGGTCCGCTCGCCGCGTTTCACCCGGACGCCGTGTCGCGGCTCGAAACACTTGAGCGGGGTATTGGCCCACTCGTACCCGCGGATCATGTCCTTCGCCACCTGTCGCCGACGCCCCTCCGGAACGACCGCCCGCCGGAGCACCGGCCAGCCGTGGAAGCCGACGCCATTGTTCACGTCCAACGGTCTGTGTCCTGGCGACGGGTCGAGTGCGAACACCTCCATCGCGTCGCACTGTTCGAGTGTTTCCCGCTCGGGCAACGGCCCGGTGTTCTGGTACTGCGGCTTGCAACCGGCCGAGAACAGCACGCACACGATCACGCAAAACGTCACGGACCTTCGCATGGTTCGCTCCGTTGGTGTTACCCCCCGTTGGCGGCCATCCACTCGGCCAGCTCGCGGGTCATGCGGCCGTCGTTGTCCATGAGCGGCACCTTGTTCTGCCCGCCGCACTTGCCCCGCGCGGCCATCCACCGGGCGAACCCGCCTTCGGGCACCGCCTGCACCACCGGCAGCAACATGGTGATGTCGTTCACCCGGTGGGCGTCGTAGTCCTCGTTCAGCCGCCGCAGTTCGGCGTCGATGTCGGCCGCGAACCGCGTCAGGTCGGCCGGCGGCTTGCCCCGGAACTCGATCTGGTACAGGTGGTAGCCGGGCCGGGTCGGGTCGAGCGGGAACACCGGGCCGACGTGGATGTCGGCGGTCAGCACCCCGCACTTCTCGGCCGCCACCGCCACCGCCTTCGTCACCTCTTCTTCAATGAGGTGTTCGCCGAACGCCGACAGGAAGTTCTTCGTCCGCCCGCTGAACCGCAGGAGCGGCGGGTTGACGCTCTCGAAGGTGATGGTGTCGCCGACCAGGTACGCCCACATGCCGGCGCAGTTACTGAGTGCCACCGCGTACACCACGCCGGGCTGCACGGTGGCGAGCGTGTGCCGCGTCGGGTTCGCCGTCGCCAGCTTGCCGTCTTTCAGCTCGTCGGCCGGGATGAACTCGAAGAAGATGCCGTGGTCGGGCACCAGCCGAAGCTTCCCGTGCCGCGGGTCTTCGGTGGCGATAAACCCCTCGCTGCACGGGTACACCTCACAGAACTTCACCTCGTCCGACCCGATCTCCGCCTTGAACGTGTTGCGGAACGAGTCGAACTTGGTGCCGCCGTGGACCACCACCCGCAGTTGCGGCCACACCTCGGCGATGGTCTTCTTGCCCGACACCTGTTTCACCACGTCGAACAGCTTGAGCATCCACGACGGCACCCCGCTAATGGCCGTGATCGGCTCGCGGAGGGATCGCTCGGCCAGCCGCTCCAGCTTCACCGTCCAGTCGGAGATGGTGGCCAGGTCCTCCGGCGGGAACACGTAGGGCCGGCCGGCCAGCCGCAGTTCCTTGAAGGCTATCGCGCTCAGGTCGCCGGCCGAACTGCCGTCCGCCTGCTGCCGCAGGTTGGTCGACCCGCCGAGGAAGAAGAACTTGCCGGTGAACAGGCGGTGCTTGCGGTAGTGGTTGCGGTAGAGGGAAATCTGCGTGTACGCCGCCTTCTTGTTCGAGCGGATCATCTGCCGCGAAATGGGGATGTACTTGGTCGCCCCGCTGGTGGTGCCGCTGCTGAGCGCATAGTACGGGTACTTGCCCGGCCAGGTGATGCCGTCCAGCCGCGGGTAGGCGGCCTTCCAGTAGGTGTTCCAGAAGTCTTCGTAATCCCGCAGCGGCACGCGGGCCTGGAAGTCGGCGACGGTGTGGATGTGTTCGAACCCGTGCTCGCGGCCGAACCGGGTGTCCGCCGCCTTGCGGACGAGCTTCAGCAGTTGCCTCTCCTGGACCGCGGCGGCGTCCATGTGGTCGAGGCGGCGGGTCCGCACGCGGGCGGCGGCGGTGAGGCCGGCGTCGGCCATGCGGCGGATCAGTTTCGACCCGGCGACTTTGGGCACGATCCAGCGAGACGGGCGCGGCATGAGCGAGCCTCCGGCGACCACGCAGCCATGATACGCACGCCCCGCTGGGCGGAAGGCGACCCCGCCGTCGAATGCGGAGCGGGAACCCGTCACCCCGTCCGGGGCGAAGCGCCTCGTCCGACCCTCTCCCTCAGGGGAGAGGGTGGGTGGTCGAGCGGAGCGAGACGAGCCGGGAGAGGGGTCCGGGGCAGGTTGCGTGGTCGTTCGCCCTACTCCGGCCGCTTCCTCCGCATCAGCGTCCACATCCGCCACGCAAACCACCCCATCCCGCCGTAGAAGGACGCGTTTAGCAGCATTGCAATCAAACCGAACCAGGGCGGCAGGGGAGGCCGAATCACGTAAAGGAGCATAAACGGACAGGCGACGACCCACATCCAGACCTCGCCGACGCTCACTTGGTTCGGTCCCACCATCGTGCCAAACCAGATGATCTGGCCGGCGCATTGAAGGAAGAAGTTCAGCAAGGTACAGCCTGCGAACACACCGGCTCCCACCCGCCTTTCTCGCGTCCACCACGTTCGGGATTCGTCCGCCACTCCTACCCCCCCGCCGACGGGTAAAATGCCTTCGTCACTTTATCCCGTGAGGTCGCGGTATGGCCGCCCGCATCTTGATGTGCCCGCCGGACCACTACGGCATCGAGTACGAGATCAACCCTTGGATGAACCGCTCCCTGGGGGCCGTCCGCGAACTCGCCTTTACTCAGTGGACGAACCTGCGTGACACCCTGGTGTCACTCGGCGTGACGGTCGAGCAACTCACGCCGGTGAAAGGTCTGCCCGACCTGGTGTTCACCGCCAACGCCGGGCTGATGTTCCACAACACGTTCTTGAGCAGTCGGTTCAAGCACGAGGTGCGGGCGAAGGAATCCCCGGTGTTCGATGCATGGTTCGCCGCCCACGGGTTCACCGTCGAGCACCTGCCCGAACGCACCTTCCACGAGGGGGCCGGCGACGCCCTGTTCTGCGGCGACGTGTTGTTCGCCGGCTACCGCACCCGCTCCGATGCCAACGCCCACCACTGGGTGGCCGAGAAGTTGGGCGTGCGGTGCCTGCCGCTCGAACTGGTGAACCAACGCTTCTACCACCTGGACACCTGCTTCTGCCCGCTCGCCCCCGGCGTGGCGTTGTACTTCCCCGATGCGTTCGACACCTACGGCAAACGGGTCATCAAGACGCACGTCCCGCACCTGATTCCGGTCGAAGAGGAAGAGGCTCACCGTTTCGGGTGCAACGCCGTGGTGGTCGGCAAGACGGTCGTCCACAACAGCCGCTGCCCGAAGATAGGCGAGTCGTTGCGGGCCGCCGGGTACAGGTCGATCGAGGTCGAGTTGGACGAGTTCCTGAAGGCCGGCGGGAGTGCCAAGTGCCTGACGCTCAGGCTCGACGGCGAGGAGGCCGCCGGGTGGAAACTGCAACCGGCGATGGCCGAACCGTCCGCCCCGCCGGCATAGTAAACTGGTTGCACCCCACGGAGGATTCCCCATGCGCCGTCTGCTCGCGGTCGCCGCGTTGCTGGTCGTGTCGGTCGCCGTCGCCGCCCCGGTGCCGAAGGTGGACACGAGCAAGTCGTGGGTGGGCAAGCAGGTGATCGTGAAGGACAACAACGCGACGATGAAGGTGAAAACCGGCGACGGCGAGGGGGACTACGAACTGCACCCGATCGGCGTGCTCAGCCCGGTGGTGCTGGCCGAGACGGCGGACGCCATCGAGATCTCCTGGGCCGGGCGGACCGGCACCGTGCCGAAGGCGGACGTGATCGGCCCGCCGTACGAGGCAGACTACTTCACCAAGCAGATCGACGAGAAGCCGACGGCCGAGTTGTACCTGCGGCGGGCCGGGGTGTACAAGGTGCGGGGCGACGCCGACGACGCGCTGGCCGACGTGAACAAGGCGATCGACCTGTCGCCGTCGCACACCGCCTTCCACCACCGCGGGCTGCTCCACCTGGACGCCCGCGACTTCGAGGCGGCGGCGGCCGACTTCCAGCGGTGCGTCGAGTTGGAGCCGGAGAACGCCTTCGGCTACCGCGGGCGGGGCGAGGCCCGCGAGCTGAGCGGCAAGATCGACGATGCCCTGGCCGACTACACGAAGGCGAACGAACTGGCCCCCGAGTCGTGGACGCACACCTCAGTCGGCCGGCTGCTCACCATCAAGAAGGAGTACGCCAAGGCCGAGGCCGAGTACGACGCGGCGCTGAAGCTGAACCCGAAGCACATGTCCGCCTACCTGGGGCGGGCGGGGGTGCGGTTCGAGCTGAAGAAGGACGCCGACGCCGACGCCGACCTGCTGACCGTCGAGAAGCTGTTCCCGAACGAGCCGCAGGTCCAGGTGAGCCGGGCGTCGGCCGCCTTCCGCCGCGGCCAGTACGCCGACGCCGACCGCCTGCTGGCGGCCGCCCTGCGGCTGAACCCGAAGCACGCCGCCGCGCTCAACCTGCGGGCGTGGGTGTTGGCCGTCTGCCCGGACGCCGCCTTCCGCGACGGGGCGAAGGCGGTGGAACTGGCCACCGAGGCGTGCAAGCAGACCAAGTGGAAGGCCCACGGGTCCATCGACACCCTGGCCGCGGCGTGTGCCGAGGCGGGCAAGTTCGACGACGCCGTCAAGTGGCAGAAGCAGGCGATGGAGGACGCGAGTCTGATGGCCCGCGAGGGGGACGAGATGAAGAAGCGGCTGGAACTGTACACGGCGAAGAAGCCGCACCGCGAGGAGCCGAAGTGGAAACGGTGACGCCTGGTGAACCGGCGGCGTGAGTCGCCTGGGTCTTTTCACCCAGGCGGCTCACCCCGCCGGTTCACCGTTCTGTTACCGGCACCGATAAAAGGGCCGCCCTTCCATGCGGAACATCCGCTCGAAGTTGGTCAGGTAGTCCAAGTCGTGCTGCG
>CAYMHO010000170.1:0-15187 GCA_964390195.1 uncultured Fimbriiglobus sp. | reverse complement strand
ACCCCCGGCCCCTCTCCCGCAAGGGGAGAGGGGGGCCAAACCGAACACACACATGTCCACCGTGCCAACTCCGAACGACCCGAAGAAGCAGCCGCCGGCGGCCGGCACCCCCGGCGCGGCCAAGCCGGCGAACGGCCCGGCCCCCGCTCCGAAGCCCGGCACCCCGCCCGCCGCCGGTGCGCCGAAGCCCGTCGCCCCCGGTGCGCCGAAGCCCGCCGTCCCCGGTACCCCCGGTGTGAAACCGCCGGCGGCCGGCACCCCCGGTGTGCCGAAGCCCGTGGTGCCCGGCGCACAAAAGCCGGCCGCCCCTGGTGCACAGAAACCGGTCGCCCCCGGTCAGGTGACCAAGACCACGACCGCCGGCACCCCCACCCCGAAACCGGCCGCCGGCGGGGCCGGGGTGAAGCCGCCGGCCGCCGGCCAGAAGCCGCCCGCGGCGGCCCCCAAGCCGCCGCCGCAGAAGCCGAAGCACACCCACGTCGATAACAGTTCCCGCCAACTCGGGCAGAAGCTGGTGGACCTCGGGTACGTGGACGACGCCCAGCTCGACAGCATCTACGAGGAGATGCGGACGAGCGAGCTGAAGCTGGGCGAGATCGCCATCCAGCGGGGGCTGGTGAACGAGGACCAGTTGCTGCAGGCGACGGCCGAAGTGCACGGCATGCGGGTGAGCACCCTGGAGGACGTGAAGCCGTCCCCGGAGGCCATCAAGATCGTCCCGCAGAACATGGCCGAGCTGTACAAGATGGTGCCCCTCACGTTCGAGAACGACACGCTGACGGTGGCGATGTCCGACCCGAACAACCTGATGGCCATCGACGACATCAAGAACTTCCTGAGCGTCAAGTTCGTGTCGCCCGTGCTCGCCCCGCCGGCGGCCGTCGAGGCGCTGGTGAAGAAGGCGTACGGGGCGGGCGACAGCGAGGAGTCGCTCGGCAACCTGATCCAGATGCTGGAGAAGGACGAGAAGATCGGCAAGAGCTCGATGAAGCGGGAGACGAGCATCGACCTGGACGACTTGCAGGAGATGGCCAACTCCGCCCCGGTGCGGAAGCTGATCAACATGGTCATGCTCATGGCCATCCGGGACAAGGCGAGCGACATCCACTTCGAGCCGTTCGAAGACGAGTACAAGATGCGGTACAAGTGCGACGGGGTGCTGCTCGAGATGGTGCCCCCGCCGCGTCACCTGGCCAACGCCATCGCCAGCCGGATCAAGGTGATGTCCAACCTGGACATCGCCGAGCGGCGGCTGCCCCAGGACGGCCGCATCGAGCTGACCATCGGCGGCAACCGGGTGGACATGCGGGTGAGCGTGCTGCCCACCATGTTCGGCGAGAGCGTGGTCATCCGGGTGCTGGACAAGGGGAACGTCGGTCTGAACCTGGACAAGATCGGCATGCCGCCCGAGTTGCTCGGCGAGTTCCGCCAGATCATCAAGAAGCCGAACGGCATCGTGCTGGTCACCGGCCCGACCGGGTCCGGCAAGACGACCACCCTGTACTCGGCCCTGACCGAACTGAACGACATCGACAGCAAGCTGATCACCACCGAGGACCCGGTCGAGTACGAGATCGACGGCATCATCCAGTGCCCGATCAACCACGAGATCGACCTGACGTTCGCGTCGGCGCTACGGGCCATCCTGCGGCAAGACCCGGACATCGTGCTGATCGGCGAGATCCGCGACCTGGAGACCGCCCAGATCGCCATCCAGGCGTCGCTGACGGGGCACTTGGTGTTCAGCACCCTGCACACGAACGACGCCCCCAGCTCCATCACCCGCCTGCGGGACATGGGGGTCGAGCCGTTCCTCATCACCGCCTGCCTGGAGGCCATCCAGGCGCAGCGGCTGGTGCGGAAGGTGTGTACCGTCTGCCGCACCTGGTACGAGCCGACCCGCGACCAGTTGATGGAGCTGAACCTGGCCCCGGACGAGAGCGCGAAGGGGAAGAAGTTCGCCTTCGGCGAGGGGTGCGACAAGTGCAACAGCCTGGGGTTCAAGGGCCGCACCGGGCTGTACGAGCTGATGATGATCAACGACGACGTGCGGGACATGATCGGCCGCGGGGCGAGCACCGACCAGTTGCGGGAGTACTGCAAGACCCGCGGCATGCGGACCCTCCGCGAGGACGGCCTGCGGAAGCTGTTCGACGGGTGGACGACGCTCGAAGAGGTGGTCCGCGAGACGGTGGTGGATGATTAAGTAGGTCGCGGTCGAACGCCCCGCAGGGGCGTGAGGCCCGACGGCGAACCGGTTTGAGGGTGAAGTAGTTTGATGTCGGGCCTCGCGGTCCTTCGGACCGGCTCGACCACGACCTACACCGGGGGCGTTCCCCTTCGTATTCGGGAGCAGGCAAATGCCTACGTACAAGTTCGAGGGGATGGACACCAACGGCACCGAGGTGAAGGACACCGTCGATGCGGCCAACGAGGAGGAGGCCCAGCAGAAGGTGAAGGCGATGGGCTACTTCGTCACCAAACTGACCGCCATCGGCGCGAAGGGCGGGAAGAAGGGCAAGAAGAAGACGAGTAAGTCGCGGAAGACGTTCACCATCGGCGGTGTATCCCAGAAGATGCTGACGATCTTCACCCGTCAGCTGTCCACCCTCCAGGACGCCGGCTTGCCGGTGTTGCGGAGCTTGCGGATCCTTGAAAAGCAGATGAAGCCGTCGGTCCTGAAGAACGGGCTGATCGACGTGGTGGAGGACGTGGAGTCGGGGATGACCCTGTCCGAGTCGTTCGCGCGGCAGCCGAAATGTTTCGACCGGCTGTACGTGAACATGGTGAAGGCCGGCGAGGCCGGCGGGGCACTGGAAGTCATCCTGAAACGCCTGGCCGAGTTCAAGGAGAAGAGCCAGAGCCTGAAGAAGAAGATCATCGGGGCGATCGTCTACCCGGCGGTGGTGATCATGGTGGCGGTGAGCATCCTCATCTTCATCATGGTGTTCATCATCCCGAAGTTCAAAAAGATCTTCGACGAGTTCAACCTGCAACTGCCCTGGATGACGAAGACGCTGATCCAGGTGTCGGACTGGATGGGCAAGTACTGGTACTGGTTGCCCATCTTCCCCATCGCCTTCTGGCTGCTCCTGAAGCTGGTCCGCCTGAGCAAGACCGGGAACTACGTGCTCGACTGGCTGACCCTGCTCATCCCCATCGTGGGCGGGCTGGTGAAGAAGACGATCATCGCCCGGACGATGCGGACGCTCGGCACCCTGGTGAGTTCTGGGGTGCCCATCCTGGAGGCGCTCAGCATCGTGCGGGACACGGCCAACAACGCCGTGTTCGAGAAGATGTTCCAGCGTGTGCTAGAGAGTATCCGCGAGGGGGACAGCATCGCCGAGCCGATGAAGAAGAGCCGGCTGATGGAAGACATGGTGTGCAACATGGTGGAGGTGGGCGAGGAGACGGGCGACCTGGACACCATGCTGTACAAGGTGGCCGACTTCTACGACGAGGAGGTGGACAACACGGTGAAGGCGCTGATCTCGCTGCTCGAACCGATCATGATCGTGTTCCTCGGCGGGGCCATCGGGTTCATCGTCATCGCCCTCTTCCTGCCGCTCATCAAGCTGCTCGAAGGGCTGTCGAAGTAACGCGGGTGGTCCGGGTTATGGGGTACGGGGTATTCCGAACACCCCGCCGCACCCGATACCCCGCGCGGAAGTTGAAGCACACGAGTGCGGTGGCGGTCGAGGTGTCACGAACACCTCACCACACCTGACACCCCACACCCCATACCCGCCTTCTGACTGAGGGTTCTGCCATGATCCGCCGACGCCTGACCTCTCGACACGAGGCGTTCACGCTCATCGAGCTGCTGGTGGTGATCGCCATCATCGCCGTCCTCATCGGCCTGCTCCTGCCGGCCATCCAGAAGGTGCGGGTGGTGGCCAAGCGGGCGCAGACGACGAACGACATCAGCCAGCTCACCGCGGCCGTCAGCTCGTTCAAAGACCAGTGGGGGCACGTGCCGCCGAACCAGTTCTGCCTGCCCGTCCGCCCCGGCGGGAACAGCGGCCCGAACGCCGCCCTGATGGACGCCTCGTTCGCCTTCCTGCAGTCGAAATACGGCCAGGCCCGCTGGCCGAAGACGTCCGACATCGACGGCGCCGGCAACATCATCTGGGACGCCAGTTGGACGACGGTGTTCGCGTACAACACGAACAGCAACAACAACCCGGTCCTCCAGGGCAACCAGTGCATGACCCTGTTCCTGGGCGGGCCGAGCCTGACCGGGTGGGCGCACGACCGGCCGGCCGCCCCGAGCGCGGCCGCCACCGCCAAGATGTTCTACCTGGACATCCCCCTGACCAAGCTGAACACGTCCGGCACGGTGGCCGCCACCACCTACGGGTACCCGTCCAACGCCCCGGTGTACATGGACCCGTTCGGCGTGCCGTTCGCCTACTTCGCGTCGACCAAGGTGGGCGGCAAGTACGCCGCCCCGAACTTCACCGCCGCGGGGGTGTCCGGCAGCCAGACGCTGAACGCCTACATCGAGCCGAACGCCAAGTGGCTGAACCAGGACGGCTGCCAGATCATCTCGGCCGGCGAGAACAAGCGGTTCGGGACGGGCGGGACGTGGACGCCGGGCGCCGGGGCGTACGTGACCACCGGCACCGACGGCGGGGACGACATGGCCAACTTCAACAACGGGGCGATGCTCGGCGTCAAGCCGTAACCCACCCCACGCCCGCACACGGAGGCTTGCCGATGTTGACCCGCGACCGCCGCCCGGCGTTCACCCTGATCGAGCTGCTGGTGGTCATCTCGATCATCGCGGTGCTGTCGGCGATCACCGTCGCCGCCGTGTTCGGCGTCCGCCGCACCATGCAGACGCAGAACTGCGAGGCCACCATCGGCAAGGTGAACCAGAAGCTGGACAACCGGGTGAAGGAGATCCGCGACCGCATCCAGGACGAGGTGAAGAAGGGGAGCGGCTCCCCCGAGTACTCCGCCGCCCTGGGCGTGGCCGGCAGCCCGGAAGGGGCGAAGAGCCTGATGCTGTACGCCCGGCTGAAGCAGCAACTGCCCATGTCGTACGCCGAGGGGAACACGGCGTTCAGCGTCGGCGGGTACCCCTACCCGCCGTCCCCGGCGTTCCGCGAGTTCGCCACCCTGACCAGCAACCGCACCGTCGAGGAGTCGGCCGTCTGCCTGCACGCGGCGATCAACGCGATGGGCATGATGGACGGCCTGGAGCAACAGGTGGGCACCGGCCCGGTCACCGGGCAAAAGGTGTTCATGGACGGGTTCAACACGCCCATCGGGTTCGTCCGCCTCGGGTACGACGGGGCCGGCGGCGAACTGAACCACCCGACCTACAACGGGAACAACCCCGGCCGCGACCCGTTCGACCCGGCCAACAGTGCGACCGCCGCCCTCACGTCCTTGTGGGGGACGCTCAACGGCCCGCAACTGACCGACGCCGGACCGTACAGCTACCCGACTACCTACCGGGCGAACCCGGCGCTGAACAACCGCAACCACGCCATCGTGCTCATCTCGGCCGGGCCGAACAAGGTGTTCGCCGAGCCGACCCTGTACGACGGCGACAACATCCTCAGCTACCGCCTCCGCCGCGAGGGGGCCAACGGGAACTGACCATGCGAGCCAAGCTCCCCCGCCGCGGCGGATTCACCCTGGTCGAACTGCTGGTGGCGATGGGCATCCTCATCGTCCTGGCCGGGCTGGCGCTGCTGGTGGCCAACTCGGGCATCGTCGGCAACGCCCGCACGTCGAGCGGGTCGGACCGCATCGGCGGGTGGCTGATGCAGGCCAGCGCGAAGGCGAAGCGGGACAACGCCCCGCGGGGCATCCGCTTCCTCGTCGACGGGAGCGGGTACTGCCGCGAGGCGCAACTGATCGAGGTGCCCGAGCCGTACACCATGCCGGTCGGCAACACACTGCTGGTCGAGCAGTCGGGCGGGGTGCGGCGGGTGTACGTGATCGGCCCGAACATCGCCGACATCGCCAACAACGTGGCCGCCAACGACACCCTGGTCATCCCGTCGCTCGGCAGCATCCACCGCATCGTGGCCACCCCGGCCGCCACCGTCACCATCGGCGGGAACCCGGTGACGGCGGTCGAGATCCAGGTGTTCGACCCGAGCAAGATCCCCAGCCTGGGGGCGGGGTCGTCGGCCGCCGGCACCCCCACCTACAGCACCCCCAAGTTCGGGTTCATCCGCCAGGCCCGCCCCACCTTCGGCGAGCCGCCCCTGCTGGTGCCCGAGACGGTAGCCATCTGCGTCAACCCGGCCAACCCGGACGGGTCGAACGCGGCCGGCGGGGTGACCCTCAGCCTGATCCCGACCGCCAGCGGCAACTTCGACGTGCTGTTCGCCCCGAACGGGGAGGTGCTGAACGCCGGCGGGCTGGGCCGAATCGTCCTGTGGACCATCAACCCCGAGGCCACCCTCACCACCCCCGCGGCCGGCGGGGTGCGGGCGACCGGCGACCTGAAGTCCACCTACGAGGCGGCCGGTGAGATGCGGCACGTGATCGTGTATACGAAGACGGGGGCGGTGGCCGTCCAACCGGTGGACATCCCGGTGGACGAGAACAACGCCACCCCGCACGACCCGTACGCGAACACCAAGGACGGCATCGGGTCGGGGCTGTGAGGTTCTGAGACCTCACCCCCCGTCCCCCTCTCCCAAGGGGAGAGGGGGTGTTCAAGACGACGACGTTGCCGGTTCTTCGCCCACCCGAGCCGCTCGCACGCTCGCGGCGAACAGCAGAAACTTGTGGAGTTGAACACCCCCTCTCCCCTGGGAGAGGGGGACGGGGGGTGAGGTCTCCCCACCTATTGAGGCTCGCCATGCTCCGCCGACCGCTCCGCCGCCGTGCCGGGTTCAGCCTCGTCGAGGTGCTGGTAGCCATCTTCATCCTGGCCGCCGGGTTGCTCGCCCTGTTCACCCTGTTCCCGCTCGGGGCGGTGCAGATGGGCAAGGCCCTGCGGGACGACCGCTCCCAGCAGTGCGCCCTGCAGGCCGACGGCAAGGTCCGCGAGTGGTGGCGGGCTCAGGTGGTCGAAGGCACCCCGGTCGGCCCGACCAGCCCGTCCGTCGTGCCGTGCGTGGCCGCCCTGGACAGCGGCGCCGCCGGCTTCCCCGCGCAGCCGGCCGCCGCCGGGCGGGCCAGCTACCCGGTGCTGCTCGACCCGATCGGGTTCGCCTCCTACGCCGGCCACCCGAAGCAACTGACCGTCGCCGGCGTCGCCTCCTTCCCCCGCCGCACCCTGACCATCGGGGGGGCCGCCCCGGTGCCGATCGGCTTCCCGGCCGTCCTGCCCATCGCCGGCCTGGCCGACAGCATGGAGTTCGCCCCGGACGGCACCCCGGCCGACCGCGACGGCCTGGCCGTCACCGCCACCGGCCAGCCCATCTTCCGCACCTGGCGGCAGAACTGGGCGGCCGTCATCCAGCGGCCGGACAACGCCACCCGCGGGCTGGCCGACCTGAAGATCCTGGTGTTCGACCAGCGGGTGCCCGGCCGCAACCCGATCGCCCCGGTGAACAACGAGCAGGCCTACTCGGTGGCGGTGACGGTCGGCCTGAACCAGGTGCTCTTCCCCGCCCCGGCGACGAACGACCAACTCGGCCTGCGGCAGGGGTCGTGGGTCATGGACGGCACCATCCAGGTGGACGGGACCGGCAACGGCATCCGCAACGCCCAGTTCTACCAGGTGAACAGCGTGGCCGAGATCGCCGGCGGGGTGCTGGTCGAGCTGGTGAACCCGATCCTCCCGCCGCGGGGGGAAGGCGCCCCGGCCAGTTACACCGCCCAACTGTACGTGCTGAACGACCTGATCGACGTGTACGACCGCCCGCAGCTCACCCCCAGCGGGTACTCGAAACAGACGCCGTGACCGAAAGTGCTCTGCTCGCTCCGCGAGCGGTTCCAGACGCCGCTCGCGGAGCGAGCAGAACACGCCCCCCCGAGCCAGACCGCCATGATGACCCGCACCCGCACCGCCCGCACCGCCTTCACCCTGGTGGAGCTGCTCGTGGCCACCGCCCTGGTGGTCATCATCCTGACCATCCTGGCGGTGGCGTTCGGGGCGGCGTCGGACTCGCTCTCCCGCCTGCGGTCGATGGGCAACATGGCCACCCAGCTCCGCACCGCCCAGGACAAGGTGCGGGCCGACCTGGAATCCCCGCACTTCGAGGTGGGCGACTCGCCCGCCGGGCAGAAGCTGTCCGACCTGCGGTACGACCTGCTCGGCACCACCGCCGGGTCGAACGTCCGCGCCCCGGACGCCGGCTACTTCCGCATCGAGCACGCCGCCGGCAGCACCTTCGAGGGGGCCGACGCGGACGGCATCATCAGCACGCGGGCGGCCACCGCCCACGCCGTCGAGTTCACCGTCAAGCGGGCGGGCAAGACGCCGGACCAGTTGTTCAGCGTGCAGTCGCCCAGCCTGGCCGCCTTCTCCGTCACCGACACCGCCCTCGGCCCGGCCAACACCCAGTTCAGCGCGCAGTGGGCGCGGGTGCGGTGGCAGCTCGGCAACCCGCGGGTGGTGGACGGCGGCGGCGGGCCGGTCACCACCTTCACCCTGTACCGGAGCGTGCGGCTGCTGGCCCCGGAGCCGGTGCCCGGCGGGCCGGCTCTGGTGAGCATCCCGGCCGCCAACCCCGGCGAGGCCGAACTGTTCAGCACCGCCCCGGTGTCGCCCAACCCCGGCCCGTACGCCCCGCACACCCTGCGGACGATCACCCCGCCGGCCGTCCGCGCCGTCGCCCCGATCACCCCGTACACGAGCACCCAGGCGCACTACGGGGACGACATCATCCTGTCGAACGTGACCAGCTTCCAGGTGAAGCCGACGTGGGTGGCGGCGGCGGTGTCCGGCACCCGCGGGCCGCGGACCGGCCTTCCGGCCACGATGAACACCCCCATCCCCGACACCGCCGGCGCGGTGCCGAACTCCCAGTTCCCGTTCGACGACCTGCCGACCTCGACCACCCTGCCCGGACAGCGGGTGTTCGACACCTGGAACGGCGACCCGAACACCGCCCCCCTCCGCGTCCGCGTCACCGCCCTGGAAGTGACCATCCGCGTGTACGACCCGAAGACGCTGCTCACCCGGCAGGTGTCGTTCGTCGTCCCGCAGTAACGCCCCCGAACACCCCCCTTCGGCCGTAGGGTGGTCCGCTCTCGGAGAGAGTGGTTCGGCCGACCCGCTCTCGGAGAGAGCGGACCACCCTAGCCGACCCGACCGAACACCCGCCCGCCGAACGAGGGTTGACCCATGCTCCGCACGCTTGCCTTCCGACCCACCCGCCGCCGCGGGTCGGTGCTCATCGTCGTCCTCGCCATGCTGGTCCTGTTCGCCGTGCTGGGCCTCAGCTTCGTGCTGTACTCGGAGTCGCAGTTGTCGGCCGCCCGCAGCCAGAAGATCAGCGTGAGCATCGACTCCGAGCCGAACCCGCTGCTCGCCCTGGAAGGGTGGATGGGGCCGTTCATCTACGACAAGGGCGACACCGGCGACGACCTGATGGACCCGATCCGCGGGCACAGCCTGAGCCGTAGCAAGTACGGGGCGGGCGGGTCGTTCGTGCCGTTCGGCGGCTCCCCGCTGCCGATGGAGGCCATCACCCTCGGGGCGGCCGCCTTCACCGACAGCCGGCAGATCGTGCGGTTCACCTGGGATCAGGGGAACGCGGCCGTGTTCGACCCGGAGCGGGTGTACGGCGCCACCCCGGTGCGGAACTCGCCCGCCGGAGCGCTGGTCGGCACCTACCAGGCGAAGGCTTACCCGTTCACCTACCCCGACCGGCACGACTTCTACCTGGCCTCGCAGAACCCGACCACCGGGGAGATCACCACCCCGTCGTTCCACCGCTGGGACCTGTTCGGCAGCCTCGACCCGACGAACGCCAACTGGGCCAGCCCGCAGGGCAAGTACCTGACCCTCCGCCCGCGGCCGGCCGACCACCCGAACTTCCCGCCTGTGCCGATGAACGCCGACGGCACCTACACCGGCGACGTGGCGAACATGCGTTTCATCACCGGCAGCCAGCGGAACGACAGCCTGTGGATGTACGCCGGCGGGCCGGTGCGGCGGTGGCGGGAGAAGAACTACGTGGCGTGCGTCGCCCCGCTGGTGCTCGACCTGAACAGCCGGGTGAACCTGGCCGCGGCCGGCAACGCCAAGGGGACCGGCGCCACCCACGCCTCGAAGGAGGGGTGGGGGCCGTGGGAGGTGAACCCGGTCGCCGTCGGGATGACCGCCGCCGACGTGCAGGCGGTCATCCAGCGGCGGTACGGCAAGACCGGCACCGACTACACCCCGCCGGTCGACCCGTACACCGCGGCCGCCAGTACCGCCCGCGTGAACGGCCAGTACCACCCGCTGTTCACCGGCGGGCGACTGCCGCGGCAGGGCAGCCTGTTCGACGCCGACGGGGTCGGGCCGGCCGCCAACGACGGGTCGCTCACCCTGCCGCTCACCGGCGGGTTCCAGACCACCCCGATCTTCAACAACCCGCTGGTGGTCGCCGCCCCGTTCCGACACGAGCCGAACCAGCTCGAACTGACGACGGTGCTGTCCAACCACCCGAGCCAGTACAACGCCCTGCTGTACGGCCGCCAGCCGACCCCCACCCCGATCGCCCCGGCCATCGGGGCCGGCGGGTTCGGGCACGACGACCTGCTCAAGCTGGCCGCCCGCTTCTCCGACCCGAAGGCGCGGCAGGCGACCACCTCGTCGGTGCCGGTGCTGGGCAGCCTGAACCCGGTGGCCGACACCGCCGCCGCCCAGCAGGCCCGCGCCCTCACCACCACCTTCAGCGTCAGCCAGCAGTGGGCGGTGGCCGCCATGTTCGGCCGCCTGACGACCGACGCGGCGGGGGTGCTCAACCCGGTCCGCCTCGGGCCGGTCGACCTGAACCGCCCGCTGCCCGACTACCGCAAAAACCCGACCCTGCCGCCGTCCCCGGTCAACCTGTGGAACCCGGCGGTGCCGGCCGAACTTCCGTACTGGTACGCCGCCCACTCGGCCCGACAGCGGCTGGCCCGCGACATCTTCATCCGCCTGGCCGCCCGGTACGGGCTGGTGCAGGGCACGAACGCCATCTACTACACCGACACGGGGAACGTGGAGGTGCTGACCGACCCGGCCACCGACGCCACCGGCAACACCCTGGTGCTGATGCGGATCGCCCAGTTCGCCGTCAACCTGGTGGACTCCATCGACGGGGACGACATCATCACCCCGTTCGTCTGGCGGCCGACGCCGGCCTCGGCCCGCACGGCCGACCCGGCCAACGACCCGACCAACGGGGCGGCCAACTTCGCCCCCACCGACCTGGCCACCCGGGTGGTGTTCGGCACCGAGCAGCCGCGGCTGGTCATCAACGAGGTGTACTCGGGCATCTTCAACGACCGCGCCGACCCGAACCCCCTGCCGACACCCCGGGCCGCCCAACCGCTCGAACGGCGGTACTGGGTGGAACTGCACAACCCGACGCCGGCCGACCCCACCCACGCCGACGCCGGCGGCGCCCGCCTGAAGTACGAGAACCTGGTGACCCCGGTGCTCGACCCGACCACGGGGGCGGCCGTCCCCGGCGGGTACCCCGGCGCGACGTACAACCCGTACCGGCTGGAAGTGGCCGTCGTGCCGGCCGGCACCACCGCCCCGTACCGCTCCGCCCTGCTGACCGCCCTGAACACCGGCGGGTACGGGGCGGCCGCGATGGACACCCAAACGGTGTTCGGGGTGAACGGCATCGTCTCGGCCCGCGTGAACACGTTCGTCCACGACGGCACCGCCCCGTCCGCCCCGGCCACCCTGGCCGCCACCCCGGACGAACTGAACCTGGTGCGGCCGGCGACGGCCGCCAGCGGGCCGGTCGGCGGGAACGCCGGGTACTACCTGATCGGCCCGAAGGACGCCTTCCCGTCGGCCAACGCCACCTGCACCATGACGCTCCCAGACGCCCCGGCCGGCGTCCCGCCGCTCGGTGCCCCGCCGGCCCCGGTGAACGCCCTCAGCTTCGACGCCACGGCTGGCGCCCCGTCCGGGGCCAACATCACCGCCGAAGCCGCCAAGACGAGTACCGTCCTCCTCCGCCGCGTGCTCAACCCGTACCTGCCGCCGCAGGAAGACCCGACGCTGGCCAACTTCAACCCGTTCGTCACCGTCGACTTCGTGGAGAACATCCCGACCCGCGACCGGACGACGCACAACAGCGCCGGCGCCCAACCGGCCGCGCTGAACCTGCCGACGGTCGGCCGCATCCACCCGTTCGCCGCCTACCCGGACTACGGGACGGCGGTCGTGGCCCCGCAGGTGACGGCCGTGCAGGACCAGATCGCCCCGGCCTACACCACCAGCCCGCCGCACACCTTCTTCAACCTGAACAACCAGACGACGCTGGAGAACACCCGCGGCACGCCGGCCACCTACGGGTTCGAGTGGATGCCCCACCAGGACCGCGAACTGGTCAGCCTGCCGGAAGGGGCGCACGCCTCCCGCACCTCGCCGGCGCTGCTCACCAGCTTCTTCTTCAACGGCACCCCCGGCACCGGCTACCACGGGCACGCCGTCGGGCTGAACTCGCCGCTCGCCGTCACTATCAACGGCGCGGCCGACAACATCCGCATGCTGACCGACGCCGAGGGGCTGCTGACGACCGGCAGCCGCCTGCCGGGGGTGCCGCTCGGCGGGCGGGAGGCGGGCAAGCTGAACCTGAACACGATGAACGACGTGCGGGTGTTCAACGCGGTGCTCGACCCGCAAGGGGGCAACGGGTTCGCCGCCACCTACCCCGTCACCATCTGGGATAACTACATCCGCCCGGCCGCCCCGCCGGTCGCCCCGCTGATCGCCCGCACCGCGAACGTCAGCCCGCGGATGACCGTCCACGAGGGCGGCACCGACTACCCGTTCGCCTTCGGGTCCACCAGCCTGACGACCGGCGTCAACCCGCCGCGGGACCACCCGTTCGGCCGCTCCGCCGACCCGACGACCAACCCCAACGGGCTGATCTTCCCGAACTACGCCGCCCCGCCGGCGCCGGCGATCGTCGCCAACCACCCGTACCTGGCGAACGAGCCGCTGCGGAAGGCGTGGAACAGCCTGACGCCGACGAGCGACGGCTTCCTGGTGCTGGTGACGGTCGGGTTCTTCGAGGTGACGCTGCCCAACCCGGCCCTGCCGGCGAGCGTGACCAACCAGCCGATCCTCGGGGCGGAGTTGCACGACAAGACGCCGGGCGACCTGCGGGCGCAGTACGCCGCCGTGGTGGACCGCTCGCAACTGGCCACCCAGGTGGTGCAGACCGACCCGACCACCGGGCTGGCGCTGGGCACCTCCTCGGCGGTGGCCGCCGACCCGGCGACCAACCCGATCGGCCGCGGGGTGCAGACCAAACTGGTCGACGACGTGGCCCGCGGTGCCAACACCGTTCACATCGAGGCCATCCCCGGCAGCGCGACGGCCGTCGCCCCGGACGGCACCGCCGTCGCGGCCGGCACCTGTGCGATTCTGGGTGACGGGGTGGTGTACCGGCTGGGCGCCGGCTCGCGGGTGCGGGTCGGGTACGGCGACTCGGCCGTCTCCGGCGGCGGTGACGGCGAGTGGCTGACGGTGCAGGCGGTCGCGCAGCGGCAGTTGCCGGACGCGACGGGCACCCTGCAGAACGTGCCCGGCCAGGTGACGCTCACCCTGGCCGCGGGCGTGCAGTTCTCGCACGCCGCCGGCGACCCGGTGGGGAACGTGGTGTTCGGCAACCCCGGCCCGCAACCGGGGGTGACGCTCGCCCAGTTGCGGCAGCGCGGGCTGGTGCCGTACTTCACCCGCATGGAGCCGTAACCCAGCGGGAGTGACGAAACGCGCGGGCCGCGGGGGGTGTTCCTCCGCGGCCCGCCTTTTTTTGCGCCTACAACATCCTCCCCTTCCCCGCCGGGAACCTCCCATGCTCCGTTCGTTCGTCGCGGTGCTCCTGCTCGCCGCCCCGCTGTTCGCCCAGGCGAAGCCGTTCGGCCCGCTGGTCGAGCGGTTCAACCGGTTCGTCGCCGACGGCGACACGGCCGGGGCGGTGGTGGCCGTCGGCACGAAGGACGGCGTCAAGTTCCTGCACGCCGTCGGGGTGCGGGACGTGACCGGCGGCGAGAAGATGACCGACGACACCCTCTTCCGCATCGCCAGCATGACCAAGCCGATCACCGCCCTCGGGGTCATGATCCTGCAAGACGAGGGCAAGCTGAGCGTGGACGACCCGGTCGAGAAGCACCTGCCCGAGTTCAAGGGGCAGATGCTCGTGACCGCCGCCGACAAGGAGAAGGGGACGGTCACGCTCGGCAAGTCGCCGCGGGCGATCCGGCTGCGAGACCTGCTGACGCACACCTCCGGGTTGGCCGCGTACCCGGTCGGCATGGCCGACGTGTACACCAAGCGGCACTACACCCTGGGCGAGACGACCGCCGCCGTGTCGCAACTGCCGCTCCAGTTCGAGCCGGGCACCAGGTGGGCGTACTCGAACAGCGGCATCGACGTGCTCGGGCGGGTGATCGAGGTGACGAGCGGGCAGAGCTACGAGAAGTTCTTGCAGGCGAAGGTGTTCGACCCGCTGGGCATGACGGACACGACGTTCTACCCGACCGCCGAACAGGCGAAGCGGATCGCCACCCTGCACGACAAGCGGAACGGGAAGGCGGTGGCGGCGAGCGGCACCGGGTTCAGAATGGACTTCGACGGCACGGCCCGCAAGCACCCGATCCCGGCCGGCGGGCTGTACAGCACCGCCGCCGACCTGGGCAAGCTGTACACCGCGATGCTGCACAAGGGGGAGCTGAACGGCAAACGGGTGGTGAGTGAGAAGGCGTGGGCGGAGATGACGAAGACGCAAACGGGCGACATCAAGACGGGGTTCGTGGACGGGATGAGCTTCGGCTACGGGTGGGCGGTGGTGAAGGAGCCGAAGGGGGCGACGGAGGTGCTGAGTGCCGGCACGTTCGGACACGGCGGGGCGTACGGCACGCAGGGGTGGATCGACCCGACGAAGGGGGTGTTCTTCATCCTGCTGATTCAGCGGACCGGGTTGGCGAACGGCGACGCGTCGGAGATGCGGACGGAGTTGCAGAAGCTCGGGCTGGACGGGCTGAAGTGAGAGGGCCGGGCGAGCGGCGGCCGTGAGGCCGCTGTTTCTGGTCGAACAGCGGCCTC
>CAYMHO010000169.1:0-15212 GCA_964390195.1 uncultured Fimbriiglobus sp. | reverse complement strand
TGATGCCGCGGAGGACGGCCAGTTTGTCGGCGATCGTCGCCAGCTTCGGCAGGTGTTCGCAGAAGTCGATGCCGCTCACGTTCGTCCGGATCGGCTTGAACTCCCCGCGGATTTCGGCCGGGGCGTCGGGCTTCATGTCGAAGCTGTCGATGTGGCTCGCCCCGCCGCGGAGCCAGATCATGATGACCGACTTCGGGCGCGCGGGTTTGACGTCGGCCCGTGCCTGTTGGCGGAACAGGCCGGCGAGGGTGAGGCCGCCGAGCGCCCCGACCCGCAGCACGTCCCGCCGGTTGAACCGCCGACCGGGGGTGAGGATGTCGAGCACGGCGAACCCTCGGTGGGAGTGCGATCCGCTCACCGTACCGGAGGCGGGCGGCGGTCGCAAACGCAATCCTCCTTGCCGGCGGTGCCCGATTCGGCGAAAGTGTCGGCATCCGTGTGGAGGATTTCCGATGGCCGACGTGCTGTTCCTGCTGGCACCCGGGTTCGCGGATGCGAAGGCCGGGCCGGGCGAGTTTTACTGTGCCCCGTGTGCCACCGTGAGCGGTCTGCTCGCCTACTACCCGCACCTCCGGGAAAAGGTCGAGGTGAAGTCGATCGCCTTCCCCCGCCCGCGGGCGGAGGTGGTCGAACTGCTCGGCGGGCCGGACCACCCCGGCTGCCCGGTGCTCGTGTTGGACGACGCCAGCCACGCGCCCGTCGGGGTGACGGTTCACACCGCCAAGACGGGCAAGCGGTACCTGGACGGCCCGACCGACATCGGCAACTACCTGGCAGCGAGGCACGGGGTCAGCCGCCCGCACCCGTGACAGCGGCCCCGTCGCAGGAGACGTACACGCCGGCGTGGGCGGTGTTCCCGCAGATGATCAAGGACGAGATGGGCGGGCGGAATGGTGAACCGGCGGCGTGAGCCGCCCGGGTGGTTCACACCCGGGCGACTCACGCCGCCGGTTCACCTGGAAGACCTCACGCGATCAGATCCGTCACCACCTTCGCCTCTTCGACGCCGGTCAACTTCTGGTCGAGGCCCTGGTAGCGGTAGGTGAACTTGGAGTGGTCGATGCCGAGCAGCTTGAGCACGGTGGCGTGGAAGTCGCGGATGTGCACCGGGTTCTCGGTGATGTTGTAGCTGAAGTCGTCCGTCTCCCCGTACACCGTCCCGCCCTTCACCCCGCCGCCGGCCATCCACATGCTGAAGCACCGCGGGTGGTGGTCCCGCCCGTAGTTCGTCTTGGTCAGCGTCCCCTGGGTGTACGTCGTCCGCCCGAACTCGCCGCCCCAGATGACCAGCGTGCTGTCGAGCAACCCGAGCCGCTTCAAGTCCTGAATCAGCCCGTAGCACGGCTGGTCCACGTCGGCCGCCTGGAACTTCATCCGCCCCGGCAGGTTGCCGTGGTGGTCCCAGTTGTTGTGGTACACCTGCACGAACCGCACCCCCCGCTCCACCAGCCGGCGGGCGGTGAGGGCGGTGTTGGCGAACGACCCCGGCTTCTTCACGTCCGGCCCATACATGTCCAGCGTCTTCGCGTCCTCCTTGCTCAGGTCGGTCAGTTCGGGCACGCTCCGCTGCATGTTGAACGCCATCTCGTACTGGCTGATCCGCGTGAGCGTCTCCGGGTCGCCGGTCTGCTGGTGGCCGAGTTCGTTCAGCTTCTTCAGCCCGTCGAGCGTGGTGCGGCGGACGTCGCGGCTGACGCCCGGCGGGTCGTTGATGAACAGGATGGGATCACCCTTCGCCCGGAACGACACCCCGGCGTGCTCGCCCGGCAGGTAGCCGCTCTGCCACAGGCGGGCGGAGATGGCCTGAATCTGTTCGGTGTTGGTCGGCTGGGCGACCATCACCACGAACGTCGGCAGGTCCTGGTTCAGGCTGCCCAGGCCGTAGCTCATCCACGCCCCCAGGCACGGCCGGCCGGTCACCTGGTTGCCCGTCTGCATGAGGGTGATGGCCGGCTCGTGGTTGATCGCCTCGGTGTGCATCGTCTTGATGATGCACAGGTCGTCGGCCATCTTCGCCTTCCACGGCAGCATCTCGCTAATCCACGCCTTCCCCTTCCCGTGCTGGGCGAACTTGTAGATGCTCGGGGCGATGGGGAACCGCTTCTGCCCGCTCGTCATCGTGGTCAGCCGCTGGCCGTTGATGATCGAATCGGGCAGGTCCTTGTCGAACATGTCGGCCAGCTTCGGCTTGTAGTCGAACAGGTCGATCTGGCTCGGCCCGCCGACCATGTGCAGGTAGATGACGTTCTTCACCTTGCTCGGGAAGTGCGTGCTGGCCAGCGCCGCGTTCTTCCCGCCGGTGGGGGTGCCGGATTTGGCCTCGGCAGCGTGGCCGTCGCGGGCGAACAGGGTGGCCAGGGCGGCGGTGCCGAGGGACAGCCCGGCCGAGCCGAAGAACGCCCGGCGGGTGTGGTGGGCGGCGATCGCGTTCGGGAAGAGCGGGGTCATGGGGGGAGGCCCTGTTAGGGTGGTCCGCTCTCTCCGAGAGCGGGGTGTGGTTAATGGGTACCAGCAGCCGAGTACCACAGGTATTCGCCTTCCTTCAGCCCCGCCTGCCGGGGGTTGTCGGCGATGTACCGACGGAACTTCTCGAAGTGCGTCTCATCCCGCACCAAATGGTCAAACCCGTCCACTTGCCAGAACCGACCAGATCGACCCAGGTGTCGGTTCAACCGCACCGCCGTGAACCGCTTCCAACCCTCACACTGGGCGAGCATGGCCGACTCGTCGGGAAATGCCGCGAGCAGGTGAACGTGGTTGGGCATCACCACGAAGTCGGTGAGGTGGTATCGCACGCCGTCGAACGAGCGGAGCGATTCGCCGACGAGCGCGGACAGGTCTGGTCGTCGGAGTGGGCAACTGCCGTGGCACTCGTCGAGCGTCACCTCCCACCGTCGGGAGAATGAGCCGTTGAACTCGGTCAGCAGGAGTTGAGTGAGTCGGTGCAAGCCATCCCGCCAGTCGGAGGCGTCCGGGTCAATCCCGTGAGCGCGAAGCCAGTTCGACCGATCAGTCAGCCACTGCTCCAGCCAACCCACGGGCATCGAATCCCAGGTCCGCCAAGTGATGAAGCAGAGCGTGCCCGACTGCAACCAGTGCGGGAGGGCGCGTTCCACCACCGTGAGGCGGGCCGTTGGGTCGAAGAACTGTAGGGCTGCCATGAGTGGCTCTCGTGCCGTTGACAGTTCGATCGGTGTTCGTTCCGACTCTCGGAGAGAGTCGGCCACCCTAAAAGACCACTACTTGTTCAGCACCTCGTCCAGGTTCATCAGTTCGTTGCACAGCATCGTCCACGCGGCCAGTTCCTCCGCCTTCAGCTTCGGGTCGCTCTTGTAGTCGCCCACCGTTTGCAGCTTCTTCGCCTCCTCCGGCTTGCCCGCGAACTCCTTCACCAGTGCCGCCAGACTGCCCTTCACAATCGGCAACTCGTTCGCGGTGAACGACCGGCCGAGCAGCCGCCTGGCGATGAAGTCGATCCGCTTGTCGTCGTCCTGGGCCGACCCGATCGCCTTCTCGGCCAGTACGCGGGCGGCCTCCACGTACTGGATGTCGTTCAGCGTGAGCAGCGCTTGCAGGGGGGTGTTCGTCCGCTCGCGGCGGACGGCGCACGTCTCCCGGTTGGGGGCGTTCAGCACCTCCATCGCGGCCGGCGGGGCGGCCCGCTTCCAGAAGGTGTACATGCTCCGCCGGTACAGCCCCTCACCCGTGTCCCGCTGGTACCGGCGGGTGTTGCTCTCGGGCATGGCCACCGCCTCCCACACCCCCTCGGGCTGGTACGGCTTGACGCTCGGCCCGCCGATCTTCGGCACCAGCAGGCCGCTCGCGGCGAGGGCGTAGTCGCGGACCATCTCGGCGTCCATGCGGAACCGCGGGCCGCGGCTCAGGTACACGTTGCTCGGGTCTTTCTCCAGTTTGTCCTTCGTCGCCACCGCCGCCTGCCGGTAAGTGCCGCTCGTCACCAGCAGCTTGAAGAACCGCTTCACGTCCCAGTGCGATTCGAACTCCTCGGCCATCCAGTCGAGCAGTTGCGGGTGGCTGGGCAACTCGCCGGTGATGCCGAAGTCGCCGGAGGTGCGGACCAGCCCCTGCCCGTACAACTCCTGCCAGAAGCGGTTGACGGTCACGCGGGCGGTCAGCGGGTGCTCCTTCGCCAGCAGCCATTTGGCGAACCCGAGGCGGTTCTTGGGCAACTCCTTCCCCATCGGCGGCAGGGCCTGCGGGGTGCCGGCGGTCACCTTCTCGCCCCGCTTGTCGTACTCGCCCCGCTTCAGGATGTACGCCTCCGGCGGGGTCGGCTTCTCCACCGAGATGGGGGCGGTGGTGCCGCGGGCCTTGAACCCCACCTCCTCCGCCCGCACCGCCATCAGGGCGGCGTTCAGGTCCTTCGAGGCCGTGTCCTTCGTAGCCACCCACCAGTTGAACAGGTCGTCCACCTCTTTCGGCTGCCGCTTGTCGGCCGGCTTGCCGAGCACCGCCTGCACCCGCCCGACGGCCGCCAGTTCGCCCGCCTCGGCACCGCTCAGCGCCCGGTCGTACATCCGCAGGTCGTTGACGGCCACCGCCCGCAGCGGCTGCCCCGGGGTGCGGCGGCCGATGGTGAACGGCACCTTCGTCTGGCTGGACGCGACCGGCACCTTGGCGGCGAACGTGACCGGGTCGACCAGCCCGCCGTTCACCAGCACGTCCACCGGCTGCAGGTCGCCGTTCACGTACATCTTCAGCCCGCTCGCCTTCCGGCTGCCGTCCCACGTGACCGTCACGTGGTACCAGTTGTTCGGGTTGAAGTTCCCCTTGGTGGTGATCTTGATGGCGTCGGTCGGCCACACCCCGACCAGGTGGGCGGCGAACTTGTCGTTCTCCAGCCACACGTCCCACCCGCGGTAGTTGTCCTTCTCGTCCATCTTGGCGAACACCGCGCCGGTCTGCCCGCGGTTGGGCACCTGCACCCAGGCGGCGGCGGTGTACGGCTTGGCCGCGTCGAAGTCGCCGACGGCCGCCGGGAACTCGGGCGTGTTGCCCGCCTTCACCCCCAGCACCTTCTGCCCGTCGCCGAACGGCCCGGCCCGCCAGTCGGTCTCCTTCGGCCGGGCGACCGGGGTGTCCTTGCCGCCCACGCTCACCGCCAGCTTGTCCCCTTTCCCCTCGGCGAACACGCCGTGCAGCACCAGCCCGTTCGCCGGCGCCTGCACGTCCCCCGCCTTCAGCCCGGCCAGCCACTTGTCGAACTCCCCGCGGGCGGCCTTCTTCCGCTCCTCCACCCGGGCGGCCACCTCGTTCTTCCGCTTCTCCCAGGAGGCGTACTTCTCGTGGTCGGCGGCGGCCGGCACGAACAGGATGGGCGGGGTGTCCTTCACGTTCCCGTCCATCGCGTTCTGGGTGGTGTTGTTGAAGAACGCGGCCATGCTGTAGAAGTCCCGCTGCGTCATCGGGTCGAACTTGTGGTCGTGGCAGACGCAGCAGCCGACGGTCAGGCCCATGAACACCTGCCCGGCCGTCTCGGTGCGGTCGCGGGTGTACAGCACCAGGTATTCTTCCGGGATCGTCCCGCCCTCGTTGGTGGTGATGTGGCTGCGGTTGAACCCGGTGGCGACCTTCTGCTCCGTCGTCGGGGTGGGCAGCAGGTCGCCGGCCAACTGCTCGGTGGCGAACCGGTCGAACGTCATGTTCGCGTTGAAGGCGGCGATCACCCACTCGCGGTACGCCCAGTTCTCGCGGTAGTTGTCGAAGTGGATGCCGTGCGTGTCGGCGTACCGGGCGTAGTCCAGCCAGTACCGCCCGCGGTGCTCGCCCCACTGCGGCTTGGCCAGCAGGGTGTCCACGAACTTCTCGTAGTAGTCGGCCGCCCGGTCACCCACGAACGCCTCCACCTCCTCCGGCGTCGGCGGCAGGCCGGTCAGGTCGAGGCTCAGCCGGCGGGCGAGCGTCCGGCGGTCGGCCTCCGGGGCCGGCTCCAGGCCCCGCTTCTTCAGTTCGGCGTACACGAAGGCGTCGACCGGCGTCTTGACGAACGCGGCCGCCTTCGCGTCCCCGTCGAACTTCGGCACCGCCGGCTTGGTCGGCGGGATGAACGACCAGTGCGCCTCGTACTCCGCCCCCTCGGCGACCCACTGCTTGAGCGTCGCCTTCTGGGCGTCGGTCAGCTTCTTGTGCGAGGTCGGCGGGGGCATCAGCTCCTTGTCCGACTCCTTCAGGAACAGCCGCTTGACGAACTCGCTCTCGTCCGGTTTGCCCGGCACGAACGCCTCGGCCGCGAGCGCCGCGGCCGGCTGGTCGCGCCGCATGGGGGCCGGCGGTGCGGCCGAGGGGGGGCCGTCGAAGGCGAAGCCGGCCTCGGCCAGGATCGGCCGCACGTCGCGGTTGTACTGCAACCGGCCGCCCGGCCTGGCCGGGGTCGAGCCCGGCTCCGCTGACAACCGGGTGTCATTCGGGCGGACGGCCAGCAGGGCGAGGAAGGACCCGGCGGCGAGAACGGGGAGGAGCGCACGGCGCATGTCGGTCGGCCCTACAGAACGGGGCGGGTGGGAGACGGGTATTGTAGCCGGCGGGCGGGCGGAGGGGGGAGGGGCGTCCGATGTTCGCCGCGAGGCGGCGGCGAGCGGCGGCGTGCCCCGCGCGCGGGCGGACGTCGGACTCGGTCATCCGGGGAAGACCGCCCGCGGCCGGCGTGATACACTGAACGCTGTTCGCGCTCGAGCGGCCCACGGAGCGGCGGGATGGGTATCCACGACCGGGATTACTACCGGGACGACTCCGGCCGGTGGGGGGCGGCGTCGGCCCACCGCGGGGTGATCGCCCTCATCGCCGTCACCGTGTCGCTGTCGCTGGTCAACTTCGCCGCCGTCGAGCGCCGGGGGGCGGACGTGGCGGACGACGGGCCGCCCGTCCACGTGCTGGCGGAGGCCCTGCGGTTCGAGTACGCCAAGATCGTGCCCGAGGTGCAACTGTGGCGGTTCGCCACCTCCTTCCTGCTCACCGACAACTGGCTCATCGGCCTGCTGTTCGGCATGCTCCTGCTGTACTTCTTCGGCGGCGAGTTGGAGATCCTGTACGGCACCGGGCGGTTCCTCACCTTCTACCTGCTGGCCGGCGTCCTGGCGAACGTGGTCAAGTTCCTGCTCGCCCTGGGCAACGTGGGGGCGACGGCCGTCACCTACGGCACGGCCGCCCCGATGTTCGCCACCATGGTGCTGTTCGCCTTCCACTACCCGCACAAGCCGATCCGCATCTGGTTCCTGCTGCCCATCCCGGTGTGGGTGCTGGTGCTCATTTACCTGGGGATCAACCTGCTCATGCTGCTCGGGGCGGTGGCCAGCCGGTCGGGCGACGCGGTGCCGCACGCCATCGAACCGCTCGTCGGGGCGGCCGTCGGGTTCCTGTACTTCCGCACCCGCGGGCGGCTGTTCGCGTTCGCCGACGGGCTGGCCGACCTGTTCCGCAAGAAGCGGGTGCGGCGGAGTCCGGCCAACGTGCGGGTGTACGACGAGGACGACGACCGCCCGCGACCGTCGAGCCGTGCGAGTTCGCCCCCGCCCCCCCCGCAGCCGGTGCCCCAACCGGCCGGCGGCGGGGTGGACGAACACCTGGAGGCGAAGTTGGACGCGGTGCTGGCGAAGGTGGCCCGGCACGGCAAGGGCAGCCTGACCGCCGAGGAGAACGACATCCTCATGCGGGCGAGTGAGGTGTTCAAGAAGAAGCGGCGGTGAGACGGGCGGGTTGGCGGTTGTCAATCCCCCGCCCGCGAAATCGAGAACACGACCGCCGGGTGTCAGTCGTTTCTACTTGACACTCGGCTCCGAACGTGGGACGTGTGGAGTGTGTTGACTGCGAAGTACGGCGGCCTGTCCGACTCGACCCGTACCCCGCGGTGAACTGACCCGTTGACGGAAGGACAACGACCATGCTCCGGTGCTTCTGTGACGTGTGCGGCAAGGAACTCGTGGCCGGACAGGACGGCCGGTATGCCGTGCGACTGGAGGCCAGGAGGGTGAGCGAGCCGGCCGGCCTGACCGACGCCGACCTGGACGGGCAGGACGACCCGGACCACATCGACGCGATGGAGGAGCTGTTGGCCGCCGCCGACCACGAGGTGCACCACCCGCCCGAACCGCCGCCCGCCCCGAAGGCCCGCGAGTTCGACTTGTGTTCCGGGTGCTACCGCCGCTTCCACGTCGACCCGTTCGGGTTCGAGCGCCGCCGCCGCATGTACAGCAGCTCGAACTGACCGACGACGAGCCGCGACCGCGAGGGAGCGGGTGGTAGGGCCACCCGCTCCCTCGGGGTCGCGGCTCGTCGGTTCAAATCACCACCACCCCGCTCACCAGTTCGGCGTGCGTGATAGGTCTGTCGGCGGGGAACTTCACGTACGCCGCCGGGGTGCCGGCGCTGTCCACGATCAGTTGCTTCGGGTTGGGCGTGTCGAACCCCTTGTCGGTGGCGATGTGCCCGGTCACCACCAGGTCCGAATCCATCTTCCGCAAGAACGCCTCCGCCGCCTCGGCCGACGTGTCCCGCCCCCACAGGATGGCGTACACGCTCCCGCCGGGGCTGTACTCCTTCTCGTCGAAGGTGTCGGCCAGCAGGAGCATCGGGTCGAACGTGGGCAGCGACCTGGCCGGCACGGTGGTGTGACAGCACAGCACCCCGTTCGCCGCGCGGACGGCCAGCGGGCTGTCGCGGAACAGGTCGTGGTACGCCCGGCAGATGTCGGCCGCCGCCGCCCCGTAGGCCGACTGCACCCCGGTCACGAACAGGGTGTTCTGCGACGCCCCGCCCTTGGCCACCTGCCGGCCGGTCATCTGCGCCATCTCGTGGTTGCCCGGCAGGAAGTGGACCCGCTCCGGGAACTGGCACTTGAGGGTGGCGTACAGGTCGAGCAGTTGGTGCGACTTGTCCCCGCCGCCCGGGTAGAAGAACTCGCCGTGGATGAGCTCTTGCAGGATCAGGTGGCGGGTCGGGTGGTTGCCCAGGTCGGCCGCCTTCATGACCGCCAGGAAGTTGCCCAGGTGGCCGTGCATGTCCCCGCCGACCACCACCTCGGTGCACTGTTGCAAGTGGACGAAGTGCCCGTGCCGGCCGGGGGTGCGGCGGGTGTGGTCGATCGCCCGCCGGAGGATGTTCAGCACGCGGTCGGGGGGGGGCATCGGCGGCGGGCCTCGGGGCGCGTGCCAAACATTGTAGCCGGCCTCGGTGAGGCCGGTCGGTCCGGCCTCACCGAGGCCGGCTCCAGGAGAGCCGTTCGGCCAGCACCGCCGGCAGCAGCCGCCAGTAGTCGACCGCCGCCCGCACCACCGCCGCCGCGTTCGCCCGGTTGTACTTGGCCGCCGGATGGCCGAGCCGGCTGAACAGCAGCCCGCGGGCGGCCCGGATCATCAGCCCGGCGGCCGCCAGCACCGCCGTCACCGGGTCGGCCCACCGCAGGCACACCACCGCACGGTTCCGTTCGGCGTGGAACCAGTACACCGCCGACCCGCCGGCCGCCCCCACCTGGTGCCGCACCACCGCCCGCGGGCAGAACACCGTCCGCCGCCCGGCCCGCCGCCACCGCCACGCCAGTTCCAGGTCCTCGGCGTACAGGAACAGCCGCGGGTCGAACAGCCGCCCGTCGGGTGGGGCGGGCACGGCGAGCGCCGCCGCACACCCGCCGAACACCTCGCCGCCGCCCTCGTACCGCCCGTCGTCCGGCTGGCCGAACCCGCGGTCGGCCCCGCGGCCGTCCCGCAGGGGGAACAGGCCGGCGCTGTTCAACTTCGTCGGGTCGTCGGCGAGCAGCAGTTTGGAGGCGATCGCGCAGCCGGGGTTTTCGGAGATCGCCCGGGCGGTCTCTTCCAGCCAGAACGGGTCGGGCAGGGTGTCCGGGTTGAGGAGCACCCAGTACGCCCCGCGGGCGAGCCGGCCGGCCCGGTTGTTCCCCTCGGCGAACCCGACGTTCCGCGGCAGCCGCTCCACCCGCACCCCGGCGAACCCCTCGGCCAGTTCGGCGGACCCGTCCGTTGAGGCGTTATCGAGGACGACCACCTCGAATTGCTCGCGGGGGAGGGTCTGGGCGGCCAGGGCGGACAGGCAGGCGGGCAGGTGGTCGCGGGAGTTGAACGCGACGATCAGGACGGACAGGGAGGGGGGCATCGGGTTAGCCGCGAGACGAAGGCGAGCGCGGGCCGCCGCGCTCGCCTTCGTCTCGCGGCTAACCACACAATGACAACTCACGCCGCCGCGTGTTCCGGGGCGGGGGCGACGGGCTGTTCGGCCGCCGGCTGTTCGGCCGCCGGCGGGGCGTCGTCCCCCATCCGCCCGCCGACCGGGTGGGCGGCTTCGTCCACGCTCGCCAGGTAAGCGGCGGTCACGTCGCTCGGGAAGCCCTGCATCCGGATCCGCCCGTGCTCCAGCCACACCGCCCGGTTGCACATGTCCACCACCGAGCCGATGTCGTGGCTGACCATCACCATCAGCCGCGACCGCGACATCATCTCCTTCATCCGCTGCTTGGCCTTCTGCTGGAAGGAGGCGTCGCCCACGCTCAGCACCTCGTCCACCAGCAGCACTTCCGGTTCGGCGGCGGTGGCGATGGAGAAGGCCAGTCGCACCATCATGCCGGCCGAGTAGTACCGCACCGGGATGTTCAGGAAGTCGCCCAGTTCGCTGAACGCGGCGATCTCCTCCACCTTCCCCGCCAGCGTCTTCGGCGTCTCCCCTTGCAGGTACCCGCGGTACCGGATGTTCTCCCACCCGGTCGCCTCGGGTTCGAACCCGAGCGAGATCTCGAACAGCGAGCAGATGGACCCCTGGACTTTCACCGCGCCGCCGGTGGGCGGGTAGACGCCGGCGATCAGCTTCAACAGCGTGCTCTTGCCCGCCCCGTTGTGCCCGATCACCCCGATGCGGTCCCCGTCCGCCGCCGACAGGGTCAGGTCGGACAAGGCGTGGATGTTCACTTTCGGGTTGAACGACTTCAGGAACAGCCCCTTCAGCAGGTACTGCTTGAGGGTGACGTTCTTGCTCTTGCGGAGGCTGAACGTCAGGCTGGCGTCGGTCAGGTCGATGCGGGCCATTACAAAGTTCCGGGTTCCGAGTTCCGGGTTCCGAGTCCCGATCCTTCCGTAGCAATTGGTTTCCGGGGGCACCCGACTCGGAACTCGGAACCCGGAACTCGGAACGACTCCGTCACAGTTGGAAGATCACCCGTTTGGACAGCCGGGACACCATCACCCCGGCCAGGATCACCATGCCGGCGGTGAACGTGACGGCCACCCCGACGGCCGTCACCGACGGCGGCTGGGCGTACACCAGTGGCAGGCGGAACAGGTCGACGAACGCCGACGCCGGGTTGTAGTCCACCAGCCAGGCGTGCGAGCTGTCCGGGCCGACCCCGACGGCGTGCCGGTACCACATGACCGGGGTGACGAAGAACAGGAACTGGGCGAACAACTCCAACAGGTGGGCGATGTCGTGGAAGTAGACGGTGGCGAACCCGGAGACGGTGGCCAGCGCCCACCCGCACACCATCGCCAGCAGCACCGCCGGCAGCACCATCCACAGCCGCCCGAACACCGCCCAGTCGCCGCCCGTGACCGCTTCCACCACCCCCGTCGGTGGGGGCGGCGGGGGGGGGGGCGTTTGGGCCGCCCCACCCGTCGCCAGTTCGCGGGCGTTCGCCATCTCGGCGACCGCCTCGCCGCCCGGCCGGACCTGATACCCGTCGGCGTTCAGCCGCACCGGCGGCAGCACCGCCACCAGCACCACCACCACCACCAGGGTGATGAGGAAGTGGACGGCGGTGGAGAGCATCACCCGCAGGGAGTACACCGAGTACGGCAGGGGCGTCTGGCGGATGTACCCCTCGTGGCGGGTGAGGGTGTGGCACCCGCCGGTGGCGCACTCCTTCAGGAAGGTGTACGCGGCGATGCCGGCCATCAGGTACTTGGCGTAACTGTCCCAACTGGCCGCGTTCAGGCGGGTGAACACCACGCAGAAGATGAGCGTCATCCCGATCGGGTTGAGCAGCGACCAGAAAATCCCCAGCACCGACTTGCGGTACCGGGTCATCAGGTCCATCTTCACCAGCGACAGCCAGAAGTATCGGAACTTCCAAATCGTGGCCGCGTCCTGAATCACGCCCGCCTCCGGCACCGGGAAATCGGCGTGGGCGTCCAGCCCACCCGGTAGAAGTTAGCCATTTCCCGCATCCGCCGCCACCCCAACCAGCCCGCCGGGTCGGGTGGGGCAAAGGACCTCACCCCCCGGCCCCCTCTCCCAGGGGAGAGGGGGCCGGGGGGTGAGGTTTCCGCCTTGCCGCCGCTTGTGTCCCCCGTTGTGCTCGGTTAACATCCTTTCACAAACGGCCCCGGCCGTTCCCGCCACGCTCGCAAGTCCCTCCGCCACGGAGGCCCGCCGTGCCCGCCCGATTGCCCTCCGCGTTGCTCATTTGTCTGGTCGGTTCGGCCGCGTTTGCCGACGACCCGCTTCGTTCCGTCATCGACCGCGAGGTGAAGGCGGCGTGGCCGGCGGCCAAGGTGTCGCCCGCCAAGCCGTCGTCCGACTCCGAATTCCTGCGACGGGTCAGTCTGGATCTGATCGGCACCATTCCCACGGTTGAAGAAACCGTCGCGTTCCTCGATTCCAGAGAGACGGACAAGCGGGCCAAGCTGATCGACAAGCTGCTCGCCGACCCGCGGTTCGCCCGGCACCAGGCCGACGTGTGGGACATGCTGCTGTTCGGCCGCAACCCGCCCGGCTACGAGACGCAGCGGCGCGACGGGTTCGTCGCCTGGATGCGAGGCAACTTCGAGAAGAACACCCCCTACGACGTGTGGGCGAAGGAACTGCTCACCGCCGACGGCACGAGCGACACGACCGCGGCCATGTACTTCGCCCAGTGGCGGAACGCCCCCGAAGACGCGATCGAGGCGGTCACGCAGACCTTCCTCGGGGTGCAACTCCAGTGCGCCCGCTGCCACGACCACCCGTACGAGAACTGGAAACAGCTCGACTTCTACGGCATGGCCGCGTTCCTGGCCCGGCTGGAGGTGGTGACGGTCGCCCAGAAGAACAACCAGCCGGTGTTCGCCATCGGCGAGAAGAACCTGGGTGAGGTGCGGTTCACCGGGTCGGTGAAGGACGCCAAGCCGGGCGACAAGGGCGTGCCGGTGAAGCCGAAGTTCCTGCTCGGCAAAGACCTGGAGGAGCCGACGCTGCCGAAGGACTTCAAGGAAGAGCGGTTCGCCGAGAAGAAGGTGCCGCCGAAGCCGAAGTTCTCGCGGAAGGACGCGCTCGCCGAGTGGGTGACCAAGCCAGACAACCCGTTCTTCGCGAAAGCCATCGCCAACCGCGTGTGGGCGCAGTTCATGGGTCGGGGCATCATTCACCCGGTGGACAACATGAGCGAGGCGAACAAGCCGACTCACCCGAAGTTGCTCGACACGCTGGCGAAGGAACTGGTCGCCCACAAGTTCGATTTGAAGTGGTACGTCCGGGAACTCGTGAGCAGCGAAACATATCAACTCAGCGGACGCGGGAACGGCGAGCCGATGCCCGAGTGGTTCCAGCACGCCCGCAGCCGGCCGCTCTCCGCCGAAGAGTTGGTGGAAAGCTGGCAGGTGGCGACCGGCTTCCTGGCGGTGGAAACGAACAAGAAGGACGAGAGCCGGTTCCGCCCGCTGGGGAAGGACTACCTGATCCAGTTCTTCGGCAACCCGACGACCGGCACGGGTGATTTCCAGGGCGGGTTGAAAGAGCACCTGTACCTGAACAACGGCCCGCTCGGTCAGATGGTCGGCGTGAAGGGCGGGCTGGCCGAGTTCGTCGGCGACGCGAAGAAGCCGGCGGCCGAGCGGGTGGAGAAACTGTTCCTCGCCACGCTGAACCGCCGGCCCGACGAGAGTGAAGTGAAGAAGTTCACCGAGTACCTGCAAGGCGGCGGGTCGTCCGCCGATGCCGTGTGGGTGCTCGTGACGTGCAGTGAGTTCCGGTTCAACCACTGACGTGGTCTGCTCGCTCCGCGAGCGGTCTTCATACCACCGCTCGCGGAGCGAGCAGACCACGAGAGACCCTCCCCCCATGCGTTGCACCCCCACCCAGCACCTCTCCCGCCGTGCCCTCATGAAGGGGGCGCTCGCCACCGCCGCCGGTGGTGTCGTCATGAACTGGGGCGGGCTGACCGCTCACCCCGCCATCGCCGAAGAAGCCCGCAGGCAGAAGAAGCACTGCATCCTGCTGTGGATGAACGGCGGGGCGAGCCAGTTCGAGACGTTCGACATGAAACCCGGGCGGCCGACCGGCGGGCCGTTCCGCCCGATCGACACGAACGTGTCCGGCATCAAGATCTGCGAGCTGATGCCGAAGATGGCGAAGCAGATGGACAAGGTGGCCGTCATCCGGTCGATGAAGACGTCGGAGGTGGACCACCCCGGCGGCATCTACCTGATGCACACCGGCTACCGCCCGGCGGCGAACGTGCGGTTCCCCGAGATGGGCGCGGTGGTGGCGAAGTACCAGGGCACGGTGGGGGGTGACCTGCCCGACTTCGTGAAGGTGTCGTCACAAGGCGACGCCGGGGCCGGGTTCCTCGGGCCGAAGTACCAGCCGTTCGGCATCGGCAGCGAGGGCACGCTGCCCACGTTCAGCGTGTCGAACATGGACCCGACGAAGGAGGCCAAGCGGCACGACCTGCGGAGCTTCGTGGAGGACAAGTACGCCGCCGACAGCAAGAGCGAGCTGGCGAAGATGCACCGCGAGGCGTACGAGGCCGCCCGCCGGTTGCAGAAGGGCCGCGAGGCGTTCAAGATCGACGCCGAGTGGGCCAAGCACAAAGACCTGTACGGCGACAGCGAGTTCGGCAAACGGTGCCTGCTCGCCCGCAAACTGGTCGAAAGCGGGGTGGCGTTCGTCGAGGTGGGCCAAAGCAGCTACGACTCGCACGCCGACAACTTCCAGTGGCACCGCGGGCTGGTGCCGCCGATGGAACACGCCTGGGCCGGGCTGCTCGAAGACCTGAAACAGCGGGGGATGTTGGAGAAAACGCTGGTGGTGTGGACGGGCGAGATCGGCCGCACGCCGAGTATCAACAACCGCGCCGGCCGCGACCACTACGTCCGCTGCTGGAGCACGGCGCTGGCCGGGTGCGGCATCAAGGGTGGGCAGGTGTACGGGGCGAGCGACGAGAACGGCGTGGAGGTGAAGGACAAGCCGGTGACGGAAGGCGACTTCTTCGCCACCATCTA
>CAYMHO010000168.1:0-15266 GCA_964390195.1 uncultured Fimbriiglobus sp. | reverse complement strand
GCCCCGGGGCTTCTTTTGTTGGGGCCCCGGGGGGGGGGCCGCGGGGGGTGTGCCCCCCCCCCGGGCGCCCCCCCCCGCCGGTTCACCCGGAATCATCCCGTCCATGACCACCTGGAACGCCGAACACCCGTTCGCCCCGCACGCCGCGTTCGACGGCGGGGACCTCGATTGCGGCAACGGCCTGCTGCTGCTCATCCGCAAGCACATCGACCCGCTCGACGGCGGGCAGGTGCTGGAGGTGCGGTCCACCGACTCGACCGTGGAGGTGGAGTTGCCCGCGTGGTGCCGGCTGACCGGGAACGAACTGGTGTCGGCGGTGAAGGCGGAGGGCGTGCGGAGCTACTTGATTCGGAAGAAGGGCACCCCCGTAGGTCGGGTCGAGTCATCGAGGCCCGACGTGAACACGATGTCGGGCCTCGATGACTCGACCCGACCTACACCGCCAACCCCGCTCCCACCCTTCGCCGTCATGGGCGTCGGCAGTTGGCCGCGGCCGGGCTGGCTCCTGCGGGCTCTGCACGAGCGGCTGAGCGGGCGGCTGGGTGAAGACGAGTTCCAGCAGTACGCCGACGACGCGGTGCGGCTGGCGGTGGCCGCCCAGGAGCGGGCCGGGGTTGATGTCGTCACCGACGGCGAACAGCGGCGGGACAACTACGCCAGTTTCGTCGGCGGGCGGCTGGACAACTGCCAGCTCATCCCCATCACCGACCTGCTGCCGTACGTCACCGACCCGGACGAGTTCGCCGAGGAACTCCGCTCGCTCGACGTGCCGGCCGACCAGGTGCGACACCCGGCCGTGTTCGGCAAGATCGGGCGGAGCAAGCCGCTCGCCGTCCACGAACTCCAGCGGGTGCGGCGGTTCACCGGCAAGCCGGTGAAGGTGGCCCTGCCGGGGCCGTACCTGCTCACCCGCACCATGTGGCTGGAGTGCGTGGCCGACAAGGCATACCCCACCCGCGAGGAACTGGCCGCCGACGTGGTGAGGGTGTTACGCGAAGAGTTGACTGAGCTGTTGGCCGAAGGGGCGGCGATCGTCCAGTTTGATGAGCCGGTGCTGACCGAAGTGGTGTTCACCCGGCCGAACGCCGGCGGGCGGTCGTTCATGTGCGGGGCGCTGGGGGAGAAGAAGGACCCGCAGAGCGAGCTGGAGTTCGCCGGCGGGCTGCTCCGGCAACTGTTCGAGGGCTTCCCGAAGGAGCGGCTGGCGTTACACGTGTGCCGAGGAAATTGGAGCCGGGACGAGACGGTGGCACTGTCCGGTCCCTATACTCCTCTGATACCGCTGTTGCGAACGCTGCCGGTCGGCACGTTCCTGCTGGAAATGGCTACGCCCCGTGCGGGCGAGCTGGAACCTCTGCGGGACCTCCCCCCCGGCAGCCGTCTCGGATTGGGCTGCGTCAATCAGAAGTTGGACCGGGTCGACCCGGTCGACGACATTATTCAGCGGGCCGAAGAAGCGGTAGCCCTGCTCGGCCCGGATCGCGTGTTCCTCAACCCCGACTGCGGGTTCGCCACGTTCGCGGACAACCCGCTCGCTTCGGCCGAAGTGGCCGAGGGCAAGTTGGGGGCCATCGTTCACGCCGCCCGCCTGTTGCGGGCGAAGCACTCCCAGGGGTAGCTCCGGCGCGTGTCGCCGGGGCTGGCGGTCGCCGCCCCGATCGGGAGTGAAAGCGTGGGTTGGCCGGTTCCTCTTCATCCCCACGGGAGTGTGACATCATGACGTCCCTCGTCCGGCGACCGCGGTCGGGGTTCACCCTGATCGAGCTGCTCGTCGTCATCGCCATCATCGCCATCCTGATCGGCCTGCTGCTGCCCGCCGTCCAGAAGGTCCGCGAGGCCGCCGCCCGCATCCAGTCGGCCAACAACCTGAAGCAGATCGGGCTGGCCGCCAACACCTTCTACAGCACCCACGACAGCCTGCCGCCGATGTTCGGCACCATGTCCCCCGGCACGGCCAACTACGCCGGCGGGTCGGTGTTCTACCACCTGCTGCCGTACGTCGAGCAGGAGAACGTGTACCGCATGGGGGTGGACGCCTCGCGGTCGCTCCCGCTGAAAGTGCTGCAGGCCCCGCTCGACCGCACCTACCCGAGCAACGGCACCTACCAGGTGCCCCTGTCCGGCGCGCAGGGGAGCACCACCTTCCCCACCCTGTACCCGGCGTGGGCGAGCACCGCCAACACCACCTGGGGGGTGAGCAGCTACTCGGCCAACTGGCAGGTGTTCGGCGACACCCCGGCCAAGATCGCCAAGGTGAGCGACGGCCTGTCGAACACGTTCATCTTCGGCGAGAAGTACTCGACCATGCAGGGCGGGCCGTTCGGCGCGTGCGCCAACCTGTGGGGGTACGGGGTGGACCCGCGGACCATCCCGAACGACTTCACCGTCCCCCTGGCCGCGAACCAGTACCCGTCCGACGCCCAGTGGGGGACCACCCTGGCCTCGGTCGGCGTGGTCCCCGGCTCGCTGTACAACAGCCCGTACCACCCGCGGAACGGGTTCGTGAACCGCACCAGCCCGGCCCCCGGCCCGTGGCCGAACACCCTGCCGTGGCGGTGCCGGTGCATGCGGCGGCCGGAGTTCGCCCCGCTCGTCACCAGCGTCCACCCGCAGAAGTCGCAGGGGTTCGTCCCCGGCGGCATCCAGATCGTGATGGGCGACGGCAGCGTCCGGTTCGTCAGCTCGAGTTGTACCGACGAGACGTGGGTGTCGATCGAGACGCCCGACTACGGCGAAGTGATCCAGCCCAACTGACCCACGTCGGATCAGGAGCGGCCGGGTTTCGGTCCCGGCCGCTCCCTTTTCGGGGATTGTCATGCGCCCGTGGTGCCTGCTCCCGCTCGTCGCCCTGCTCGCGGTCGGGTGCGCCCGACCCGACGCCGACACCCCCGCGCTCCAGCCCGGCGACGTGCTGCGGCCGGAACTGGCGTTCGCCCCCGAAGGCCCGTGGGCGGGCGGCACCGAGGTGTCCGTCGGCATGCTGGTGCGGGGGGTGCGACCGGACGGCGAGTGGTACCACCTGCACGACAAGGACGTGGACCTGGACAAGGCGGTGATGGGCGGGCGGGTGACGTTCTTCGACGGGGAGACAATGCTGGGCGAGCCGCACGAACTGCCGTTCGTGCACGACTGCTGAGGGGACGGCCGCTTCCTCGCCTCGGTCGAGGCGAAGTTGACCGTCCCGGTCGGTGCCACCCGTGCCCGGGTGGAGGCACGCTTCTCGTACCCGGCGGCCGGGGTGACGTTCGAGCCGACCACCGCGGAAGTGGCGATCCGGCCGAAGTAGGTGCCGCCAGTTGTAGCCGGCCTCTGTGAGGCCGGTCCGGTCCGGCCTCACAGAGGCCGGCTACAACTGGGCGTCACGGCATGACGTTGTTCACCACCTTCACCGGCGGGCCGAGGGTGACGTCGTAGGTCGCGTTCTCGGCGCGAGTCTTCCCGTTCTTCCCGCGGACGGTCAGCTTCACCTCGCACCGCACCGCCTGGGCGGCGTCCACGTACTTGGCCGTGCCCATCTCGAACGACACCAGCTTCTCGCCGGCGTTCCACATGCCCTCGTTGAACTCGATCGGCGGGGCGGCGGCCTTCAGTTCGTCCGCCTTGCCGCCAGCCTGCCACTTGTCGAGCGCGGCCTTCACGTGCCCTTTGGCCTCGTCCACCTTGGCCGCCGGGAACCCGCACCCGGCGACGCACACCAGCGGAACGGCGAACAACCACCAGCGGTTCATAACTCTCCTCACACGGCCGATCGGGGTGCACACGCACTGTACCTTGAAGACGACCCAGGGCCGAAAACCCTTCACGAATGCGGGGCGGCTCACCCGTCATCCCCGCGGCGTGGCGTCGCGTTGTCGAAGTTCAACACCCCAGTTCGGCCAGTTTCTCCTTCGCCCCGTCGTCGCCCAGGGCGGCGGCCTTGCGGTACCACTCGACCGCCCGCCGCCGGTCCGTCGCCACCACCCGGCCGGTGTCGAACAGCCAACCCAAATAGTAGTGGGCGTCCGCGTCGCCGGCCTCCGCCGCCCGCAACAGCCACCGCTCGGCCGCCCGCCCGTCCGGGGCGACGCCGCGGCCGTTGGCGTACATCCGGCCGAGGGTGACGAACGCCGGCACGCACCCGTTCTGGGCGGCGGCCCACACGTACCGGACGGCGGTCGGGGCGTCCTCCCGCACCCCCTCCCCGTGGTAATACGCCACCCCGATGTCGTGCAGGCCGTCCCACCCGCACAGGTCGAACGCCCGCCACTCCCACTCGATCGCCGCCGGCTGGTACGCCGGCTCGCGGGCGAACAGCCGCACCACCGCGGGCGTCTTGGCCCGCCGGGCGTGCCGGTCGGCCAGCCACCGCACGCCGTCCCGCCCGGCCGGGTGGCCGAGGTCGGCGGCGCGGCGGTAGAACCGTTCGGACCGGGCCAGGTCTTCGTCGACGCCGACCCCGCAGGCGTACAGTTGGGCGAGGGCGACGGCACACTCGCCGCAGTTCTGACCGACCCCGCGTTCGAACCAGCCGACCCCGTTCGCCGGCTGAAACCCCGGCCCGAGGTACAGACACCCCAGGTGGAACAGGGCCGGCGCGTGCCCCGCCTCCGCCGCCCGCCGGTACAGTTCTTCCGCGCGGCCGCTGTCCAAGTTCACCCCCCAACCGAAGCGGAAGCAGTGGCCCAGGTGCAAGAGGGCCGGCGGGTGGCCCAGGTCGGCGGCGGTGCGGTACAGGCGGGCGGCTTTGGAAAGGCTCCGCGACGGGCCACTTTGATGAAACGCCCGACCGCGGGCGAAGGCGAACTCGGCGGCCGTGCCCGCGGTCGGACTGCCCCGTACCGCCGTCACCCAGGCCGGGTCGAAGGTCGCTTCCAGGGCCGCGCGGCGGGCGAACAGGGCCGAGTACGCCTCGCCACGCGGCGGGTGGTGGTCGAGGGCGTCGTCGAGCCGGAGGTACTCACCCCGCGGGTCGTCCCGCTCGTCCAGCCAGTCGGCGTACACCAGCCGCGGCAGGCGGTCGGCCGGGTTGACGGCGGTGGCGGCCAGGAAGTCGGAGTCGGTGGGCATGGCGCCCTATTCAGCGATCCCCGCCCGCCGATCCGGCCAACCGAACCGGTGAATCCGTTGCTGCCGCGGCCGCCGTGTCAGTACTCGAGCTTCAGACCGAAGGACGAGCCGCCCCAGTAGTCCCGCGGGGCGGGGTTCGGGTGTTCGCCGAGTGTGGTGCCCCACGGCGTGCGGGTGAGTCGTTCGAGCGGGGACGCGGTGTCGGTGGGCGGGCGAGGGGTCGGGAAGAGGCCGTCTCCGGTGAGGAGCGACCGGGCGTCGAACCCTCCGTCGGGCGGTTCGGGGACAGGGGCCGCCGTCGCCACCGCCACGCCGACCACGCCCGCCAGCACCGCCAGAAGAGTTCGCATCCGGTCGCCTCCGGGGGAAGGAGCCGCCGGAGGATAGCGGGCCGAATGTGCGAGACAATGTGAATTGCTGGCCCCGTCACTCTCCCAACTCAGCCAGCCACATCTTCGACGGCTTATCACCCAGTTCGGCCGCCCGGCGATACCACCGCAACGACTCGGCGTGGTCTGGTGGCACGCCCAGGCCGTTGGCATAAGCCCAGCCGAAGTTGGTGATGGCCCACAACTCGTTCTCGGCGGCCGCTGCCTGACCGAAGAGTTCCGCCGCGCGGTCCGGGTCGTTCGCCACCCCAAGCCCGTGGTGCAGACACCAGCCGGCCATCCACAAGCCCTGCGTGTCCCCCTTCTCAGCCGATTGACGGAACAAGTCGAAGGCCCGCGGCACATCCTTCTCCACGCCGCGGCCGAGGAAGTGGGCGTACCCCAGGCCGTAGAGGGCCGTGCGGTCGCCGTCCTTGTCGATCGCTCTGCGATACCACCTCACGGCCTCTTCGTCGTTGTTCTCGACCCCATTCCCGGTCCAGTATGCGATGCCCAACTCCGCCATGGCAAAACTGACGTTGGCGGCGGCACACTTGCGAAGCCACGCCACGCCCGCCCCCGGGTCTTTCGCCACCCCCCGCCCTTCCTGGTAATGTTTGCCGGTGTAGTACATGGCGACACAGTCGCCACCGGCGGCCGCCAAGAGAAAACAGCGAAGCGCCTCGGCGTCATCCTGTGGCACGCCACGACCTTCGCGGTGACAGTGACCCAGGTGATAGTTGCCACTCTGGTCACCCAGATCGACCGCCCGCCGGTACAGACGCACAGCCTCGCTCACATCGGCCTGTATGCCGTACCCGTTCTCGACCATGTTCCCAAGGCTTGCAATCGCCTTCGGATGGTCCCAGTCGGCGGCGATGCGGTAGCACCGCACGGCCTCGGTGTCGTCCCGCGGATGGTCGGCCCACCCGTACCGGTAATAATTTCCGCGGCGGTACGCCTCGTGCGCCGGGTTGCTGATCCACCGTATCGGTGGCAGGCGGTGGGTGCGGGCGTCCTGCGGTTCGCGGAGGAAGTCGGGGATGAACAGCCCGCTCAGGTTCCGCCCCTGCCCGCGGCCGACGGCGAACAGGAAGTCGGGCACGTCGGCCGCCGGTACTCCCTCCTGCACCGACACCGTCACCTGATCCTGGTCGTGGCCCGGTCTGGTGTGAATGCGGACCAGGATGCCGGGCAGTTCCCACACGTCGTCTTGTGCGAACTCGACGGGCGGTGGGAAGGTGGCGTTCAACTGCGTCCGCAACTCGTTGGTGTCGGGCACCCACACCTCCAACCGCCCGCCGCTCCCGTGGCACTCGTTCAGCAGGTGGAACAGGGCGAACTCGCTGACAGCCGGGTACCCGCGGGCGTCCTCGTTCAGTTCCCACGAGTCGTCATCTCCGCCCTCCTCGTACTCGAACACCGACGGGTCGTCGTCGCCCAGGTTCTCGACCGGCACCGCCAGTCGCCCGTCGCGACCCTGACCGCTGAGGAGAATCAGTTCGCGGTCGTTCATCCAAAACAGCAGCGATTCGAAGTCACGGAGGAAGGCGTCCGCTACGAGTCGCCAGTCGCAGGCATCAACGACGAACGACACCCATTCGCGGAGGGATTCGGGCAGTGGCTGGCCGAGTTCCTCCTCGGCCCGGCGGACGGCGTCGGCGTTTCGCCCCACATCGCCGATCGGTGTCCCGAGCAGCCGTTCCGCGGCGGCGCGGACCGTTCGCCAGCGGCCCTTCACGTCGTCCGGCCAGCCGTGGGCGAGGACCGGGGTGCAGTCGTTACCGACGCGGACGGCCGTCAGCCAGTCGAACTCGACCCCGTCGGTCAGGTCCCGTCGGCGGGCGTGCAGTTGCCAGAAGTGGTCGTCGCCCGGCGGGGTGTTGGGCAGCGCCTGGTCGAGCCGTAACAATTCGCCGCGGGGGTCGCCACGTTCGTCCAGCCAGTCGGCATACACCAGTTTGGGCAGAGCGTCGAGCAGGGCGGCCGCGATCGCGGCCAGGAAGTGGCTGTCGGTGGACATGGCGAAACGGCCCGCAGTGGACGCCGCATTCTACCCCGGCTGCTTCTCCGGGTGCAGGTACACGAAGCTCTTGCCGAGGCGTCCGCCGTAGTTGCCGGCGCTGATTCGTTGGAGGTGCGGGGTGTCCTTCGCGGCGGTGATGGCCGCTTGCGTGGCGGCCGCGATCGTCTTCAGGTCCGGCCCGTTGATGATGATCTCCTGCACGCTCGCCACCCCGTCCGGCAGGCGGGTTTCGACCCCCGGTTTGCCGCGGAGCGTCGGGCAGTACTCGGCGTAGGTGCTGGCGATGGCGAACTTGTACTTACTGCCCGCTTTGCTCCCGCTGCTCGCCACCCCGCCGGGGAAGGGTAAACTGACCGCGCTCGTCTTCGACTCGCGGCTAAACTGCATCACGCCATCCACGCTCCGCTCCGCGGCGTCCAGCGCGGCCTCCGGTGTCTCGCCGAAGAACCACAGGTTGCCGCCCATCAGCCCGTCGGCCCAGCCGAACCGCCGCTCGATGACGAACTCGCCGCTCAGGATGGGGATCACCCGCACCCGCCGCCCGTGCCGCTCGTCCTTGAACTGGTGGCCGTCGCCGAAGTACGCCACCTTCCGCCCGAGCGGGAACCAGTTCGGGTCGGTCGGCAGCACGTTGAACGCGGCGGTGGTCGGGCAGGTGAGCACGTTCTGGCTGACCCGCACCAGCAGGGCGCGTTCCAGCTTCTGCTCCCGCTCCTTCCAGAACCGCGGGACGTGGAATTGCAGGATGGCACCGGGTCGGCCGTCGGGCGTGTCGTCCGTGTACCGGCTCAGGCCGGCCTCGCAGTCGCACAAGATGGAACTGCTGGCGTTGCCGGTGGCGGCGTGAATCGCGTGGTCGAGCCACTTGCGACTGGCGGCCGTCACCAGCACTTCGGAGTAGATGCTGCGGAACGCCTCGGCGTAGGTGTCGTCGATGATCGCGGGCATGGCGGCTCCGGGGTGGTCGTCACGCCGAGTAGGGGTGATCTTCTGTTGTAGCCGGCCTCTGTGAGGCCGGTCCGGCCGGGGTCACAGACCCCGGCTGCAACAAACGTCACACCTTCAACTCGGCCTTCTGCCCCAGGGCGTCCGAGTACCGCCGGCGGATCGGTTCGACTTCCATCTCCACGAACTCCGTCACCTGCTCGGGGCTGCGGCCGACGAACAGCCGGGCGTCCGTCGCCGCCTCGAAGTTCACGCCGGCGAATGCGGGTTCCGCCTTCAACCGGTCGAACAGCTCGGTGCTCACGCCGACGCCGTCCTTGATGCGTTTCGTCACCGCGTGGCTGTGAACGCGGATCAGTTCGTGGGCGTCCTGGCGGTCGGCCCCGGCCGCCACCGCCGCCATGATCAGGTTCTCGGTCGCCATGTACGGCAGGTACTCGCGGACCCCCCGGGCGACGATCGGCTCGTTCACGATCAGCCCGCGGGCGACGTTCAGTCCGATCCGCAGGCAGGCGTCGGCGGTCAGGAACGCCTGCGGGAGGTACAGCCGGCGGGCGGCGGAGTCGTCGAGCGTCCGCTCGAACCACTGGGTGGCGTGCGTCTGGGCGGCCATCGCCGGCAGGCCCATGAGGAACCGGCTGAGCGAGCACAGCCGCTCGGCCCGCATCGGGTTCCGCTTGTACGCCATCGCACTCGACCCGATCTGCTTGTCCTCGAACGGCTCGTCCACCTCCTGCCGGTGGGCGAGCAGCCGCAGGTCGCTCCCCCACTTGTGCGCCGACTGGGCCACCCCGCCGAGTGCGTCGAGCACCTGTGTGTCGATCTTCCGCGAGTACGTCTGGCCGGTGACGGGAAAGCGGGTGTCGAAGCCCATCTTCTTCGCCACCAGTTCGTCCAGGTGCCGCACCTTGTCGTGGTCGCCGTTGAACAGGGCGAGGAAGCTGGCCTGCGTACCGGTGGTGCCCTTCGCCCCGCGGAACGGCAGCTCGTCCCGGCGGCGTTCCAGTTCCTTCAAGTCCAGGATGAAGTCGTAGCACCACAGGGTCGCCCGCTTGCCCACCGTCGTCAGTTGGGCCGGCTGGAAGTGGGTGAACCCGAGGGTCGGCTCGGCCCGCCACGTCTCGGCGAACCGGGCCAAGGCGTCGATCAGATTTGCCAACTGGCCGCACAGTTCGTGCAGGCCCTCCCGCATCAGGATCAGGTCGGCGTTGTCGGTGACGTAGCAGGACGTGGCGCCGAGGTGGATGATCTCCTTGCAGGCGGGGGCCACCTCGCCGAGCGTGTGGACGTGGGCCATCACGTCGTGGCGGAGTTGTTTCTCCCACCACGCGGCGCGGGCGAAGTCGATGTCGTCCAGGTGCGCCCGCAGTTCGGCCAGGTGGGCGGGGGTGATGCGGGGGGTCCGGCCGTCGGCCGACAGCAGCCCGAGTTCGTGTTCCGCTTCGGCGAGGGCCAGCCACAGCCGCCGCCAGGTGCGGAACTTCCGCCGCGGCCCCCACCGCTCGCTCATCTGCGGCCCGGCGTACCGGGCGATCAGCGGGTTGTCGTAGAACTGGTGCGGGTCACTTGTCATTGGCGTACTTGATGGCGCTGAGGATGAAGTGGCCCAGGCCGATGATGAGGGTCAGGAAGAACAGGACGACGAACAGGCGGAACGCCCACACGTCGCCGACCGACGCCTTCTCGGACGGGGTGGTCGTCTGCGGGGACGCGGGGGCGGGGGTAGCGGCCATTTGCGGACCTCCGGTGTGCATCACCAAGTATTGTCGGACGCCCCGACGGCGGAATCCAGCAGAACACCTCAGCACGTCCCGCCGACGCCGCACGTCTGCGCCGGGGCCGCCGGGGCTACCTGCTGGAACGCCGCCACGAACGCCGCCGTTGGCTGTGCCCCGGAGATCGCCACGCTGTTGTTGATGACGAAGAACGGCACCCCGTCCACGCCCCGCTGGCGGGCCTTTGCTTCTTCCACCTTCACCTCGTCCACGCCGTCGTCGCCGTGCAGCATGGCGTCCACCCGCTCGCGGCTCAGCCCGCCGGCGGCGGCGATGTCGAGCAGCACCGCCCGGTCGCCGAAGTTTCGCCCCTCGACGAAGTAGGCTTTGAACAACTCTTCCGCGACGGCGTCTTGAACGCCCTGCTGGTCGGCCAGCCAGAGCACCCGGTGGGCGTTGAACGTGTTCGGCGTGCGGGCGATCTTGTCCAGGGCGAACGGCAGCCCCTCGGCGTTCGCCGCGGCCGTCACCTGGGCGTCCAGTTCGAGCGATTTCTCCCAGGTGCCGAACTTGCGGGTGCGGTACGCCCGCCGGTCCATCCCCTCGGCCGGCATGGTCGGGTTCAACTGGTACGGGCGCCACCGCACGGCGAACGTGTGGCCGGGCGACTGCCGCATGGCCGCCTCCAGCCGCCGCTTGCCGATGTAGCACCACGGGCAGACGACGTCGGAGGTGATGTCGATGGTGATCGTCATGCTGTGAATCCTGGGGACCTCACCCCCCGTCCCCCTCTCCATGTCATGGAGAGGGGGTGTTCAAGACGGATGCGATTCAGTTTCGTTCGCAAACCGTCTCAAACCTCCGCAGGTTGAACACCCCCTCTCCATGTCATGGAGAGGGGGACGGGGGGTGAGGTCTCTCCATTCTACGCCCGCACCACCCGCGTGCCGGCCACCCGGTCGTGCAGCGTCCGCCCGCCCTTGCTGAACAGCATGGCGGCGCTCACCAGCCAGTAGATCAGCCCGACGCCGGTCAGGCCGAGGACTAAGGTGAGCGCGTCCCGTTTGATCAGGGCCGTCTTCTCCGTCGCCTTGCTGCCGTCGGCGTTCACGATGCGGATGCCGGCGTACCGCTTGCCGACGTCCTGCCCGGTGCGGGCGAGCATGGCCGCGTTCACCAGCAGGTAGATGACCGGGAAGGCGGCGACGATGGCGTAGGTGATGTACACGTCGCGGGTGATCGACTTCGGCACCAGAATCAGCACCCCGAACCCGAGTCCGGCCATGAATGCCAGCCCGAGCAGCATGAGGAAGCGGGCGAGGATCCGACGCCACACCGGGGCGAGCGGGAGCGGGAACGGCCGGTCGAGGGAGGCGGGGAACTGCGGCGGCCGCTTGACCGCCCGCGGGGCGGGCACCAGTTGGACCGGTTCCGGCACCACCTCGTCGAGCGCCATCACCAACTCGTCCGGTACCGTCACCGGAACCGACACGGGTGGCGGCACGACCGGCGGCGGGGGCGGGGGGACCGGCTTCGGCTTCGGCGGCGGCGGAGGAGGCACCACCGCTTTCGGCGGGGGTGGGGGCGGTGACAGCTTCGGCGGGGGTGGGAGCGGTGGGGCGACAACCACCGGCGGGGGTGGGAGCGGTGGGGCGACAACCACCGGCGGGGGCTTGGGCGGCGGCGCGACCGGCGGCGGTAACGCCGGGCGGGTGACGATCGGCTCGCCGATGGTCACCCGCGTCCCGCACGCGTTGCACATGATGGGCAGCGCGGCCAGGTAGTCGGCAACGGCATCCTCCCGGCCGCACTTCGGGCAAGTGGTGCGGATCACGCCGGACCCCGTAAGGTGGCTAGCATGAAGGTTGGTAAATGAACCGGACGCACAGAAGACAAGCGACGCCCCAATGTCCGACCTGTTCTTCGACTACGAACTGCCGCCGCACCTGATCGCCCAGCACCCTGCGGCGCGGCGGGACGAGTCGCGGTTGCTGGTGCTCGATCGGGCCGCCGATTCCCTCTCCCACCGCACCTTCCGAGACCTGCCGACGCTCCTCCGGCCGAACGACCTGCTGGTGTTGAACGACACCAAAGTCATCCCGGCTCGGGTAGAGGGGGTGCGGGCGAACACCGGCGGCAAGTGGGAGGGGTTGTTCCTCCGCGAGACGCCGGCCGGCGAGTGGGAACTGCTCTGCCACACCCGCGGGTTCGCCCAGCCGGGGGAACAGTTCACCCTGTCGCCGACCGGGATGAAGTTGACCCTGACCGGCCGCACGGACGACCGCCACTGGCTGATGCGGCCCGACCGCCCCGGCACCGCCGCAGAACTGCTCGCCGTTCACGGGCACATGCCGCTGCCGCACTACATCCGCAAGGGGCACGACGAGCCGACCGACCGCGAACGGTATCAGACGGTGTTCGCCGACCGGGCCGGGTCGGTGGCCGCGCCCACCGCCGGGTTGCACTTCACCCCGGAGATGCTGGCCGGGTTGAACGTCGCACGGGTGACGCTGCACGTCGGGCTGGGGACATTCGCCCCGATCAAGGTGGACGACCCGCGGGAGCACCAGTTGCACGCCGAGTGGGCGGAGGTGAGCGGCGACACCGTGGCGGCGGTGGCGAAGGCGAAGGCGAGCGGCGGGCGGGTGATCGCGGTCGGCACCACCAGCACGCGGACGCTCGAAGCGGCGGCCCAGGGTGGCGAGTTGACCCCGTTCCGCGGAGAGACGGCGCTGTACATCCACCCGCCGTACCAGTTCCGCGTGGTGGACGCACTGGTCACCAACTTCCACCTGCCGAAGACGACGCTGCTGTTGCTGGTGGGGGCGATGGCGGGCACGGGGTTGCTGCGGCGGGCCTACGACGAGGCCGTGAAGTGCGAATACCGCTTCTTCAGCTACGGGGACGCGATGCTCGTTATCTGAACGAATGTCCAAAATGCCGACAGCAGGGGTGGATCGGTGGCAAGGGGATCAAGGGGATCAAGATCGCACCCCATCCCCTGTCTGAGTTTTCGACAGCCCGTCACCCACGGCGAGCAGCAACCTCCGGTTCCTCCACTCAAGCGCCGCCAGCCCGCCGACGAACAGCCCCTCACCGATCAACGTCGCCAGGCCAAGCGGCGAGGCGGTGCCGGCGAACACGACCGCCGCCACCACGCACCCGACCGCCCACACCCCGTTCGCCACCACCAGCACCACGAGCAGCGGCATCGGCCGCACCTTCCGCACCGCGAGAGAGAGCGAGATACTGGCGTACAGCAGGTTGGCCGCCCCCATCACCAGCACCACCGGGAGCGGCAGGGCGTACAGCTCGCTCAGCCAGCCGGAGAGCAGCAGCACCAGCACGCCCACCACCCCGCCGGCAGAGCAGTCCACCCACAGGAGATGTCGCCACACCCGCATCGGCCCCTCGTCACACGGTTCCGCTCAGCCCGGAGGGCGAGAGGCTCGTTTTAGCGGCTCGCCGCCGTCGCGGCGGGGGCGATCGTCCGGTTCCCGGTCCCGAGGGCGGTCGTCGCGGCGGTCCCGGTCGTCTCGCACCGTCGGCCGCCGCCCGGCGAAGACGGCGAAGGCGATCATCCCGATGCCGACCGCCACGATCACGTTCCCGCCGATGCCGATGACGGCGGTGAGCGTTCCGGCCGCTTCGAACTTCCCGTCCGCCGTGGCGTTGGCCCAGATCATCTCGCGGACGAGCACCGAGGCGAACAGCGTCAGCCCGCCGAGCAACCCGCCGAGCATGGTGAGCAGGGCCGGTGTCTTGTACCTTCCCAGGTTGATCAGGCCGAGGACGGCGGCCAGGAACAGGGCGATGAGTGCGGGGGCGGAGTGGGCAATCGCGTTCAGTAGGGGCGGGAGTTGCATGTGCCGACTCCGGGCGAACGGTGGACATACTCTAACCGGCCACGCCCGCCGGAACAATCACCAACCCGCTTCCCTCCGCCACCGGTTTCGGGCATAATCTCCTTCGCCTCCACCCCCCGCAGTCTCCCATGCGAACACCCGTAGCCCTCCTCGCCGTCGTTCTGCTGACGGTGTCCGCCCCCGCCGCCGACCCGGCCCCGACCCCGCAGCAGGTGGAGTTCTTCGAGAAGAAGATCCGCCCGGTGCTGGCCGAGCACTGCTACAGTTGCCACGGCGACGAGGCGGTGAAGAAGAAGAAGGTGAAGGGCGGGCTGCTGCTCGACACCGCCGCCGGATTGCTCGCCGGTGGGGACAGCGGGCCGGCCATCGACAGGAAGAAGCCGGCCGACAGCCTGCTGCTGAAGTCGCTGACGTACACCGGCGACACCAAAATGCCGCCGACGGGGAAGCTGCCCGACGCGGTGATCGCGGACGTCGAGGCGTGGGTGAAGATGGGCGCGCCGGACCCCCGCGGCGGGGCGGTGGTGAAGAAACAAGTCGGGATGAGCGTCGAGGACGGGCGGAAGTTCTGGGCATATCAGCCGGTGGTTAGCCGCGACCCGAAGGGGAGCGCGTCGGAGGCGATCGATCAACTCATCCTCGCCAAGCTGACCGCCGCCAAACTCGCCCCGGCCCCGCTCGCCGACAAACCCACCCTCGTCCGCCGCCTGTACTTCGACCTGTGGGGTCTGCCGCCGACGCCGGAGCAGATCGACACCTTCGTGAACAGCAAGGACCCCGCCGCGTACGAGAAGCTGGTGGACGAACTGCTGGCCTCCCCGCGGTTCGGCGAGCGGTGGGCACGCCACTGGTTCGACGTCAGCCGGTACGGCGAATCGCTCACCCTCCGCGGCCTCATCCTGAAAGAGGCGTGGCGGTACCGGGACTATGTGATCGACGCATTCAACGCCGATCGGCCGTACAGCGACTTCGTCCGCGAGCAGATCGCCGGGGATTTGCTGCCGCACAAGACGCCCGAGGAACGCCAGCGCAACGTCGTCGCCACCGCGTTCCTGGCGATGGGCAACAACAACCTGGAAGAGCAGGACAAGAAGCAACTCCGCATGGACGTGGTGGACGAGATGCTCGACGTGGTCGGCAAGGGCCTGCTCGCCCAGACGATCACCTGCGCCCGCTGCCACGACCACAAGTTCGACCCCATCCCGACCAAAGACTACTACGCGATGGCCGGCATCCTGCGGAACGCCAAGGCGCTCGAACACGCCAACGTGTCCAACTGGGTCGAGGTGCCGCTGCCGGT
>CAYMHO010000167.1:298-15288 GCA_964390195.1 uncultured Fimbriiglobus sp. | reverse complement strand
GGCTGATCGGCGTGGTCGGCATCGTGTACGGCGGGCTGGCGGCGATGGGCCAGCGGGACTTCAAGCGGCTGCTCGCCTACAGCAGCGTCAGCCACATGGGGTTTGTGCTGCTGGGGGTGGCGGCGTGGAGCGGCGGCAGCAACTCCGAGTGGTGGGAGTGGGGGGTGAACGGTGCCCTCTTCCAGATGATCGCCCACGGGGTGACGTCGGCCGGCATGTTCTTCGCCGTCGGCGTGGTGTACGACCGCGCCCACCACCGCGACCTGAACCGCCTCGGCGGGCTGAAAGAGCCGATGCCGGTGTTCAGTGGGCTGAGCGTGATCCTGTTCTTCGCCAGCATGGGGCTGCCGGCGCTGTGCGGGTTCGTCGGCGAGTTCCAGGTGATGATGGGGGCGTGGCGGTTCTGCTGGGGGCTGACCACCGCCGCCATCCTGTCCACCATCCTGACGGCCGCGTACCTGCTGTGGGCGTGGCAGCGGGCGTACCTCGGGGTGAACCCGGACACCGCCAAGTTCCCGGACGTGACCGCCCGCGAGTTCGTCGTCCTCGGCGTGTTCGTGCTGCTGAGCATCGCCCTCGGGGTGGTGCCCGGCGTGCTGGTGTTCTCGTGGACCGAGCCGAGCGTGTACGGGTGGGTGAAGAGCTTGGCGACACTTTAACGAAACCAAGAAGCTCAAGAAGATCAGGCAGACCACACATACCCCCTCCGCGATTTTCTGCACAAAAGTTCACGTAACCCGTCCCTCCGGTAGTGGTTACGGCACCGCACTCGTTCCACCTACAATTCGGGCATGTCCACCCTCGACGCCTTGCGGCAGGCCGTGCTCGCGTCGCCGGACGACGACCTGCCGCGGCTGGTGTTCGCAGACTACCTGGAGGAGAACGGCGACGCCGACCGGGCGGCGTTCATCCGCGCCCAGATCGAGCTGGCCAGGACGCCCGAGCACGAGCCGTTCGCGGTGCTGTGCAATACCCGCAAGCGGGAGTGGGTGACGGGCGAGCCGTGGGTCCACGAGGTGTACGACCTCCTGGCGAACTCCACCGCCTACTTCCCTCGTCCGTCTCACCACCGCGGGTTCGGCTGGTGCGTCGGTCTAGCCAACCCGCGGGCCGCCGAACTGGTGGCGTTCGCCCTCCGCAAACAACCGATTGCCGCGCTCCACGTCCGCACCGGCACGCTGGACGACTGGCGACACTTCGCGGCCGCCCCGTGGCTCCCGAGGTTGCGCGCCCTCACCCTGGACGGTTTGTCTTCCCCGAACGAGCCGCTCCGCTGCCTGCGGGAGTCGCCCTACACCACCGGCATCACGTCGCTGCGGTTGGAGACGACCAACTTCCCGTCCATCCCGATCATTCTCGAAGAGTTGTTCGCCACCCCGCTCGGCAAGCAACTCACGTCACTCTCGATGCGGCACGGGTACGGGTCGGCTGACGAAACGATGGAAGCCATCGCCCAGAACGGGCCGGTCAACCTGACCGAGTACGACCTGTTCCACATGGGGTTCGGACCGACCGCCGCCCGCACCTTCGCCGACGCCGGGCTGGCGAAGCAGGCCGAAGTGCTGCGGCTGAACGGGAACGCGCTCACCACCAACGGCCTGTCCATCCTCGCCACCGCCGCCGACCGCCTGCGGGTGCTCGACCTGACCAAGACGAACCTCGACCTCGCCGCCGCGGCCGTGCTGTCGCGGACGCCGGCGTTCGTCCCCCTCCGCAAGCTCGTACTGGACGGCAACCCGCTCGGCACCGACGGCATCAAAACCATCGCCCGCTCGCCGCACCTGACCGGCCTGCGGTCGCTCGGGCTGGCGAACACGCGGTGCGACAACGCGGCGGTGCGGTACCTCACCCGCGGGACGTTCTGGCCGAACCTGGTGGAACTGGACCTGCGGAACAACCCGATCTCGGACGCCGGTGCGAAACACCTGCTCACCGCCCAGCCGGCCCCCGACCTGACCAGCCTGGTGCTGCCGACGCGGAACATGACCTACGGCATGCGGGCCGAACTGAAGGCCAAGTTCGGCGAGGTGGTGAGCTGGGCAGACTGACGGATAACGAAACGCCGCGGGGCGGGGACGGACGTGCCGCGCACGCCCGTCCCCGCCCCGCGGCGAACCATTCACCCGAATTCACCTCACCCCTGCTTCTCGTGCTTGGTCTCGGGCACGGCGTCCAGTTTGGCGGCGTCGAACCAGTCGTGCTCGAAGTCGATCGGCTGCCCCTTGGCCATCGCCATGTTGGCCGTCAGGGCGATGATGGCGTCGGCCATCGCCACCTCCCCGTGGCACCGCGGCAGGGCGTCGGCGTTCGCGTACTTGCCGTCCGCCGACTTCTTGTACAGCTCGGACCCCGGCAGCTTCTCCTTCTGCTGGCGGCGGATCAGGAAGGCGAAGTGCTCCATCTCGGTGCGGTAGCCGCGGATGTCGGTGTCCCACTCCGGGGCCGCCGGCCCCTTGTTGATGGCCGCCCCGCCGCCCCCGCCCCAGGTGCTGGCCGCCTCCAGGGCCGGCTTCTTGCCGTCCCCGCCCGACACCGTCACCGTCGTCTCCTTCGCCCCGGCCTTGCTGCCGGGTTCCATCTCGCGGAACAGGAAGGCGCTCGCCTCCTTCTCGATGACCAGGTTGCCGCGGCTGCCCATCAGGTGCTCGCCGTACTGCTCGAACCCGTTGGTGCTGAACGACGAGTACGTGACCACCACCTTATCGTTGGCGTCCTTCGCGTAGTTCTTGCCGGGGAACTCGAAGGTGACGAACACCCCGTCCTCGCACTCGCGGGGGTTGCGGCTCACCTTGAACCCGTCCTTGTCGGTGGTGTGCTCCTTCGAGTAGAAGCTCCGCACCCCGGTGCCGACCACCCGCAGGGGGTGCACCTTGCCGAGGAAGATGCTGGCCGCGTCGAGCTGGTGGCTGCCCAGTTCGGCCATCAGCCCGCCGCCGGTGGCGTTGTACGTCCGCCAGCGGACGAGCTGCTCGACGTCGGTGTACCCGAGCGCCTTCGCCTTGTCGGCCAGTTGGTACGCCTCGCCGTCGGGCAGCAGGGCGAGCTTCTTCAGCTCGTCCGGCTCGTACCGGGCGGTGTCCATCTTCCGCACCGGCGGGTACCAGGTGTCGCCGTACATGGGCAGGTCGAAGGTCTTGTCGAACTCCGCCTTCTCTTTGGCGGTGAACGTCTTCGGCCACGAGTTGTTGCGGTGCCACAGGGCGCGGATGTGCTTCAGGTCGCCGAGCACGCCCGAGTCCACCACCTCGCGGGCGTGGGCGTACAGCATGCTGTAGTGCCGCTGGTGGCCGACGCTCAGCAGCAGCCCCTTCTCCACCCCCTTGGCGATCATGTCCTTGCAGTAGCGGATCCGCCGGGCCATCAGCTTCTCGCACAGCACGTGCAGGCCGGCGTCCATGCACTGCATGGCGATGGTGTGGTGGGTGACGAGCGGGGTGGCGATGATGACCCCTTCCAGGCCGAGTTTGTCCTTGTCGGCCAGCAGGGCCTCCACGCTCAGGTACTTCTTGACCTTCTTGGCCGTCTCCTCCCCGTACATCTTGTTCAGCCCCTTGCGGGGGCCGCCGCTCTCCTTGAACACCCGGTCCAGGTTCCACGGCCGCACGTCGCACACGGCGACGATCTCGGTGTACTCCGGGTTGTGCTCGCCCACCAGCACGCACCCCTCGTCGCCGGTGCCGATGAGGGCCACCTTCACCGCCTTGTTCCCCTTCCACGCGTCGTACCCGAAGTAGACGGCGGCGCTCAGCGGAACGACCGCCCCGGCGGCGGCGGCCACCTTCATGAACGTGCGGCGGGTGGGGGCGTCTTTGCCCTCCTTCGCCTCGGCCGCCTGCTTCTGGCGCTCGAGGTCGGCGGCCGCCTGGGCGAAGTTGTCTTTGCCGAGCTTCCGCTGCTCGGGGGTGAGGTCGAGGGACATGGCGGGTCTCCGGGGGGAGCGGCGATTCGGGGTGGGGTTTATGCGGCGGGTTCGTTCTTCTTGCCCAGGCCCTGCCACAGGGCGTCGAGGCCGAGCCACCGGCCGGTCGGGTGGACGAGCACCACCACCAGGGCGAGGGCTTCGATGATGTTCTTGTTGATGAATAGCGGGTTCCCCTCGGTGTTCGGCGGGAGGGGCAGGCCGGGGATCGTCGGGTGGCTCAGGTATGTGAGCACCAGGAAGCCGGTGCCGACCACGCACCACAGGCGGGTGAACAGGCCGACCAGCAGCCCGGCCCCGACGAGGGTGATCGTCCAGGCCGTCACCTGGTCCATCAGCTTGATGTCGTGCGTCCAGTCGGGCTTCTCGGCCGGCAGGTCGGGCAGCCCGGCGTCCTTCCGCAGTTCGGCGACGAGGGTCTTGGTGTCCTTCGCCAGGTCGTTCTTGGCGGCGAGCAGGTCGGCCTTGATCACCTTCAGCCGGTCCATCTCGTACCCGTACCCGTGGCCGAGGTCGCTGTCCTGCCGTTTCTTCCGTTCCTCGATTTCGGTCTGAAGTTGCTTGACGTAGGCGCGGGCCTGATCGGGGGTGAGTTGCAGGTCGTCCCCGCCGAACCCCTTCACCTTGAACGGGCGGGGGGCGGCCCCGTACACCCACGCGGCGTACCTCGCCCGCAGGGCCTCGCCGTCGTTCGCCAGCCCGTTCACCTTCACCTCGGCCGCCAGCACCTTCGCCTCGGCGTCGGCCTTCGCCTTCTTCTCGGCGTCGGAGCCGGCGGGCAGCTTCTCCGCCTCCGCCTTCAGTTTCGCCAGGTCCGCCTCGAACCCGGCCAGGGTGTCGGCCAGCCCGCTCTTCAACTCGGCCGCGACCACCTCCGGGCACAGGGCGGCCTGTTCGGCCGGGGTCTTCGCCTTGAACTGGGCGGGGGTCAGTTCTTCCCCCTTCTTCAGCCGCTCGGTGTACGTCTTCTCCGGGTCGCCCAGGAACCGCTGGCGGGCGGCGTCGGCGAACGGCCCCTCGCCGGCGGCGAAGTACGGCTCGCTGGTGAACACCCGGTTCTTCTCGGCCGGGCCGACCACGAACGAGTGGATCTTGTGCATCCCCTCGAAGCAGAAGTGCCAGCCGACCGCCAGCCGCAGGGCCAGGATGGCGAACACCTTCGGCTGCCACTTGTTGTGCGCGGTGGACACGAACAGGGCGATGATGACGCCGACCAGTCCGACGTAGGCGGCGATGTCGAGCGGGGAGAGGGACATGAGAGGGGTCACAAGGAGCAAGTAGGAAGGAGCCAGTCAGCCTGGATCGCGGAAGCCGGGCGGGTCGTACTGGTCGGCCCGCAGGTTGTGGGTGGCGGGCGCTTCCGCTTCACCTAACACCACCGCCCGCAGGTGGCCGCGGGTCCGGCAGTACTCGGCCGTCCACTCCGGGCCGGCCACGAAGAACGCCGTGCTGATCGCGTCGGCATCCGCCGCCGTCGGGGCGACGCAACTGGCGCTGCGGGTGCCGCCCACCGGCCGCCCGGTGCGGGGGTCAAGCACGTGCCCGTACCTCCTCCCGTTGTACTCGAAATACTGGTAGGTGTCAGCGGAGGTGCCGAGCGCTTCGTCGTCCAGGTACACGCTGCCGAGCGTGCGGCGGTCGTCGTGCGGGTGGCGGATGCTCACCCGCCACCCGCGGAAGTCGGTCGGCGGGCGGCCGATCGCCCGCACGCTACTGCCGCCGCCGTGCAACAGGGCCGAACGGATGCCGAACTCGGTGCGGATCAACTCCGCCGCCCGGTCGAGGGCGTACCCTTTGCCGACCGCCCCGAGGTTCAGTTCCACCCCCGGCCGACTGAACCGCACGCCGCACGTCTCGGCGTTCAGGATGACGTGCCGGCAGCCGGTGCGGGCCATCGCCGCGTTCAACTCCGTTCCGGTAGGGATGCGGCCCTCCCGCTTGTAGAACCCCCAGCACTTGACTAGCGCCCCGCACGCCACGTCGAACGCCCCTTCGGTGTCCCGCGTCAGCGTGGCACACCGTTGCAGCAGGGCGAACAGTTGCGGTTCCATCTCGTCGGCTCGCCCGGTTTCATTCAACCGGCTGACCTCGCTGCTGTCGCGGTAGACCGTCATTTGTTCTTCGAGCTGGTCGATCAGGTCGAGTGCGGCTTCGGCGGCGGCCAGGGCGTTCGGCGTGCCGTAGGGGATGGCGACCTCGAACGTGGTGGCCATCGCCCGCCGGCTGACCCGGAGCAACGCGAGGTTGGCGGGCGGGGGTGGAGCCGGTGCGAACGGGTCGAGGACGAGCATGCCGTTCATGCTACCAAACGGGGTGGCGGGGCCGGAAGGGACCGTCATACTGTAAACAGCACACCGGAGGCGACACGATGCCCAGCCCATTCCCCGGCATGGACCCGTGGCTCGAAAGGGAAGGGATCTTCCCCAACCTGCACGACACGTTCATCCACTACATCCGCGACGCGCTTAACGAGCAACTGCCGGGGGAGTACCGGGCGACGTTCACGAATCGCGTCTGGATCGACGACGTCCAGCGTCGTGACCCGGACGTGAGCGTGTTCGGCCCCGACGATCCAGCGGCCGCAGGCGGGACGGCGCTCGCTTCGCTCTCGGGGCTGGTTCTTCACGAGGTCGAAGTGGACCCATGGAAGGAGGCGTATCTCGAAATCGTCTCACAGGACGGGGAACGGCTCGTCACGGCGGTGGAAGTGCTCAGCCGCTCCAACAAGCGAGCCGGGAGCAACGGGCACGAGGCGTACCAGCTCAAGCAAGAGGAGTGTCGCAGAGGTGGTGTAAACTTGGTGGAAATCGACCTGCTGCGTGGCGGCGCTCACACCACGATGGCGGACCGTGAAGTGCTCCGTCGGCAACACCGCGGGTACGACTACCACGTTTGCGTCACGGTCGCCCGCCCGGTGCGTCGGTTCTTCGTCGCCGCGTGGAAACTGGCCGACCGCCTGCCCGCGTTCGAGATCCCGCTCGACCCCGGCGTGAAGCCCGTCATGATCGATCTTCAGCCAATGCTCGACGCGGCTTACGACCGCGGACGGTACGCAATGGCGGCGAAGTACCATCAACCGCCGGACCCGCCGCTGACGCCGGAGCAACAGGCGTGGGCCGAGGGCATCCTGCGGGAGAAGGGGGTGATCCGTGCCTAGCCCGTTCCCCGGCATGGACCCGTGGCTCGAACAGCCGGGCGTGTTCCCCGGCGTCCACAATCGGTACGTCACCTATCTGAGCGAGGCGCTGAACGCCGTCCTGCCCCCGCCATACTTCGCCGACATTGCCAACCGGGTGGTGATCGAAGGGGACGAACCTCCCGCGCTCCGCGAGCCGGACGTGGGGGTGTTCCGCCCGCGTGGGGCGAACGGCACCGGCGGGCCGACGAACGGCGGCGGGGTGGCGGTGGCCGACCCGTCCGAGGTGCGGGCAGTGACAGTCCACGTGCCGCGGGACGAGATCACCGAATGGCTGATCGAGGTCCGCTCGACTGAGGGGACCGAGCAGCTGGTGACGTCGATCGAGGTGCTCAGCCCGTCGAACAAGTCCACCCACCGTACGGAGTACCGGCGGAAGCAGCGGGAGCTGGCCGAGCGGCGGGTGAACCTGGTCGAACTGGACTTCCTGCGAGCCGGCACGCACACCACCGCCGTTCCCCTCACCCACGCCCGCCAGACCGCCGGCGTGTTCGATTACCACGTCTGCGTGTACCGCCCGGAGGAGCCGGAAGAGTTCGAGGTGTACCCGATTCGCCTGCCGCAGCGGTTGCCGACCGTCCGCGTCCCCCTGCGGCCCGGAGCTTCGGTGGAGGTGAACCTGCAAGCGATCCTCGACCGGACCTACGACGTGGGGGTGTACGCCCGCCGGTTGCAATACTCCGACCCGGCCGACCCGCCGCTGACGCCGGAGCAGCAGGCGTGGGCCGAGGGCGTCCTGCGCGAGAAGGGGCTGCTCGCATGACCGAGGACGAGGCGTTCATCCGCTCCATTGTGGACCGGCCAGGCGACGACCTGCCGCGGCTGGTGTACGCCGACTGGCTGGACGAGCGGAATGACCCCCGCGGCGCGTACCTGCGGGCCGAGGTGGAGTGGGCGAAGACAAAGCAGACGGCCGGGTTCATCGTGCTGCGGCTGAACGGGTTGGCCGAGGGGTTGGACCCGGTGTGGGTGGCTCGCGTCAGCCGCCCGCCGGTCGGGGTGTGCGTCGAGCATGTCGGCTTTGAGAAGCGGCGACCCCCGACCACGCAGGACGCGATCACGGCGATTGAAACTCGTTTCAACCTGACTCTGCCAGACGACTACAAGGCGTTCCTGCTAAACTACAATGCGGTCTGGTCCGACTCCGCTTTCTACATGAGTTTCGATTCCGCACGCCGGGCATACTATCACCCGCTGCTGTACATCTTCTCGGTGAACTCCAGTGACGGCTCACCCCATGACGGCCCCGGTGATGCCTTTGCATCCACCTGGCAACTACAACAACTCGACCTTCCGTGGCGGTTGCTTCAAATCGAGCAAGGTGTCAGTTGGCCGATCTGGACAAGTCCGTGGCGACAGGACTACATCCCCATCCTCTGCCATCACGAAGAGCCCGATGGCGAAGCCGGATGGCTGTCACTTGGGGTGAGGGGCCGGCACCTCGGGCAGGTTGTCGAATTCGGTTCTGGCATGGAGGAAGATGACCCTGGCATTGCCATCGCCCCATCATTCGCCGCATTCATCGACCGACGGCTTGTGGACACCGAAACAGCAGAACCCGAATACCCGACACGAAGGAGAATCTTCGAGTGAACAACACGCAATCCACCGACCTGATCTTCGACATGTCCAAGTCCGGGCGGCGGTGCCACCGGCTGCCGGCGTGCGACGTGCCGACCAAGCCGGCCGCCGAACTGCTGCCGAAGAAGTACCTCGCGGACCGGCCGCCGCCGCTGCCCGAGGTGGGCGAGATCGACCTGATCCGCCACTACATGAACCTGTCCGCCCGGAACATGAGCATCGACACCAACTTCTACCCGTTGGGGTCGTGCACCATGAAGTACAACCCGAAGCGGCACGAGCGGATCGCCGGCGATCCCGGCTTCGCCAACCTGCACCCGCTGCAAGACGACAGCACCACTCAGGGGATGCTGGAACTGCTGTACGGCATGCAGGAGTACCTGAAGGAGATCAGCGGGCTGCCGGCCATCAGCCTGCAACCGGCGGCCGGTGCCCAGGGGGAACTGACCGCCCTGTTCGTCGCCCACGCCTACTTCAAGGACAAGGATCAGCACCACCGCACCAAGGTGCTGGTGCCCGACTCGGCCCACGGCACCAACCCGGCGAGCGCGGCCCTGGCCGGGTTTGAAACGATCACGGTGAAGAGCGGGGCCGACGGGCTGGTGAACCTGGACGACCTGAAGGCGAAGTTGGGCGACGACACCGCCGTGTTCATGATCACCAACCCGAACACGCTGGGGCTGTTCGAGACGCAAATCCAGACCATCTGCGAACTGGTTCACGCCAAGGGCGGGCTGATCTACCTGGACGGCGCGAACATGAACGCCATCCTCGGCATCACCCGGCCGGGCGACTTCGGCGCGGACATGCAGCATTACAACGTCCACAAGACGTTCACCGGCCCGCACGGCGGCGGCGGGCCGGGCAGCGGGCCGATCACCGTGCGAGACTTCCTCGCCCCGTACCTGCCCAATCCGATCGTGCGGAAACGCGAAGTTCCGAGTTCCGAGTCCCGAGTTCCGGGCACTGACAGTGGTTCTAACTCGGAACACGGAACTCGGAACTCGGAACCGAGGTACTACCTCGACTTCGACATGCCCAAGTCCATCGGCCGGGTGCGGAGCTTCTTCGGCACCATCGGCATCCTCTTCCGCGGTTACTGCTACATCCGCACGCTCGGCCCCGACGGGCTGAAGGACGTGAGCGAGCAGGCGGTGCTGAACGCCAACTACCTGCGGGCGCGGGTGGCCGAGGGGTTCGAGATCCCGCACCCCGGCCCGTGCATGCACGAGTTCGTCGCCACCGCCCGCGGGCTGGTGCGGGAGAAGAAGGTGCGGGCGATGGACCTGGCCAAGCGGTTACTCGACTACGGCTACCACGCCCCGACGGTCTACTTCCCGCTGGTGGTGCCCGAAGCCCTGATGATGGAGCCGACCGAGACGGAGAGCAAGGAGACGCTCGACGCGTTCGCCGACACCCTGCTGAAGATCAAGGCGGAAGACGCCGAAACGGTGCGGAACGCCCCGCACACGCACGTCATCAGCCGGGCCGACGAGGTGAAGGCGGCGAAAGAGCCGATCCTGCGGTGGACGCCGAAGCACGAGCAGACCGGCGCGAGCGGGGCCGTCACCGGCGGCCCGGAGGTGGTGAAGCGGGAGTGGTGACGAACGAGCCGCGACCGCCAGGAAGCGGGTGAGCGCTCACCCGCTCCCTGGCGGTCGCGGCTCGTTGTCCGGGTTTTCTCCGTCCTCGTTCTGGTGCGGCCTCTCCTGCCGCACCGTTTCGATGTGCCTGGTCGGCGGGTCGAGTACCCGCCCCACCTCCGCGATGCCCGCAGTCATGCCACTTCCGGCGGCCTTGAAGTTCACCCACCCGCGGCGCTGTGCCCACGCCGCGAGCAGGTAGATTGCCACGCCGCCGACGGCCAACCCCGTGAGGACGAGTACGAGTTTCACAGGCGGTCCCCGGCGTGCCGATGGCCGAAACGGACGGGGACAACCGGCGTTCTCGCGTCACTCCGTCGGCGGGGTGAAGTCGGCGATCCACAGTTGCGTCGGGCTCCGGCCGTCGCGGCTGGTGGTCCACATCACCTTCTTGTAGTCCGGGCTGAACACCGGCAGCACGTCCTGGCCGGGGGCGTGGGTGATGCGGGTCGTCTTGCCCGTCTCGATGTTCATCCAGTACAGGTCGTAGTTCGGGCGGGCCTTCTCGTCCGAGTGGTCGGCGGCGGTGTAGATGATGTGCTTGCCGTCCTTGTACCAGTACGGCGCCCAGTACACCCACTTGTCGTTGTCCGTCAGCGCCTTCTCGTTCTTGCCGTCGGCATCGACCACGTACAGTTGCAGGCGGTCCTTCTCCTTGCGGTCGCTGCGGAAGATCACCTTCGTCCCGTCCGGACTTAGGAACGGCCCGCCGTTGTAGCAGTTCTTGGCGGTGGTCAGTTGCTTCGGGTTCTTGCCGTCGGCGTCCATGATGTACAACTGCACGTCGCCGGCGTTCCCGCTGCTGTACACGATCTTCTTGCCGTCGCCGCGGTAGCTCCCTTCGGCCGTGTACGCCTTGGCGTCCGGCGTCAGGCACTTGCGGTTCCCGCCGTCCACGTCGGCCTCGTAGATCTTCATGTGCGGGTCGAAGTCCCACGAGTACCGGCGCCGCACGCCCTTCTCCGCGTCCTCCTTCCGCTGCTTGTACTCCCCTTCCTGGTGCTTCTTCGTGTCCGGGTCCTCGTGGCTGCTGGCGAAGATGATCCGCTTGCCGTCCGGGCGGAAGTACGCGCACGTCGTGCGGCCGTTGCCGGGGCTGACCTTCCAGTTCTTCCCGGTGGCCAGGTCTTGCACGAAGATCTGGTAGAACGGGTTGCCGGTGTCCTTCTCCTCGGCCTGATAAATCACCAGTTTGCCGTCGGGCGAGAAGTACCCTTCCCCGGCACGGACGAAGTCCTTCGTCACCTGCTTGATGTTCGACAGGTACTTCGTCTCCGCCTGCTTCCAGTCGTCGGCGGGCGGTTGGGCGAGGGCGAGGGCGGCGAGCAGCAGCGGCGACATGACATCTCTCGGGTAAGGGACAATCTTCCGGCAGGTTTACTGTATCCGCCGTGGCAACCCGGCTACCCCGCCGGCAGCACCACCCGGAACACCGTCCGCCCGCCGTCCCGCCGCCAGTCGATCGCCCCGCCGTGGCTCTCGACCGCCTGCTTCGCCACCGCCAGCCCCAGCCCGATGCCCTGCTCCTTGCCGGTGACGAACGGCTCGAACAGGCGGTCGGCCACCGCCGGCGGCGGGCCGGGGCCGGTGTCGCTTACCTCGATCACCACCTTCCCGTTCGCCGTCGTCGCCGTCACGCCCACCGCCCCGCCCGGACCGGCGGCATCAATCGCGTTGCCGATCAGGTTGCCGACCAGGTGCCCGAGGTGGGTGACGTCCCCCGAGAGCGGCAGCGGCCCCGGCGGCTCCCAAGTCAGTTGAATGCCCACGTGCCGGCACTGCGGGCCGTGCAACCGCACCGCCGCCGACACCACCTCGCCCACGTCCAGCGGACTGGCGGCCGCGGCCGTCGGTTTGCCCAGCGAGAGGAACTGGCTCAGGTTCGTCTCGATGCGGGCCAGTTGCCGCAAGGCCACCTCCAGCGGCTCGCGGTCGCCGTCCGGGTCTTTCATGTAAAGCTGCACCGCCAGCCGCGCCCCCGCTGCCGCGTTTCGCAGTTGGTGCGCCAGCCCCCCGCTGAACTGACCGAGCACCCGCAGACGTTCGGTCTGCTGCAGTTTCCGCTCGTAGTCGCCTAGCCGCTCGGCCAGTTGGTTGACGGCCGCACCCAAATCACGCAACTCGTCGTCGGGCGAATCGGGCAGCGGGTGCGAACGAAAGTCCCCGCCGGCGATCGCCTCCGTCCGCCGCTTCACCCGCTCCACCCGCCCGACCACCCGCCCGCCGATGACCAGCAGCGCGACCGCCGCCGCCGCCACCGCCACCCCGAGCAGCAGGGGCGGCACCACCGCGTCCCGCACCGCCACCTTGCGTCCCGACTCGGGCGAACAGATGAGCAACACCCCGCCCGCCTCCGGGTGGGCCTCCGGCAGGGTGAACCGCCGCACGCTGTAGGCCTCGCCGTTCACCTCGAACGTGCCCCCGGCGGGCAGCGTCTCGGGCATCGGCTGGAAGGTGCCGACCCACTCCCCGCTCCGCGGTACGAACACGAACTCGGCTCCGGACAGCCGCTTCATCTTCGCCAGGATGGGCGGGGTGAGGGGGAACGAGGTGGGCGGTTCGCTCAGGGCGGTGACCACCTCGCCGTGCCGGCGGGCGATGCCGTGCTCGGCATCGGCGGCCGCCGCGACCGCCGCCCAGGTGGTGACGGCCACGTCGGCGGCCAGCAGCAGCCCGAGCGGGACGAGCAACCGGAAGCGAAGGCCGAGGCGCAAAGGTGGGGAACTCCGCACGGTGGCACCGATTGTATCGGCGGCTGGCGAGGTCGCTCGGCTTCAACCGCGCGATCCGACTGAAGTCGCCGTCAGGGTACCGGTTCGTGTGCTACGGTTCCTGCGGGACAACAACTGTGACCGCCAGGGCGGGTGCCGTCATGTGGAAGAAGATTCTGGTGGTGTCGGTGTTCGTGGTCATCGTCGGCGGGGCGCTCGCCCTGAGCAAGCCCTCCGACGCCGAGGTGCTGACGCGGGTCGGCCGTACCGCCGCCGTCCAGGTGGGCGGGGCCTTGCCCGACCGCGCCGCGGTGGCCGGCCCGTTGGCGGCCGCGCAGGTGGGCGACCTGATCGGGGTGGACGACCGGGTGCGGGTGCGGCTGAAGACGGACGCCACCCTGACGAAAGCGCACATCGTGGTGACCACCCCCGCCGACGGGGTGGTGAAGCTGACCGGTAAGGTGGACACGCCCGCCCAGCGGGAGCGGGCGGTGATGCTCGCCCAGACCACCACCGGGGTGACGAAGGTGGAGCAGGAACTGGCCATCCCCGAAGGGAAGTAAAGTCGCCGCACGCTCCGCGGGCGGTCTGCGCTCCGCCCAAAGTCGCCGCACACTCCGCGGGCGGTCGGCGCTCCGCCCGCGCCGGGGGCGGGCGGCGCGCCCCCCAAGGGCGCCCCACCCGCGGGGGGGGTCGTGCGCCCCGCCGGCGGAGTGTGCGGCGACTTCTCACTTGCCCGCGTTCAGGAACACGTCCATCTGCTGGCCGACGTACAGCGGCCGGTTCGTCGTGTCGATGCGGTAGATCACCTGTAGCACCCGGGTGTCCACCCGTTCGGTGTTCGACCCGGTGAGCGACCGTTTCGGGATGACGAACGGGTCCACCCGCACGAAGGTGAGCGGGAAGGACACGTCCGGGTTCCCCCGCGGCTTCGCAACCCCGACGAGGGTCGGGCTGAACCGGGCGATGTCGTTCTCGTCGAAGTCCACCCGCACGTGCAACTGGCCCACCGCCCCGAGCACCACCAGCGAGGTGCCGGCCGCCGCGTTCACGTACTCGCCCGGCCGGATGTTCACCTGCAGCACCTTGAACTCCACCCCGGCGGCGTCGGCCACCGCCCGCCCGCTCGGGTCGGCCTTCCACCGCAGCTGCGGGGCGGCCACCGTCAGGCGAGACAGGTCCGTCTCGGTCTGCTGCACCTGGGCCGTCGCCTGGGCCACCGTCGCCTCGGCGATGTCGCGGTCCGCCTGCCACGCCCCGGCCTCCCACAGCTTGAAGTCGGCCTTCACCCGCGCGAGGGTCGCCTTCGACAGTTCCACCGCCATCTCCCGCTTGGCCAGCTCCTCCTCCGACCGGGCGGCGGCCGTGATGCCCTTCATGCGGTTGTACAGTTGCACCTGGTCTTGCAGGGCCACCTCGGCCTCCTTCACCTTCGCCTCCTGCACCGGCCGCTCGTCCTTCCGCGGCTGCTGGTTCAGCTTGGCGAGCGACTGCTCGGCGCTGGCCAGCAGGGCCTTCCGCACCCGCAGCTCGGCCCGCAGGGTGCGGTCGTCCAGTTGGAACAGCGGGTCGCCGGGCTTCACCGTCTGCCCCACCCTCACCAGCACCTTGTCCACCACGCCGGGGGTGAGCGAGCCGATGGCGATGTTCTCGGTTTCCGGTTCGACGATGCCGGCCCCGGCCAGCTGCTTCACGTACGGCGACTTGCCCGGCTCGACGGGCGGGGACACCGGCTCCGGCTTCTGCTGCGCCCGCACCACCTGGAAGGTGGCGAACACGAGCGTGAGTACCGCCAAACCGGGCAGGACGTAGCGGGTGAACATGACTCACTCCTGGCGAGCGGCCCGCGTGAGCGGGCTGGTGTGTTGGGGAACGTGGGATCCAGCCCGCGCACGCGGGCCGCTCGCCACGACGGACTTCCACCATCTCCACATTACCGT
>CAYMHO010000167.1:0-288 GCA_964390195.1 uncultured Fimbriiglobus sp. | reverse complement strand
CCGCGGGGGGGGGGGGGGGGGCGGGGGGGGGGGTGGGGGGGGGCCCCCCGCCCCCCCCCCCCGCCCCCGCCCGCCCCCCCCCCCACGACGGACTTCCACCTTCTCCACTTTCCCGTCGCTCATACCCACGATGCGGTCGCCGAAGTCGTACACCCGGCTGTCGTGCGTCACCACGATGACCGCCCGGTCGGGCTGCACCGCCACCTGTTTGATCAGCCCCATCACGGTGCGGCCGCTGGTCGCGTCGAGGGCGGCCGTCGGCTCGTCGCACACCAGCAGTTGCGGGTC
>CAYMHO010000166.1:0-15355 GCA_964390195.1 uncultured Fimbriiglobus sp. | reverse complement strand
GGGGGCCGGACGGCTGGCTGTACGACTGCCACGGGGTGTTCACGCACAGCAACGTGGGCAAGCCGGGGGCGAAGGACGCCGAGCGGCAGAAGATCAACGCCGGCATCTGGCGGTACCACCCGACGAAGCACACTTTCGAGGTGTTCTGCCACGGTACCTCGAACCCGTGGGGCCTCGACTACAACCAGTACGGCGACTTCTTCATCGAGGCGTGTGTCATCCCGCACCTGTGGCACATGGTGCAAGGCGCGCGGTACGAACGGCAGGGCGGGCAGCACTTCAACCCGTACACGTACACCGAGATCGGCACCATCGCCAAGCACCGGCACTACGTCGGCAACCAGTGGAACAACAACGACCGGCTGAAGAGCGACGACCTGGGCGGCGGGCACGCCCACAGCGGACTGCTCTGCTACCAGGGCGGGCTGTGGCCGAAGCAGTACCACGGCAAGCTGTTCATGGGCAACATCCACGGGCACCGGCTGAACGTGGACGAGGTGAAGCCGAAGGGCAGCAGCTACGAGGGCGACCGCAACCCCGACTTCCTCCTCAGCCACGACAAGACGTGCATCATCGTGGCGCTACAGATGGCCCCGGACGGGAACGTGTATTTCACCGACTGGTCCGACAAGCAGGTGTGCCACACGGGCAACGTGGAGATCTGGGACCGCACCAACGGCCGGGTGTTCAAGATCGTCCACAAGGACACGAAGCCGGTGAAGGGGCTGGATTTGCAGAAGCTGTCCGACGCCGAGTTGGTGAAGCTGCAGACCAGCGACAACGAATGGATGGTGCGGCACGCCCGGCGGATTTTGCAAGAGCGATACGGTGAGAAGAAGGCGGACGCGGAGGTGGTGACCGCGCTCGTCAAAGCCTTCACCGAAGAGAAGGACACCGGCAAGCGGTTGCGGACGATGTGGGCGATGCACGCGGTCGGCGGGGTGCCCGACGACGTCTTCGTCAACTGTACGAACGAGCGGGACGAGCAGGTCCGGGCCTGGAACGTCACCCTCGGGGCTCAGGAGCGTCCGGCCAAGGCCGCCGACATGCTCAAGGGGCTTTCGTTAGACCCGTCCTTGATCGTCCGCCGGCATCAACTCGCAGCCGCACAAGGGCTCACCGGGCGGGATTACTCGGACGTGGTGCGGGCGCTGCTCGAACAAGTCCGCCCGAAATCACCGCCGGACGCCGATGACCCGCTGTTGCCCCATCTGCTCTGGTACGCCCTCGAGCCGGTGGTCGCCGCCGATCCGGCCCTCGGCCTGAACACCGCAGCCCGCAGCCCGTTGCCCTCGCTACTCCCTCACGCAGCCCGGCGTGCAGGGGCCGCCGGTGCGACACGGGAACTGGTACTCGCCCTCGGCCGGGCGAAGACCGACGCACAGGTGCTTGCCTACCTCGCCGGTCTGCAAGAGGCCAACAAGGGCAAGCGGACCGCCGACGCGCCGAAGGGATGGGCCGATGCGTACGTCAAACTGAGCAAGTCGGAGAGCGCCGACGTGCGGAACACCGCCCTGTCGCTGGCCGTGGTGTACGGCGACGAGACGGCGCTCGGCACGCTCGCCACCCGGCTGGCCGACACCAAGGAGCCGACCCCCGCACGGCTCGCGGCGCTCGCCACGTTGCTCGACGTCCGGTACGCCAAACTTCCGCCGATCCTGTTCGGCCTGCTCGAAGAACCGACGTTCCGCGGGCCGGCCCTGAGGGCGCTCGCCGCTTACGACGCCGCCGGCATCCCCGCCCGCGTGCTGGCCATCTACCCGCAGCTCAACACCGCCGAGAAGCGGGACGCCATCGCCACGCTCGCCAGCCGGCCGGCGTTCGCCAAGCTGTTGCTCGCGGCGGTGGAAGCGAAGAAGTTGCCGGCGTCCGAAATCCCCGGCGAAACGATCCGCCAGCTCCGAAGTTTCAATGACAAGGAGCTGAACGCCACCATCGCCGCCGTGTGGGGCACCGTCCGCGACACCCCCGCCGACCGCAAGAAGCTGATCGGCGACTGGCAGAAGAAGCTGACCGCGAACGCCCTCTCGAACGCCGACCTGGGAGCGGGCCGGGCGGTTTACAACAAGGTGTGCGCCCAGTGCCACACCCTGTACGGCGTCGGCGGGAAGGTCGGCCCGGAGATCACCGGGGCGAACCGCGGGGACATCAACTACCTGCTCGACAACGTGTTCGACCCGTCGGCGGTCATCCAGAAGGAGTACGCCGCCACGAAGGTGGAGCTGACCGACGGCCGCTCGCTCATCGGCATCGTGAAGGAGGAGAACGCCCGCACGCTCACGCTGGTGACGGCGACTGAGACGCTGACGATCCCCGTGAAGGACATCGACAAGCGGACGCCGTCGGAGCTGTCGATGATGCCCGACGACCTGACCAAGCCGCTGAACGAGACGCAGTTGAAGAACCTGTTCGCGTACCTGAAGCACTCGCAACAGGTGCTGCCGCTCGCCGACGCCGAGAACGCGAAGGAGTTCTTCAACGGCAAGGACCTGACCAACTGGGACGGCGACGCGACGGTGTGGAGCGTGCAGAACGGCGAGATCGTCGGCAAGAGCGAGAAGGGGCTGAAGGCGAACAACTTCCTGAAGTCGTCGATGGACGTGACCGACTTCAAGCTGAGCCTGAAGGTGAAGCTGACCCCGAACGAGGCGAACAGCGGGATCCAGTTCCGCAGCGTGCCGATCGAGGGGGGCGAGATGCGCGGCCCGCAGGCAGACGTGGGCAAAGGCTGGTGGGGCAAGCTGTACGAGGAGAGCGGCCGCGGGCTGCTGGTGAAGGAGGGCGGCGAGAAGTTCGTGAAGGAAGGCGAATGGAACGACTACGTGATTGAGGCGATCGGGCCGAAGGTGAAGATCTGGATCAACGGCGAGCTGGTGTGCGACTACACCGACGACAAACTGGCCAAGCGGGGCCAGATCGCCGTGCAGGTGCACAGCGGCGGCCCAACGGAGGTGCGGTTCAAGGACGTGAAGTTGGAAGTGAAATAGGCGAACCCCGGCAGTGATGCCGGGGGTGGTTTCAGCCGCGGAGCGGCGGCAGATAGTAGCCAGGGGTGAAGCGAGCGCAGCGAGCGGAACCCTGGAACCTAAGCCAACAATCCAGCAAGCCCCGGAGGGGCGACAGACACACGATCTGTCGCCCCTCCGGGGCTTGTTCTTCTTTCGCCTGGCTTTCCAGGGGTTGCGTCGCTCGCCTTCGGCTCGCCGACTCCACCCCTGGCTACCATCTGCCGCCGCTCCGCGGCTGGTGGCTGGGTTCGCCTGTGGTGGTTACAGTCGTCACCCCCGGCATCACTGCCGGGGTTCGCCTACAACGTTTTCAAATACTCGATCACTGCCGTCCGTTCCGCCTCGCTCAACTCGTCGCCGTAGGTGTGCCCGCCGTTGCCGCGGCCGGGCAAGCTCGTGTCGTACACTTTCCGTCGCTCGTACCCACTCGCCTTCGCGTCCGGCGGTTTCACCTCCGTGATCTTCCACCCGACCTTCTCCTTGTCGTAGTCGGCCACGTCGGTCTTGAAGCTGCGGGTGAACACCTTCGGCCTCGCCTTGCTGTTCAGCACCCCGGCCAGGGTCGGCACGCTGCCGTTGTGGAAGTACGGGGCCGTCGCCCACACCCCGTCGAGCGGCGGCGCCTGATACCCAGGGTTCACCTTGATCTCCTTCAGCCCGTCCTCCTTGGCGAACCAACTGGCGTTGTAGGCGTCGGCGAACTTCGGCCCGATGTTCTTCGCCCGCGTCGGGTCGGTGCCGATCTCGGCCAGCTTCACCACCTTGTTCGGGTACGTCGGCTTGTCGCCGTAGGTGCCGTGGCAGTCGGCACAGTTCTTCTCGAACAGCACCTTGCCCGCCGCGGCCTTCTTCGCGTCCACCTCGAACGGGTACTTGGGGGCTTCGATACTCAGGATGTACTGCATCACGTCCTTGAACGCGGGTTCGGCGTCGGCGAACTCCTTCGGGGTGGTGAGCGGGTGCAGCATGAACTGCATGATGCTCCGCACGCTGCGGGCGTCGGTCGCCCCGACGTGGTACATGGTCGTCTTCTTCTTGAGCAGCCACCACGCCGGCACGTCCTCGCAACTGTCGTCGTGCAACCCGAGTTCCTTCGGCTCCAGGGCGAGGCTCAAATCGGGTTTCCGTAAGCCGAGCAAATACACCGCGAACGCCCCGGCCTCGGACGTGCCCCGCACCTGGCTGAAGGCGAACGGCAGCTTCACCGACGCCCCGCCGGCCGCGGCCAACTCTTCGAACAGCAGGTGGACGTCGAGCGAACTGTTCCCCAGCCCGACGTAGCTCTTGCCGGCGATGCTCCCGCCGTGGCAGGTCATGCAGTCGATGCCGACGCCCTTGCCGATGAGCATGCCGGCCGTCCGCAGGCCCATCGGGTAGCCGTCGTTCGGGTACGGGGCCGGGTGCAGCCCGTACCGCTCCCGCACCGCCGCCTCGTACTCCTTCGGCTTCTCCTTCAGCCCCCACACCTTCCAGGCGTTCTCGTAGGCCGGCTTCGGCCAGAACGCCTTGATGAACGCGGTGCTTTCGAGCGCCTTCTTGCCACGCTCGGCGGGGGTGGGGTCAGCAGCGGGTGTGAGCGCGGGCAACAGCAAGAGGGGCAGAGCGAAGCGAATCACGCGGGGCACCTCGGGCGGGTGGACCGCATTGTAACCGACGGGTGAAGGGGAGGGGCAACCGCGATCAGGTGAACCGGCGGCGTGAGCCGCCGGGTGACACCACCCGCGGGTTCACACCCGCGGTTCACTTGGCACCGGCTCCAGCTTGGCCGCCCCTTCCACCTGCTCCTTCGTCGGGGGGGCGGGCAGTTCGGCCTTCATGGTCAGGTAGACGACGTAACAGATGCCGCCGAGCGTCCACTCGATCACCCGCAGGGCCAGCCGACCGGTGAGGCCGACCACCTTCCCGCCGCCCGGCCGGATCAGCTCGTACAGCCCGCCGAAGGACAGCTCGGCCACGCCCAGCCCGCCGGGCAGCGGCACCACCGCCTGCACGATGTACCCGATGGGGGCGATGATGACGTGCTCGGCGAACGTCGCGATCAGGCTCGCGTCGGCCACCGGGAAGACCCGCACCGCCTGGTCGAACAGCAGCATCATGAGCAGGTGGCCGACGGCCGACAGCCCGACCCCGGCCAGCACCGCCTTCGGCCGCCGGCGGTACCGCAGGCCGGTCTCGAACAGTTCCGCGAGGGTGGGGCCGACCTTGCGGACGCCCTTCAGTTTGGCGTCGATCCGCTCGGCCGCCGCCGGCTTCACCCACCCGAGGGCGAGGTACCCGAACGCCACCATGAACGCGGCCAGCAGGCTGCCGACGATGATCCACTTCAGGTTGGCGTTGCCCGAGATGGTGCCGCCGTCACCGCCGGCCAGCAGCTCGCTGATCCATACGCCGCCGCCGACGAACCCGCCGAAGATGAGCAGGCCGAACAGCCCGAGCGCCCGGTCGGCCACGACGGTACTGACCGCCGCCGCCCGCCGGTTCGGCTGGTCCTTCGCGATGAAGAAGGCTTTGATCAGGTCCCCGCCGATCGCCCCCGGCAGGAAGGTGTTGTAGAAGGTGCCGACCATGCCCAGGCGGAAGGCGTTCCGCAGGGTGAACGGCAGGTCGAGCGCTCGCACCAGCACGTACCACCGCACGTACTGCGACGCCACCACCCCCGCGCACAGCAGCCCGCACAGGGCGTACCGCGGCCAGTCCGGTTGTTTCTGCAGCAACTTCTCCAGCCCCGGCTGGCCGACGACCGGGTTGCCGTCGGCGTCCACCGCCACCACCCACGCCTCGCCGTCCTTCAGGTACTTGCCGTCGTCGCCCTTCAGGTACTCGGGCTTGTCCTTCCAGTTCGACCAGACGACGAACGCGAGCAGGCCGACCCCGATCACGTACTTGATGACGCCCGTCCAGGACTGCTTCTTCTTCGGCTCGGCGGGTGCGGTCACGCGGGAAACCCTCGGTCGGCGGAAGGCGGTATTGTGGGGAACCGTGGCACGGCGGAACAGGCCAAGTCGGTGCGCCCGCCGGCGGGGCTGGTCACCCGCACGCCAGGGCCGTCGCCACACGGGCGTGCGGGTCGTACCGCCGGGCCGAAGTCTGAAACGTCAACACTCTGTCGCGGAAGGACGGGTCGGTCAGCAGTCGCCTCAAGTCCTCCGTCACTTGTTCGGGCGTGGGCCGGAGGCGGAGGCCGAGGCCGTGGTGGGCGAGGCGGGCGGCGTTGTCGTGCTGGTCGTAGTCGTGCGGCCAGACCAGCACCGGCACCCCGGCTTGCAGGCAGGCGTAGGTGATGCCGGTGCCGCCGTGGGTGACGGCGGCGGCGTACCGCGGCAGGTGGTCCGCATACGGGATGAACCCGTGCGTGTGGACGTTCCCGACGATGTCGAGTGTGGTCGAGCCGGGTTCGCCGAGGGCGTAGTGGAACACGCAGTCGGGCATTTCGGCGGCCACCCGGCGGACCAACTCGGCCGCCCGCGGCCGCGCCCACGGCAGGTGAGTGCCGAGGGTGACGAGGATACACCGTTTGCCGGGCGGGAAGGTGGGCGGCGCGTGCGGCACCGGCGGGCAGGCGGTGAGCGGGCCGACGAACTCGACCGCCGGCGGCCAGTCGCGGGGGAACTCGAACTCTTTCATGCCTAACGCCAGCACCCGCTCCGGCGAGTACATCACCTCCGACCCGTCCGGGCGGTACACCCCGCGGACGCCGACCGCCCGCAGTTCCTTCCGCAACAGCGCGGCGAACCCCCGCTTGAACAGCCGCACTGCCGCCCGCCCGACCGCATCGCGGAGTTGACCGAGTACCCCCCGCGGCGGACCCCACCCGCCCAGGCAGGCGGGCGTACCGGTTCGCGTTTCGATGAGGCACGGGCTGGGGGTGCTGGTCCACCAGCGGATGCCGAGGCGTCGGGCGGTCAGCCCGGCGAGCGGGACGGAGTAATCGACCAGCACCAGATCGGGGCGGTCGGCCGCCCACTCGCGTTCCAACTGGTCGCACAGATCCCGCATCAGCCCGACGTTCGCCCGGAACTGTTGCAGCAATCGAAGCGGGTTGCCGCCGGCCGGCCCGGAGGTGTTCGCCACCGCCATCACCTCCGCCTCGCGGCCGGGGAGCAGCGGCACCAGCGGCAGCCCGCACCGGCGGACGGCGTCGGCGGCGTCGGATGTACTCAGCACCCGCAATCGGTCGAACCCGCGGTCGGCCAGCCCGCGGGCCAAATCGAGCAGCGGGAACAGGTGCCCGGCGTAGGGCGGGGCGACGAGGTCAACCCGCGGGGTTGGCGACATGGGCCTGCGTCCGGGGGCAGTGGCACGCCAGCAGCGGCACTGTCAGGCGTTTCAGCTTCGCCTGGGTGCGGAGGTAGTCGGCCTTCGAGTGCTGGAGGGCGAGCGAGATCCGCGGGAGCGGGCGGCCGGCGAGCATCCCCTCCACGTCCCAGGTCGCGTCCACGATGTAGAAGATGGTGCCGGTGTCGGTGCGAATCAGGTAGCCGGTGTGCCCGTCGGCGTGTCCGGGGAGATCGACGAGCAGCAGGTCGCCGTCGCCCCAGTAGTCGTGCACCCGGAAGTCGCTCAGGTCGCCGTCGCCCGGCTGGAACTGCTCCTCCGCGATCGGTTCCCCGCGTTCGACGAAGTCCGTCGGCAACAGCTTTGGCAGGAAAGCGTGTCGCACCTGGGTCCACGCCGATTCGCTCATCAGCCGCTCGTAAGGCGTCGTCCGATAGGCGAACCGGACGGCCGGGAACTCCCGCACCCCGCCGATGTGGTCGCCGTGGAAGTGCGACACGAACACCCGCCGAACTTGATCGGCGTCAATACCCTGTTTTTCCAGCACCCCGCGGGCGTGGCGTTCGGGCGGCAGGTGCAGCGGGGTGAGCCAGCGGTAGAAGCGCTGGGGGAACGGGCGGGTGGCGTCGGAGAACGCCGGGCTGTACCCGGTGTCGATGAGCGATTGCCCGTGGGTCGGGTGGTCGAGGTGGACGAACACCGCGGGGAACCGCACCAGCCGCCGCGTCGTCCGCCCGGCCAGGTACCCCCACTGCGTACACGACCCGGCGTTCAGGAACCGGACAGAGCGAAACGGCATGAGTCGCCTCGGCAAGGGCTCGTTCTCAACAGTATCAAGATGATCACCTACCCCCCCCACCAGCCCCGGGTCCGACATTTCATCCACAACCGCCGGACCTATCGGTGTTTGTGGTCACTGGTCCGACACACAGGCAGGCCCCAGCGGAATCGTTTTGACACTGTTGAGAATTCACCTCGTGAACAGAATGGCTCACAGCCGGAACACCAACCCGGCTTGAGAGTAACCCGCTGACGTGCCGAGCAGCAGCACGCGGTCGCCCGGCCGGATCGTCCCGTCGGTCCGGCACTGGTGCAGCATGAACGGCACGCTCGCGGACACCATGTTGCCGAACTCGGCCACCTTGTCGTGGAACCGTTCCGCCTGAAACCGCAACCGGCGGCGGAGGATCTCCATCGCCCGCGGGGCGGCCTGGTGCGGGATGACGTACAAGTTGTCGCGGGGCGTGTCGTGGCGGTCGAGCAGATCGTCCACCAGCGGCGGCAGGTGCTTGATGGCGGCCATCACCAACCGCGGGCCGTCCATGGCGAAGCGGAAGTCGGCGTCGGTCTCGGGGGTGTAGGTCTCGGGCTGTTGGAGCATCCCGCCGCCGCGGATCTGGCAGGCGTCGCGGAACTCGGCGAAGTTCTGCTGGGCGAACCCGTAGGTGCGGGCCGGCTCGGCCCGCTTCAACACGACCGCCCCTGCCCCGTCGCCGAACAGGCCGGCGCTCTCCGGGTCACGCCAGTTCACCCGAGCGAGCGGGGTCTCGGCGCACACCAACACAATGTGTCGGTGGGTGCCGGTGGCGAACAGCCCGTTCGCCACGTTCAACCCGAGCATGAACCCCAGGCAGGTGCCGTGGACGTCCATCCCCGGCACGCCGGCCGCCGCCCCGGTGTGGTGCAACAGGTACGCCGCGTTGCACGGGATGTGCTGATACCGGCAGGTGCTGCCGTCGATGAGCAGATCGACGTCGCCCCACCCGACCCCGGCGTCGGCCATCGCCCCGGCGATCGCGGCGGAGGCCAAACCCGCCAGCGTCTCCGGCGGGCGACATTCATATCGGGTGAGAACGCCGGTGCGGTCGCGGGTCCAGCCGGGCGGGCGGTCGCACCGGGCGTCCACCTCCTCGGCCGTCACCGCGGCGGCGGGCAACCCGACCCCCGTGCCGGCGATCTCAAAGTGCTGCCACATGGCGGACCCTCCGGTTGGTCAACTCGAGCACGAGCGGGTGGAGGAAGTATTCCAAATGCTGCACCCCCGGCAGCGACACGTCCCGGCGACGGAAGAACAATCGCGACACGTAATCGGCGGTGCCCTGCACCATCACCGACGGAACCCGTGGCGGGCCGGACGCGACCGGGCCGAGGGCGATCACGTCGAGTGACTTCCCCTCGTCCTCCGGCCCGAGGACGTGGTTGAGGATCTCCAGCCCGCAACTGAGCGTGACCACCACCAACCGCTCGGCCGAGTCGGCGAGTGCCCGCCAGTGCCGACGGGCCGCCGCCCGGTAGCCGGGAGAAGACGCGAGCAGGTACTGCCACCCGTTGCGGACGCTCGCCAGCCACAGCGGCGGGTCTTGCCGCTCCCGCTCGCACGGCACATACGGGAAGTTCCAGTACACCTTCCACTCCTCGGGCACGTCCACCGCGGCCATGAACCGCTTCTGAATGCCGCTCAGGGCGCACGTCGTCGGGTCGCTCAGCCCGCTCATCACCGCCACCTTCACGGGCGTGTTCGGGTGCCGCGTCGGCGGCTGGTACACGATCACGACTTCCCCGTCGGCAAGTAGGTGAACGCCCCGCCGGCCTTCGGGCGGATCCGCCACTTCCGCCACAGGATCGTCGGCTGCACGATCGAATGCACGACGTGGACGGGTTGCAGCAACTCGGCGACGATCGACTGCCACCACGAGAAGCCTGTCAGCTCCCCGAAAACTCTCCGGTGCAGCAGCCGCAACGCGACGTGCCGGACGAGCAGCATCCCCGCCAGCGCCAGCAGCCCCGGCCAGCCGGCGAACAGCACCAACCAGCTCAGCCAGAGCAGGAGCGACGGCATCCCCAGCGTCAGCACGATGAGCGCCACCACGCCCGGCCGCTGGTCGCGGACGAGGATGTTGGCGAACACGAACCAGCGGTGCAGCAGGCGGAAGTACGCCCCGCCGCCCGCGACGGTGGTCCGCAGGCGCATGGGCGTCACCCCCTGGCGAATCACCCCGCCGTTCCGCTTCACCAGGGCGGCGACGGCGTGGTCGTCGCACAGGCGGTCGAGCACCGGGGCGAACCCGCCGTACCGCCGCAGGGTGTCCGTCCGCATCACGTAGAACATGGCGTTGATGGTCGGCGTGCCGATGAGCGGGTGCAGCGGGAAGTACGTCAGGATGCTGTTGTTGTTCACGAAGTGCGTGACCAGCGACGACCAGAAGTTCACCCCCGGCAGGTAGCACGGCAGGCCCGTGTACAGGTCGCATTCGGCCAGCGCCGCCACCGCCTTCTCCAGGTTCTTTTCGGTCAGCACGGTGTCGTCGTCCAACAGCGCGACGAACGGCGTCGTCACCCCGGCGAGTGCCGGCTCCAGCTTCACCAGCTTCGGGTTCAGCCCGGCCGCCGGCGGCGGGCACAGCACCACCGACACCCGGTCGGTCGTCGCACTCAACCGCTCGGCGATCCGCCGCCCCTCGGCGTCGTCCTCGTCGATCAGCCACACGAACCGCGCCCACGCCGGGGTCAGTTCCAGGTTCCGCCGCAGCACTTCTTCCAGACCCGGATCGCCGCTGACAATCGGCAGGAGGACCGTCACCGGGCCGTCGGCGGCGGGTTCCTCCCGGCGGGCGGCGTACCGCCAACTGAGGGCGAACTTCGCCGCCAGCAGCAGCAGGTACAGGGCGACGGTCCCGCCGCCGACCCAACTCAGGATGGTGAAGGTGTGTTCGATGACCGTGCCTCCTTCTCCCACGCCACTGTTCGTTCGAGTGCTTCGGCCAGCTTCACCCTCGGCGGGCCGAGCACGCTCAGCATCCGCGTCACGTCGAACGTCTTGGAGTACGCGAACACGTGGATGCCGAACCGGGTGATCGGCGGCTCGTGGTCCGGGCGGAACCAACTGTAAAACCGCTCGATCAGCCCCGCCCCGAACATCGCCATCCCCGCCGACACCCGCCGCGTCGGGGCCGGGATGTCCAGCCGGCGGAACAGGTCGAGCATGAACTCGTGCAGCACCACCGGCTCGTTGTTCGTCACGTTGATGCACCCGTCCACGGCCGGGTCGGCGGCCGCCTTCACACAGCAGTCCACCAGGTTGTCGATGTAGATCAGGTCACCCACCGCCGGCGGACCACCCGACTTCAACAACGGCAGTTTGCCGGCCCGTGCCGCGGTCAGGATCCGCGGCAGCAGCACCGTGTCGCCGGGGCCGAACACCGCCCGCGGGCGGAGGATCACCCACCCGCCGGGGTACGCTTTCACCAGTTCCTCGGCCCGCTGCTTGGTGGCGGCGTACTCGTTCACCGCCCGCTCCGGCAGCGGGGTGTCTTCGGTGATGCCGAGTTGGTGCTCGGGGCGGTAGTACACGCTGGACGACGACAGGAACACCAGTCGCGGGCGGCCGTGCCGCAGGCAGTGGTCCAACACGTGACGGGTAGCCAGCACGTTCTGCCGGTCGAACTCCTGCCGACGGCCCCACGGAGAGGAGCGAGCGGCGGCGTGAATCACAACATCGAAAGTGCCGAGAGTTTCCGGGAGCGGGTGGGCCAGGTCGTGGGACACATACCCCGGCTGGTCCGTCGGCCGCCGACCCAGCCCGACCGCCTGCCAGCCGTCCGCGGCGAACCGCTCGAACAGCCGCCCGCCGATGAACCCGGAACTGCCGGTGATGAGTACCCTGGGCGGTGAGTTGGCCACGCGATGCCGTCCGGTGCGGGTGGGAGATGGGGAAGCCGCCCGCGCCGTCAGTCCTGGCGGACGTACTTCTCGAACCAGGCGGCGGCCGGTTCGGCGGTCACCTTCGGCCCCTAGGTGATGGCCCACTCGGCCTGGCGGGCGACCTCGAACACGATCAACTGGTCGGTGTCGCCCAGTGCCTGTTCCATGTGTTCGAGCAGGCCGCGGCAGTGCAAGGTGGTGGCCACCAGCCAGGTGGACGGGGTGACCTCGAGCGTCGGCCCGAGTTCGGACAGTTTCTGTTTGGGACCGTCCAGGCTGTGAACGCCCGCCTCGCCGATCGCGTACCCGACGCAGTACACACGCATGACGACACCTCCGAAGGAGCGGTTGGAGTCAGTGTAAGCGGCAGCTCGGTGACGAGCGAACAGCCGGGTCGGCGGGTCGAACGCCTCACCCCCACCCGGTGTGCTACCCAGCACCCCACTGACATAACATCCCTTGTCCGCCAAGCACTTCCGCCGATTCCGCACGTCAGCATGACAGGCGGCTGTTGGCAAATCCGCCCCAGACACGGATTTTCTTGTTGATTCTTGTCGGATATTCGGCCAAACTCTCGGGCAATTCCGACACCCGATTGTCGGCAGTTTCCGAGATTCTGAGAATGCGGGTTCGGGCGGGGTGGTTTCGGGGTCGAAAACTGGTATATGATTCGCTTAACCGATTCTGCCGCGAATCGCATTGCGGCAGGAAAGTAACGCCGCGGTCGCCCTGTATTGACTTCCGGCGTCTCATGTTTCGGAGGCTCGGCGATGCCCGACCTTCGGTTCCAAAGCTTGCACCTCGAAGGCCTGCCCCGGCGGGAGGACTTCCGCGCCGCGCGGGCACGCCTGGAAGCGAGCTGCGGGACGCACACCCTGGCCGGCGACCTGAGCGACCTGTCCCCCTCCCCGCCCGAGCAGGTGGGCGACGGAGCGACCGTCGCGTTCGACGCCGCCAAACACTGCCGGTATTTCGTCCAGGACGGGGAGAAACTGCACCCCCTTCAAATTGGGGTGAACAGCGTCGGCCGCCTGCCGGACAACACGGTGGTCATCCGCGACGAGTGCGTCTCCCGCCGGCACTGCGCCATCGTCGTCCACCACAACGGCACCTGCGAGGTGCACGACGTGGCCTCCAAGAACGGCACCGTGCTGAACGGCAGCCGCATCCACGGCCCCACCCGCCTCAGGCCCGGCGACCGCATCGCCCTCTGCTCCCGCAACATCGTCTTCCTCGTCCAGGAAGAGTCCGCCGACGAGCCGAGTTGACACTTCGAGTTCACAGTCCCGCGTTCCGAGCTTCCGACTGTTCACCAGGTGCCAGGTCCGGGCACCCCGCCCTCATTTTCCCACCCCGGTTGTTTCACGGCTCTTGAACTCGGAACCCGGAACTCGGAACTTGAAACCCATGTCCTCCTTCGTCATCGCCTGCCCGAACGCGGCCTGCGGCAAGCCGCTCAACCTGCCGGCCGCCGCCGTCGGCCAGCCGCTCTCGTGCCCGCACTGCGGCACCGGCATCGCCGTCACCCTCGGCCCGGACGGCCAACCCACCACCCCGCTGGCGGTGAAGACCGGGCGGGTGCCGAAGATGTTCCTGGTGCCGGCGTTCGCCCTCATCATCCTGGGGGCGGGCAGCGCGTTCGGGCACGGGTACATCGCCGGCGACATCTTCACCCGCCCGGGGGCCGACCGCGAGTACGCCCGCACCATCCTGAACTACGCCCGCGACGCCGAGGGGGCGGGCAAGCCGGCCGACGCGGCGCGGGGGAAGCCGCCGACGGACGACCCGTTCGACCCGTTCGGGGCGGCGCTCGGCGGGGCGGGGGTGGCGTCCATCCGCGAGCAGACGGACGCGGCGCGGGCGGAGGGGGCGTGGTGGATCGGGCCGGCCTGCCTGGCGCTCACCGGGCTGGGGCTGCTGATGGCCGCCGGCGGGGTGGCGATGGTGCTCGGGCGGTGGTACTGGCTGGCGATGGCCGGGTGCGTGGCCGCGTTCCTGAGCGTCAACCCGTGCTGCTGCGTGCCGGGGGCGGTGGCCGGCCTGTGGGGCGGGCTGATGCTCGCCCGCGACGAGGGCCGGCGGTACTTCGCCCGGTAGGGTGGAGTTGTAGCCGGGGTCTGTGACCCCGGTCGCCCCGGCCTCACAGAGGCCGGCTCCAACCGGGTCGGCTCTCTGGCGGTTTGACGGGAGAGGAATTTTCATCCCACTTCTGCCGACCCGCCCCCGATCCATGTTCTAAAGTCGTCTCGTCAAAAACTCCGGCCGAGTGATGGGGATGGCACGCCCGACCGACACCCCGACCGCCCTTTCGGGGACGGGTCGGCTGACCGCCGTCACCGGCATCGACCCGCAGGTGACGCTGGCGGCGTCGTTCCCGTTCCTCTCCCCGCCGACCGCGGCCGGGGCGATCGGCCAGTTCGGCCCGTACCCGGTGGTGCGGTTCCTGGGCGCCGGGGCGGCCGGGTTCGTGTTCGAGGCGTTCGACCGGGAGCTCGATCGGGCGGTGGTGCTGAAGGTGCTGCGGCCCGACCTGGCGGCGAACGACGACCACCGCCGGCGGTTCGTGCGAGAGGCGAAGGCGGCCGCCGCCGTCACCTCCGACTACACGGTGCCCATCTTCGCCGTCGGCGAGCACGCCGGCCTGCCGTTCATCGAGATGCCCCTGCTGGCCGGCGAGTCGGTGCAGGCGCGGCTGGCGCGGGCCGGCGTGCTGGCGGTCGAGGAGGCGCTGGAGGTGGCCCGGCAGACGGCCCTCGGGCTGGCCGACGCGCACGCCGCCGGGCTCATCCACCGGGACATCAAGCCGGCCAACCTGTGGGTCGAAACGGACGCCGGCGGCGGCATCCGGCGGGTGCGGCTGCTCGACTTCGGCCTCGCCCGCCCGTCCCAGAAGGCCGGCCACATCACCCTGCGCGGGGCGGTCATCGGCACCCCGCACTACATGTCCCCGGAGCAGGCCCAGGGCGAACCGATCGACCACCGCTCAGACCTGTTCTCCCTGGGCGTCACCCTGTACGCCCTGCTGTCCGGGCGGATGCCGTTCGTTGGGTCCAATTTGACGGCCACGCTGGTGGCGTCGGCCACCAAGCCGCACACCCCGATCCGGGAGGTGAACCCGGCCGTGCCGGACGAGGCGGCCGAGCTGCTCGACCGCCTGCTCGCCAAGCGGCCCGAGGACCGCCCGCCGTCGGCCGAGGAGGTGGCCGACGAACTGGCCGACCTCCTGCACGGGTTGGGGGTGTCCTTCGCCCCGCGGGGCGCGTCCGGGGTGGTGGCCCTGTCCGCCAGCCGGCCCGTCGGCCCGACCGACCCGCACCCGTCGAACCGCAGCCGGCCGGCCGACCCGCACCCGTCCGACCGCCGGCCGGCCC
>CAYMHO010000165.1:2076-15443 GCA_964390195.1 uncultured Fimbriiglobus sp. | reverse complement strand
TGGCCGCCGGCGGGATTCTGGTGGACACCATCGTGCAGAACATCACCGGGCCGGGCAGCGCCGAGCTGTCGTTCACGGTGCCGAAGGCGGACGCGGCGAAGGCGGAAACGCTGGTGGCGGAGCTGATCGGGCCGTTCGGCAACGGATGCCGGGTGGAGGGCGATGCGAACATTGCCGTGCTCTACGTACTCGGCGTAGGCATGCGGACGCACACCGGGGTGGGGCGGACCATGTTCGGCGCGCTGGCGGCGAAGGGCATCAACATCGAGATGATTAACACGTCCGAGGTGTGCATGGGGGTGGTGATCGACGCCGCCCGCGGGGCCGAGGCGGTCGCCGCCCTGAAAAGGGCGTTCGCGGTGTAGGATGGTCCGCTCTCTCCGAGAGCGGGTTTGGACTTCCGCTCTCGGAGAGAGCGGACAACTCACACGACCCGCCCCACGACGCACTTCAGGTACGTCCCCTCGCGGCAGGTGGCCGACACCGGGTGGTCGGCCGCCGGCCCGCGGCGGTCCAGGAACTGGAAATCCCGCTTCTCGCCCACCGCCGTCTGGGCGATCAACTCCTCCAGCATCTCCATCGTGACGAGGCCGGTGCAGCAGCACATCACCAGCACGCCATCACGGTCGAGCAGCTTCAGACCCTGTTGCACCAACCGCCGGTAGCCGCGGAGCGCCTGCGGCAGGCTGTGCTGGTCGCGGGCGAACTTCGGCGGGTCGAGCACCACCACGTCGAACTTGCGGCCGGCGGCGACGAGCGAATCCAGTTCGTTGAACACGTCGTTCTTGGCGAAGGTGAGTTGCCCCAGGCCGTTCAACTCGGCGTTCCGCATGGCCAGCATCACCGCCCCTTCGGACGAGTCGACGCACAACACCTCGCTCGCCCCGGCGTTCGCCGCGTACACCCCGAACCCGCCGCTGTAGCTGAACGCGTCCAGCACCCGCTTGCCGGCACAGAACTTGGCCACCGCCGCCCGGTTGTCCCGCTGGTCCAGGTAGTAGCCGGTCTTCTGCCCCTCCACCAGATTGACCGCGAACTTCAGCCCGTTCTCGCTCACCACCATTTCGGCCGGCGGGGCTTCGCCGCACAGCAGCCCGTCCACCAGCGTCAGCCCCTCCAACTTGCCGACGCCTTTCTCGACCTTGCGGTACACCCCGCGCACCCCGAGCGTCTCCCGGATCAGCTTCCCGAGCATCTCCTGCCGTTCGGCCATGCCGTAGGCGTTGAACTGCACCGCCGCCCACTCGCCGTAGCGGTCGATCACCAGCCCGGAGAGGAAGTCGGCCTCACTGAACGCCACGCGGTAGGCCGAATCGGGCGACGTGTTCAGCTTCAGCACGGTGTGCCGCAGGTCGATCGCCCATTGCAACCGCTGGCGGAAGAACGCCTCGTCCAGCGCCTCCGACTCGTCCCACGAGTACAGCCGCACGCGGATCTTGCTCCGGCTGTTGAACAGCCCGCGGGCGACGAACGTGCCGACGTGGCTCCGCAACTCCACCACGCCGCCGTCGGCCGGGTCGCCCTCGACGCGGTCGATGGCGCCGGCGAACACCCACGGGTGCCGGCCGAAGAACGGCTGGGCGCGTTTGGGTTTGAGGAAGATCTGTCCAATGACAGCGGAAGACGGGGGCACGGGAGATCCTGTTGGTGTGCCGCAACAGGATTGGGGAGATGCCAGCCACCCCCGCCCTGACGGGGCGGGTTCTGTCAGCCCAGGCCGAAGGCCTGGGATACGGGCCAATCATCACCCCCGCCCTGAAGGGGCGGGTTCGGCTGAAGCGGCCCCTTCAGGGCCGTCGTTACTTGGTCTCGCTGACCCAGGCCTTCGGCCTGGGCTGACAGAACTCGCCCCTTCGGGGCGTCTGGTCGGGTTACGCCCCGTGCTGGATGGCCCGGCGGAAGTACCCCAGCCCGCGATCCAGTTCCGTCACTTCGCCCCGCGACTCGACCAGCGCCCGCGTCCGCAGCAGCAGCTCGCTCTTGTGGATCGGCTTGGTCATGAAGTCGTCGGTCCCGGCCTCGATCGCCCGCTCGATGTCGTTCGGCTGGTCCAGAGCCGTCACCATCAGCACCCCGATGTCGCGGGTGGCGGCGTCGGCCCGCAGTTTCTTGCACACCTCGAACCCGCTCAGCTTGGGCATCATGATGTCGAGCAGGATCACGTCCGGCTTCCACTCGCGGGCCAGTTGCAACGTCTCGTCCCCGTTGGCGGCCAGCTTGGTGTCGTACCCGGTGCCGTCCAGGTACGCCTCCAGCAGTTCGGCGTTCTGCACGTTGTCGTCGGCGATCAGCACGCGGGGCATCGTAAGTCCTCGTTCACTCTGCTAGTGTAGGCCCCAGCCCGTCCACCCGCCCGGAAGTGTGTGCCATGCCACCCGAGCCGATCAACCTGTTCCCCGCCGGCGGCGACGCCGAACAGGTGCGGAGCCTTCGCTCCGGCGAGGCGCCGGCCGACGCCGCGGACGACTGGCAGCCCGACCCGCCGACGGCCAAGCGGGTGGCCCGGCGGGCGGTGGCGCTCACCCTGCTGACGACGCGGGCCACCCTCGAACGCGACTTCGGCAAGAGCGACGCCGTACCGGAGAGCTTCGACCGATTGCAACGGTGGATGACCGAGTTGCGAATCGGGAAGGAACTGGAGCCGTGGGAGAAGCAGGCGATCACCGCCCCACCCGGCCAACTCGACCGACAGGCGGCGCTGAACGCCATGTGGCGGATCGAAGGTCTGGAGGTACTGACCTGGGCGCTCGGCCTGAAGGGGCTGCCGCGGTACGACCAGATGAGCGACGTGGACGGGCCGTGGACGGCGGTCGGCCTGTTCGACACCGAGAAGGTGACGAAGCTGCTCGACCGCCCGACACTCCGCAGCCCGGAGGAACTGGACGGATTCCGCAAGCAGATGCTCGGGTACCACTGGCGGCTGCGGGAGTTCCGGGTGCGGCCGGGGAGGATGGACTTCCGGGCGTTCGCGGCGAAGTGTTGGTTCGGCTCGTTCGACCTGGCCGGGTTCGAGTTGAAGGATGACGAGTTGGCGTTGCACGGTCAGCGGCTGGACGAGGCGGACGAGGGCGTGTTCGGGGTGTGCCAGAGCATCGTGATGGAGCGACACCAGGCGGTCAACTGGCTGTGCTGGGGGCCGGAGGTGTACAGCGACGCTGACGTGAGCACGTGAAGTAGGGTGGTCCGCTCTCTCCGAGAGCGGCATCGGTACCGACTCTCGGCGAGAGTCGGCCACCCTACAACAGTTCACCCGCCCCCTCATCCATCAGCTTCGCAGCCAGTTCCTGACCCACCGCCAACGGGGTGACGGCCGGCCCCGAGTGGGTGGCCACCACCTTCCGCTTGCCATCCACCGTCAGCACCGCCCCGCGAATCGTCAGCACACCGTCGGCCACCCGGCTCGTCGCCCCGATCGGCACCAGGCACCCGCCGCCGAGCGTCGCCAGCATCGCCCGTTCGGCCGTGACCCTTGTCCAGGTGTCGGGGTCGTTCAACCCCTCCGCCAGATGCCGACTCGCCGTGTCATCGGTGCGGCACTCCAGCCCGATGGCCCCCTGCCCCACCGCCGGCAGCATCCACTCGGGGTTCAACAGTTCGGTGATGCGATCCGCCAGCCCCAGCCGCACCAGCCCGGCCTCGGCGAGGATGATCGCGTCCAAATTCTGCTCGTCCAGCTTCCGCAACCGCGTGTCCACGTTCCCCCGCAGTTCCACCAGTTTCAAATCCGGACGCTGGTTGAGCAGCATCGACCGGCGGCGGAGGCTGCTGGTGCCAATCGTCGCCCCGGCCGGCAAGTCGTCGAATGTCTTCCACCTCCGCGACACGAACGCATCCCCGTTCGGCCCGCGCGGAGGCACGGCGGAAAGTTCCAGGCCATCGGTCGGAATCGTGGGAAGGTCTTTCAGGCTGTGAACGGCGACGTCGGCCCGCTTCGCCAAGAGGGCGTCTTGAATGGCCTTCGTGAACACCCCGAACCCGCCCATCGCGGACAGTGCCGATGCCTGGTCGCGGTCGCCGGTCGTTTCGATCAGCACCAGTTCCACCGCCCGCGGGTCGGCGAGCGGGGTGAGGTGCGATTCCACGAACCGGGCCTGCCACAGGGCGAGCGGGCTGCCGCGGGTGCCGAGACGGAGGGGGACCATGCAAGTGGCAAGTGGCAAGTAGAAAGGAGCAAGGGGAAGGCGAACCCTCCCCTTGCTCCTTTCTACTTGCCACTTGCCACTTCGCCGAGCGAAGCGAGGCGGTTACCAGTCCCCGCCGCCACCACCGAAGTCACCGCCACCGCCGGCGTCGCCACCGCCCCAGTCACCACCACCGCCGTCCCCGCCCCAGTCGCCGCCACCACCGCCGGCGTCACCGCCGTCGTTCCCCCAGTCGCCGCCACCGCCGGCGTCACCACCACCGCCGCCTGCATCGTCGCCCCAATCACCGCCGGCTTCCGCCCCATTGTCGTAGTCGCCGGCACCGGTGTCCGCGGGTTCGGTCGTGCCGGTGTCGGGGTACACGCCGGCCGCTGCTGCACCCTGGTCGTAATACATGTGGCCGCCGAACATGCTGTTGTACATCCACATGCCGGCCATCGCCCCGAACATGCCGCCGAGGAAGCAGGGGAAGAAACCACCACCCCCGCCGTACCCGTACCCGCCGTAACCGGGGCCGTACACGCTGCCGACACCGGAAGCCGCCCGGATGATGGCCACGATGATCCAGATGACCAGCAGGACGCCGATCACGATCAGCACCCACCAGATCCAGCTCATCCCGCTCGACTTCTTCGGCTCGTGGCTGGTGCCGTCCGAGTGCGTCCCGCCGCTCGCGACAGGCTCCGGGGCCGACGTGGACTTCAGTTGGCCGATGACGATGTCAGTCGCCTTTACCAGCCCCTCACCCCGGATGGTCCGCTTCTCGTCGTCCGTCTTGGTCCCCTCGTTCGCCCGGGCCATCGCCTCGGTCAGAACCTTCGCCACTTTGGCGGCGTCTTCGTCGCTGAAGTGGCGCTTCAGGTCGGTCTGCCGGTCGGCCACCACCTCCAGCGCGCGGGCCTCCTGGCAGATCAGCACGAACACCCCCCGCTCGCTCTCCACAGGGGCCAGTTCCTTGACCCACTCCTTCAGGAAAGCGTGCTTCGCCGTCTTGTCGCTCTTCACCTTCTCGAAGTCCGCCTTCTTGTCGGCCGGCACCTTGTCCACCGTCATCACGGTGAAGTGCGTGGGCGACTTGAACGTCACCCCGTGGAACTTCGATTCGGCCTTGATGACCGAATCCTTGTCGAACACGTGGGCGTCGTCCTTCACCGTCATCTGCCCCTTCTCGGGGGTGGCCACCACCTTACTGGCCAGCGCCGCCGGGGTCGCCACGGCGAACCCGAGCAGGGCCACCAGGCCGGCTCGCAGCAGCTTGGTCATCTGTGAAACTCCCTGTGTGGAAGGAGGGTTCGGTCCCACGTCTCCCGCATTTTAGCCCACCCGTCCGAACACATCACCGAAATCGGCCGGGGGCAGTCCGGATTCTTTTACCCCCCCCCGCCGGTCATCTAACATAGACCGGACGGCGAGGCGGGCGGCGGTCGGCGTCCGATCAAGCACACCCCGCGCCACCTATTCGATGGCCCACCCCCAGGATTTCACCCCGTGTCCGCGATTCACGCCACCACCATCCTGGCCGTGCGCAACCCCTCTGGCGGCGGGGCGATCGGCGGGGACGGGCAGGTGACGCTCGGCAACGTGGTGATGAAGAACGACGCGAAGAAGATCCGCAAACTGTACGACGGCAAAGTCGTCACCGGGTTTGCCGGTGCGGCCGCCGACGCCTTCGCCCTGCTGGAGCGGTTCGAGGCCAAACTGCGGGACCACCAGGGGAGCGTGCCCCGAGCGGCGGCGGAGCTGGCGAAGGACTGGCGGACGGACCGCATGTTGCGGCGGTTGGAGGCGATGCTGATTGTCATGGACCGCGACAACCTGCTACTGCTCAGCGGCACCGGCGACGTGATCGCCCCGACCGACGACGTACTGGCCATCGGCTCCGGCGGGCCTTATGCCCTGAGCGCCGCCCGCGCACTGATGAAGCACACCAAAATGACCGCCGGTGAGATCGTCCGGGCCGGCCTGGAGGTCGCCGGCGAGGTGTGCATCTACACGAACACGCGGATCGAAGTGGTGGAGCTGTAAGTCTTCAGGTCGTCACGTCATCACGTCTTCAAGTCCCACACTGCCGGTCTTCCGACCTGAAGACCTGACGACTTGAAGCCCTGACGATACGGGTGTGAGCAATGAGCCTGACCCCCCGGCAAGTGGTCGCCGAACTGGACAAGCACATCGTCGGCCAGACGGCCGCAAAAAAAGCGGTGGCGGTGGCCATCCGCAACCGCTGGCGGCGGCAGCAACTGCCGGCCGACCTGCGGAAGGACGTGACACCCAAGAACATCATCCTGATCGGCCCGACGGGGGTGGGCAAAACGGAGATCGCCCGCCGGCTGGCGCAGCTCGTCGGCGCGCCGATGGTGAAGGTGGAGGCGACCAAGTTCACCGAGGTCGGGTACGTCGGCCGCGACGTCGAGAGCATGGTGCGGGATCTGGTGGAGGCGGCCATCGGGCTGGTCAAGCAGTCGCAGCGGGAGAAGGTGCGGGAGAAGGCGGCCGAGAAGGTGAACGACCGGCTGCTCGACCTGCTGTTGCCCACGCCGAAGGGCAGTTCGTGGGAGCCGGAGGCGGAAAAGGAAGACCAGGAGAAGCGGCAGCGGACCCGCGAGAAGTTCCGCGAGAAGTTGCTCGCCGGCGAACTCGAAGACCGGGTGGTGGAACTGACCATCGAGCAGAAGACGCCCGGGGTGCAGATCCTCGGCGGGCTGGGTATGGAGCAGTTGGAGGCGAACATGCAGGACATGTTCGAGCGGTTCATGCCGCGGGGCGGCAACCAGGCCCGGCAGGTGACCATCCGCGAGGCCCGCAAGATTCTGTTGGAACAGGAGACCGAACAGCTCATCGACCGGGCGGCGGTGAGCGAGCAGGCGATCGACTTGGCCGAGAACCAGGGCATCATCTTCCTGGACGAACTGGACAAGGTGTGCAGCCCGCACGGCCCGGTGAGCGGCGGGGCGGAGGTGTCGCGGCAGGGCGTGCAGCGGGACCTGCTGCCGGTGGTGGAGGGCACGACCGTCAACACCAAGCACGGGTCGGTGAAGACCGATCACGTGCTGTTCATCGCCGCCGGGGCGTTCCACGTGGCCAAGCCGTCCGACCTGATGCCGGAGCTTCAGGGGCGGTTCCCGATCCGCGTCGAACTGACCGACCTGACACGGGACGACTTTCTCCGCATCCTGACAGAACCTCAGCACTCGCTGGTGAAGCAGTACTCCGAACTGCTCCGTACCGAGGGGGTCGAGTTGACGTTCACCCCCGACGGCGTCGAGGCGCTGGCGGAACTGGCCTACGACCTGAACCGCACGTCACAGAACATCGGCGCACGGCGGCTGCACACCATCATCGAGAAGGTGGTGGAAGACGTCAGCTTCGACGGGCCGGACCTGGAGAACAAGACGGTGACGATCGACGGCAAGGCGGTGCGGGAGAAGATCGGCGGCATCATGCAAAAGGAAGACCTGAGCAAGTACATCCTGTGACCGGCTGGTAGGGGCACCCCTTGTGGGTGCCCAATGAAAAAAGGGCACCCACAAGGGGTGCCCCTACTGGACCGGCGCGGTTCAACTGCTCTTGGCGAACCGCCCGCCGTCCTCGTTCAGTTGCTCGATCACCCAGCGGTTGACGTCGCGGAACATGTCCGGGTGCAGGCGGTTGGTGGTCACGTACCGGCTCAGTTGCACGTCCGCGCCGGCCGCGTACAGCAGTTTGTAGTCGCGGGAGGCGGTCGAGAACGGCACCACCGCGTTGGCGATCCCGTGGCCGATGAACACCGGCAGTTGCCGCAGCGAGTGCGGGCGGAAGAGCGGGCTGCCGCCGGCCGCCCGCGGCATCGACCCGTTCAGAGTGATCAGCCCGGCCACCTTCTCGGCCAGGGCGAACGCCGAGCGGTACGCCGCCGCCGCCCCCTCGCACACGCCCACCAGGAACACCCGCTCGGTGTGGATGTGGCAGGTGCGGCGGACGTTCTCCACCGCCCGCATCACGTGCTCGTTGATCAGGTCGGTGTGCGTGTCGTCGTTCCCCCACCCGCACGACAGTTTCCCGTCCTCCCGCACGCCGAGCAACTCCGGCCCGCGAATGCTCACGGCCACGAAATTCCGCCGGCTGACGTGCGGCATCAGGTCGAGCACCTGCTCCTCATTCCCCCCGTGCGGGTGGAACAGGACCAGGCACGGGTACGGGTAGCGGGGCTCGTAGGCGTCGGGCAGGAAGGTGCGGCACATGACCGACGGACGCAGGGCGACAGCCGGTGGGGGGGCGGGATCGGCGTCGATTCCGTCCGCCGGGCGGTCGAGCCGCCATTTCGATCCGGTGGGGGCCATGGGCGTTCGGTGTTCCGGTTGGTGTGGGCGGCCTGCCGGCGGCGGACGGGGGGTGCGAGCAGGCCGCGTGGCGCGAGTTCGGGGCACGGGGGGCCGTGCCGGTCGCGGAAATCTATTTCGTGTCGCGCCGCCGGTCAACACGGACTGAAGGGGATGTTGACGGAATGTGTCGGAATCGGCCCCATCCCAGCCCGGTTGCTCCGGATGGGTGGGGTGCGCGGGGCGCGGGGAAATGGGCAACTTTCCGCGCGTTGACGGATGGCCTGAAAATGCAGGCAAAAGTCCGCCCGCAAAGTCGGCGCAGTCGGCGTATCCCGCCCGACCGGCACAAGATTTCTCCCCCACGCGAAGGGAACGGCTCAAGTCTCGTACGCGGCAGGCCGACAAGCGTGAGTGCAGAAAAGCGCACCCGCTCACCCGCGGACGACCCCCCGCAGGGCGAGCAACCGGAGCACCGCGGCCACGCCGTCCTCCACCGTCTGTGTCGCCATGTTCAGCGTCAGGTCCGGGTTCACCGGGGCTTCGTAAGGGTCATCGACGCCGGTGAAGTTCATCCCCCTCCCGGCCGCCACCGCCTCGCGGGCCTGCTTGTACAGCCCCTTCGGGTCTCGCCGCTCGCACGCCTCGATCGGGGTGGCGACGTGGACCTCGATGAACGGCAGCGGGCCGGTTCGGTCGGCCTCGTGGGTCGCACGGACGGCGTCGCGGTCCTTGCGGTACGGGCTGACGAAGCTGGCGAGTACGATCAGCCCGGCGTCGGCGAACAGTTTGGCCACCTCGCCGATGCGGCGGACATTCTCCTCGCGGTCGGCGGCGGTGAACCCGAGCCCGAATCGTGCGGCCTGCTCCGCCGAGTACCCGCGGGTGTCGGCCAGAATTTTCGGCCCGGCGTTCAGCCCGAAACGGATGTTGTCCCCGTCCAGCACGTACGCCGCGTGCCCCCGCCGAACCAGCACCTGCTCGACGGCCACCGCCACGGTACTTTTGCCCGACCCGCTCAGGCCGGTGAACCACACCGTCGCCCCCTGCTGGTTGAGAGCCTTCTGCCGCTCCTCGCGGGTGACGGTGCCGGGGTGGAAGGTGATCATTGAAGTTCCGGGTTCCGAGTTCCGAGTTGGCAGTTTACGACGCTGCTAACGGGGATCAGGGCGATTGGCTTTCAACCCGGAATCCGGAACTCGAAACCCGGAACTGTTACTGCACCCGGAACGAAATCGGTTTGCTCACGCTGCGGCCGGTGCGGGGGTCTCGGATCTCGAAGGTGACGGTGTACGCCCCCGGCCGGGTGGGCGTCTGGAGGACCGCCGGCAGGAAGTAGTCTCGCACCGGGCTGCGGGTGAACTCGCTCTTGCTGGTGGTGCTCTTCGGGCCGACCGTCTTCGTCTTCACGTCCTGGATTTCGACCGTCTGCCCGAACTCGTCCGTCACCCGCATCTCGCACTCCAGGCGGGTGAGGAACCCTTTCATCCCGTCCGCCCGCACGTCCGGCAGGCACGGCACGTTGTCCAGTTCCAGGTAGACCGAGTACAGCGACCCGCGGCGGAGGGATGCCGGGTCGGTGACGGGGGTGTACACGCCGAACCCGTCCACGGCCAAACAGACCACCGCTTTGCGAATGCCGAACCCGGTCCGCTTGAGCACCGTGGCGGCCGCCGCTTCGAACTGCTTGGCCAGGGCGGTCGCCTCGTCCGCGTCCGGTTTGCCCAGGTTCGCCTTCGACGCCTGCACCACCGCCGGGATGAGTTGCAGGAGCAGTTCCTGATTCGCCTTGTCGTACTCCTTCAGGTGTTCGACCGCCTTGTCCGGCTGGTTGTCCTGGAACGCCCGGATGGCGAACACCAGCGGGGTCATCGGCTCCGCGTCCAGCGGCGGCAGCGGGTCGGGAGGCCCCTTGACGGTCGGGACGGCGTCGGCCGGCGGTTCGATTTCGATGGGAACGAGCGGGTGATGCGATTCCGCGACCACCGGGTTCAACGCGACCGACTCACCCGGCTTCATGCCGTTCAGACTGGCGAACTGGCCGGCGGTCGGGCGGGCCTTGCCGGCGGTGGTCTTCACCGGCGGGGGGACGAACGGTTCCACTTTCGGGCGGAGCGGCAGTAGCGGGCCGTTGGTCACGCACGCCGGCAGGGCGGTCAGCACCACCGGGGCGAACACGAGCATCATCCAGCGGCGAACGTGCATCCACCACCTCACGACGGACCGGGCGGCGGGTATAGCGTGGCGGGCGGGCGGGGGCAAGACCGGCCCGCCCACACGGTCGCGGCTCAGGCGGGTATAATCACCCCCTCGGCCCCGTATTCACAACGGTCCCCCGACCCATGAAGACTGTGTACATCGAAACCGTCGGCTGCCAGATGAACGTGCTGGACAGCGAGTTGGTCATCGCCGCCCTCAAGAAGGACGGGTACCGCCTGACCGATTCCCCCGCCGAGGCGGACGTCATCCTGTTCAACACCTGCTCGGTGCGGGAGTTGGCCGAGGAGAAGACGTACTCGGCCGTCGGGCGGGTGATGCAGCACAAGCGGCGCGACCCGGCGAAGGTGGTCGGCGTCATCGGCTGCATGGCCCAGAAGGACGGCGAGGGGGTGCGGCAGCGCGTTCCCCTGGTGGACATGGTGGTCGGCACCGGCCAACTGGCGAAGATCCCCGAGTTGGTGCGGGCGGTGCAGGACACCCGCCAGCCGCAGTACGCCCTCAGCCTCGGCCGCAAGGACGCCAGCCGGCACGAGGTCGAAGCCAGTTTCGAGAGCTACGACCCGGCCCGCGACCCGGAAATGCGGCCCACGCCGTTCCAGGCGTTCGTGCGGGTGCAGATCGGGTGCGACAAGTTCTGCACCTACTGCGTGGTGCCGAGCACCCGTGGGCCGGAGCAGAGCCGCCACCCGGACCACCTCCTGCAGGAGGTCCGCACCCTGGTCGATCAGGGGTGCAAAGAGGTGACGCTCATCGGACAGACGGTGAACAGCTACGCCTTCGACCACGGCGATGGGCGACGGACGCGGCTGAGCGACGTCATCTCGCGGATGCACGAGGTGGACGGCCTGGAGCGGATCAAGTTCGTCACCAACTTCCCGAAAGACATGACGAACGACCTGCTCGACGCGGTGCGGGAACTCCCGAAGGTGGTGAAGTACCTGCATGTTCCGGTGCAGAGCGGGTGCGACGAGGTGCTGAAGCGGATGAAGCGGCTGTACACGGTCGGCGAGTACCGCGAGATGCTGCACCGCTGCCGCGAGCGGGTGCCCGGCGTGGCCATCAGCAGCGACTTCATCGTCGGCTTCTGCGGCGAGACCGACGAGAGCTTCCAGAAGACGATGGACCTGGTGGCCGAGGCGAAGTTCAAGAACAGCTTCATCTTCAAGTACAGCGAACGATCTGGCACGAAGGCGGCCGAACGCTACCCGGACGACGTGCCGGAGGAGACGAAGAAGCGGCGGAACAACGAGCTGCTGGCGGTGCAGAACGCGAACAGCCTGGCCGACCACCGCCAGTGGATCGGGAAGAGCGTGAGCGTGCTGGTGGAAGGGCGGAGCAAGCGGGACCAGCGGTCGCACCACGACGCCGACACCGTGCCCCAACTGACCGGCCGCACGATGACCGACCACATCACCGTGTTCGACGCCCCGGAGCGTCTGACCGGCCGCACGGTGACGGTGGACGTGGACGACGCGAGCGGGTTCACCCTGTTCGGCCGCGTGCGAACCGAGGAGTTGATCGGCGTGACCGGCGAGTTGGAGGTTCCCCCCGCCCGCACGCGGCGGATCGGCCTGGAGATGGTTTGACGGTCACCAACCGAGTATCCTCAACTGCACCCCGGAGTTCCCCACATGCGTGCCGTTGTCGTTCTCCTGTTCGCCGCCGCGGTCGCCGTCGCCGCCCCTGTGCCCAAGTCCATCAAGGCGAAGCTGAACGACTACTACCCGTTGGCCGACGGCGCCACCTGGGAGTACCAGATGGGCGGCACCGAGGTGACCGTGCGGGTGAAGGGCGTGACCGAGAAGGACGGCGTGCGGTCGGCCAAGCTGGTGACCGAGCAGGGGGGCAAGGAGGTGGCTCACGAGACCATCCGGGTGGACAAAGACGGGGTGTTCCGCACGCACATTAACGACGCTGAGATCAAGCCGCCCATGCCGCTGATCAAGTTCGGGCTGACCGACGACGAGAGTTGGGAGGTGAAGACGTCGGTCCAGGCGTCCGAAGTGAAGGGCAAGCTGACCCTGAAGGGGACGGAGAAGGTGACGGTGCCGGCCGGTGATTACGACGCCGTACTGGTGGTCGGCGACTGCAACATCGCCGGCACCAAGTGGTGGATCGCCGACGGGGTGGGGATCGTGAAGTTGGAGTACAGCATCGGCGGGACCGCTTCGACCCCGCTGGAGTTGAAGAAGTACACCCCCGGCAAGGCGGAGAAGAAGTAGGTCCCGACTGCCGGGCGGCACCCCACTCACACCTTCGGGAACTCAGTCGTGATCTCGAAGGTGCCGTCGGGTAGCGGGGTACGCTTGTAATCGCCGAACAAATTGGGAGAGTCCTTCACCAGCACTTCCAACAGCACGTTCGCCAACTTCCGGATCTCCGGCTCGGCGTGAACGCTCCCGCGTTGCTCCAAGAAGTGCCGCAGGGCGCGGGCGTTGGCCGTCACGGTGATCTTCGTCTCGGTGGCGTTCGGCAGGACACTTCGAGCGGCCTGGCGGGCGGTCTTGCGGCGGGTGGTGCGGTCGGCGGCGGGTGGCAGCATCGCGGCGGCAGCCGCCGCGGGGTCGGCCAGCTTGGTGTTCAGCAGTTCGGCCAGTTTCACATACGCGGCGTGGGCGTGCGACACTGCTTCGTGCCACACGGCGTGCAGTTCCGGGTCGTTTGCGATGATGTCCGGCTCGACGTACTCGGCCACCGACTCATCGAC
>CAYMHO010000165.1:0-1976 GCA_964390195.1 uncultured Fimbriiglobus sp. | reverse complement strand
CCGGGTCGTTTGCGATGATGTCCGGCTCGACGTACTCGGCCACCGACTCATCGACGTACCGCTGGCTCAGTTGCGAGTACGCCCAGCCCGCGCGGTGCCGCACCAGTTCGTGCGTGAGCGACCGACTCAAACCGGTGAGCAGGAACGTCCACACAGCGTGCTCGAACACCGAGCCGTGGCCCACTTCCTTGATGTGCCCCAAATACGCGGCGTTCCCGCCCGGCCGCGGTTTGGCGTAGCTCATGTAGCAGACCCGCCCGGCCGTCTCCGTCACCACCTCCGACGCGACCGTCGAATCCGACGACCACGTCACGCCGTGATCCGCCAAGAAGCGGTCGAGTTCGCCCTGCTGGAGCGTCTGCTTGCTCAGCAGGTAGACGGTCGGGTCGGCAATCACACGGAGGTCGCTCATGACTTCGATCCGGTCGGCGGACATGGTCCCGGCCCAGGGGTAACTGTCACCCCGGCATTTCGGCATTTTTCACAGGGAACGATCAGCGAATCAACCGAAACGCGGATCCTGGCAGAGACGACCTCCCCGCTGTTGGTGGCCGTTCCAGCGGAGGTTTCTCCATCAAGTTTCCGTTTGAAGCGGTTAATCACTTGATCTGCGAGTTTGTCCAGCAGGACGCAGAACACGCCGACTCCTAGAGCGATCAGGATTTCCATGGTGCTACTCCCAGGCGAATATACGCGTTGCTGAAAAGGTGTCCGCTGTAAGGACAGACATCGGTTTTCCATGCTGTGCTCCTACAGGGGAAACCGGATCTTTTGTCACGAATGATGCCTAACTGACAGTCGGCGACCCCGTCAGCAGACCTGCCGAGTTCGCCCTGCTGGAGCGTCTGCTTGCTCAGCAGGTAGACGGTCGGGTCGGCAATCACACGGAGGTCGCTCATGACTTCGATCCGGTCGGCGGACGTGGTCCCGGCCGCCAACCCATCTCATCAATCTGTCAGCCCGAACCCCTCAGCCGACCGGCGGTGTCTTCGCTAAAACGAATCGACCGACCGGAGTGACGTGGAATGTCCGACACGACCGCCGACCTGAAAACGCTGGAAACCGATGCCCTGGCGGAGCTTGCCGGGTGTGCCGATGAGGCCAACCTGCGAGCCTGGAACACCAAGTATTTCGGCGACAAAGGGCTAATGAAAGCGGCGCTCGGCAAGCTGAAGGACACCCCAAAGGAACTGCGGGCGGCGTTCGGGCAGGAGGCGAACCGGGTGAAGGTGGCGCTGGAGTCGGCGTACAACGCGGCGTTGGACAAGGCGAAAGAAGCCGCCCTGATCGCTAGCCTCGCGAACGACAAACTCGACGTGACGCTCCCCGGTCGGCCGGCGGTTCGCGGGCGGTTGCACCCGGCCACGCAGATCCTCCGCGAGATCTACGGCATCTTCGCCGACCTCGGGTTCCAGGTTTACCGCACCCGCGAGGTGGAGTCGGACGAACTGAACTTCGAACTGCTCAACATGCCGCCGCACCACCCGGCCCGCGACATGTGGGACACGTTCTTCACCACCACGCCGGGCACCGTGCTCCGCACGCACACCAGCCCCGGCCAGATTCACGTCATGCGGGAGATGGCGCCGAACCCGGTGCGGGTGATCCTGCCCGGCATGTGCTACCGGAACGAGGCGATCAGCACGCGGAGCGAAATCCAGTTCTTCCAGGTGGAAGGGCTGGTGATCGGCGAGGGGGTGACGATGGCCGACCTGAAGGGCACGCTGACGGCCTTCGCCCGGCGGATGTTCGGTCCGGAGCGGCAGATTCGCATCCGAAGCAGCTATTTCCCGTTCACCGAGCCGAGCATCGAGGTGGACATCGACTGGCCGGCGGACGACCCGAACCGCGACCGCCTGACGAAGGACACCGGCTGGCTGGAAATCCTCGGGGCCGGGATGGTCCACCCCACGGTGCTGCGGAACGGCGGGTACGACCCGGACAAGGTGACGGGGTTCGCCTTCGGCATGGGGCCG
>CAYMHO010000164.1:12098-15453 GCA_964390195.1 uncultured Fimbriiglobus sp. | reverse complement strand
CACCGCCCCGCCCTTCCCCTTCACCTTCCCGTCCAGGAAGTTGCCGCTGTAGAACTGCACCCCCGGCTCGGTGGTCTGCACCTCCAGCGTCCGCCCGCCCTTCGGCTCCGTCACCGTCGCCACCACCTTCGCCTTCTCCTCCCGCTTCGTCCCGTGCACGTAGTTCAGGTCGTACCCCACCGGGTCGGCCTTGATCTCCTTGATGCGGGCACCGATCTTCGTCGCCGTCGTGAAGTCGAACGCGGTGCCCTTCACCGGCTCGATCTTGCCGGTCGGCGCCAGGGTGGCGTCGGTCGGCGTGTACCTGTCCGCCACCAACTGCAGCTCGTGGTCCAGGATGCTCCCGCTGGCGTGCCCGGCCAGGTTGAAGTAGCTGTGGTTCGTCAGGTTCACCACCGTCGCCTTGTCGGTGGTGGCGGCGTACTCGATCTTCAGCTCGTTCGCGTCCGTCCAGGTGTACTGCACGATGAAGCTCAGGTTGCCGGGGTAGCCCTCGGCCCCGTCCGGGCTGGTGTACGTCAGCTTCAGCGTCGGCCCGCCCGCCCCCAGGCTGGCCGACGACTTCCACACCATCTTGTCCAGCCCGTAGGTGCCGCCGTGCAGGGAGTGCTTGCCGTTGTTCGTCGGCAGGGTGTACTCCTTCCCGTCCAGGGTGAACTTGCCGTTGGCGATGCGGTTGCACACCCGCCCGGTGATGCACCCGAAGTACGGCGAGTCCTTCAGGTAGCCGTCGATCGTGTCGAACCCGAGCACCACGTCGGCCAGCTTGCCGTCCTTGTCGGGCACCACCAGGTTCGTCACCGTGCCGCCCAGGGTGATGATGCTGACGTAGTTCCCCGCCTTGTTAGTCAGGGTGAATTTGGCGATCTTCGACTCCGGCCGGATCGGCTTGGACGCGTCCTTCGGGTTTTTGATCTCGGGGGCCGTGCCGAACGCCTCCTCCTCGAACGCCGGGCCGACTTTCGGTTTCAGGTCGGCGGCATCGGCGGCGGTGACGGCGGCGGTCATGGCGAGTACCGAAAGCAGGGTTCGCATGGCGGAAGGCCCGACGGGGAGGGGAACCGGCGGACAGCTTACGCCGCCGCCGACCCGTCGGCGAGTACACTACCGCCGTGCCGTCCGGAGACCTGACATGCAACTGAAGCCCAGCAACCCGGCCCTGAGCGACGTGGTGTTCGAGCGGGAGACCCGCCACGCCCTACCCACTGACACCCTGATGTCGCTGACCGGCACCATCACCAAGACCGGCGTGCTGGTCGCCGTCCTGGTGGCGGTGGCGTGCGTCAGCGGGTGGCAGACGTGGCAGTTCCTTGACAAGCCGACGGGCGAGCGTCCGACGTGGATCGTCGTCGCCCTCATCGCCGCCATGCTCGCCGCCCTCGTCGTCGCCATCGTCACCAGTGCCAAGCCGCGGTGGGCGGCCGTCACCGCCCCGCTGTACGCCGCCTGCGAGGGGTGGGCGATCGGCGGCATCAGCACCTTCTTCGAGGCCGAGTACGCCGGGCTGGTGGTCCAGGCGGCCGCCCTCACCGTCGGCGCCCTCGTTGCACTGCTGGTGGTCTACCTGACCGGGTTCATCAAGCCGACCGAGAACGTCAAGCTGATGATCTCGGCCGGGACCGGCGGGCTGATGCTCGTCTACGGCGTCACCGCCCTGCTCGCCCTGTTCGGCATCAAGATCCCGTACCTGTACGACACCGGCGTCATCGGCATCGGGTTCTCGATCTTCGCCGTGGCGGTGGCGGCGTTCAACCTGGTGCTGCACTTCGACTTCATCGAAACCGGGGTGAAGCGGGGCGCCCCGAAGTACATGGAGTGGTACGCCGGGTTCGGCCTGCTGGTCACGCTCGTCTGGCTGTACATCGAGATCCTGCACCTGCTGGCCAAACTGCGGGGCCGCAGCCGCGACTCCTGACCGCCGCCTACCGACCTCCCTTCCCAACACCTCCACCGCGTAGCGTGCGTGAACGGTGACGGTTTAAGCACCTCCCCCCACCGGACCAAAAAACCGTTTCGTGGAGCTTAAACATCCCATGCGCACCAAGCACTTACGACGAATCCGGCTCGGCCGGCCGCGGCCAGAAACCGCACTCGGGCCAGTGAACTGGCTGTGGCACGGCTACCTGCGGCCGGGGGCAGTCACCCTGCTCACCAGCCAGTGGAAGACGGGAAAAACCACCCTCATTGTCGGACTCCTCCGTGCACTCGGCCCCGGCACCCCGTTCCTCGACCGACCCACCTGTCCGGCGAAGGCGTGGGTGCTGGCGGAGGAGGACGAAGACCAGTGGTACGACCGCGACGCCGCCCACCTCATCGGCGAACACGTGGAGATCCTCCCCGACCCGTTCGCCGCCCGCCCCACACACGCCGAATGGTCCGACCTGATCGACGACGCCACCGACGCCCGCGCCGCCGGCGAACTCGACCTGTTCGTCATCGACCCGCTCGCCCACTTCCTGCCCGGCCACTGCGAGTCGAACGGCCCCGCCCTGCTCGACGCCCTCCGCCCGCTCCGCCGCCTGACCGCCGCCGGGACGGCCGTGCTGCTCTTGCACCACCCACGGAAGAAGCCGTCCGAGGAGGGCGAGTCGGCCCGCGGGTCGGGGGCGTTACCCGGTTTCGCCGACGTGGTGATGGAACTGAGTCGGTACGGGAGGCTGAACACCGACGGCCACCGACGGCGGCTGTTCGCCCGCTCCCGCCGGCCGGAAACCCCGGAGCGACTGGCCTACGAGTTGGACGCGACGACCGGCGAGTTCCGGACGGTGATCGACCCGCGGGACCGACAGTTCGCGGAGAACTGGGCGACAGTGGAGCAGGTGTTGCGTGACCACGGCGAACCGATGACGTGTGCGGAGATCGCGGCCGGTTGGCCGGACGGGGGCGACCCGCCGAGCGGGGTGACGTTGTACTCGTGGCTGCACGCCGCCCACGCCCGCAAGCTGCTGGTGCGAACCGGCCGCGGCACCAGCAACGACCCGTACCGCTTCCGCCGGCGAACGAAAGAGGACGACGAGAACGAGCGGTTCCGCAACTCCCTGCCGAAAGTGCCGCTCAACCCATTCCCTGACTGACCGCAGCGAGTTCGCCAGGGGTCAACGTCCCTGAATCATCAACTGCGGGTTGGCCCGTTTCAATGCATCAATCTGCTCAGACGACACATTGGCGCCTCGGAGGTTCAGTGTCTGCAAACCGGTCAACCCGTCCAGCGGGGATACGTCCGACACCGTGGTATCCTGAAGATCCAGCGTTCGCAATGCGGTCAGCCCGGCCAGCGGGGACACGTCCGTCACCTTCGTGCCGCCGAGGCCGAGCGAAGTGAGGGCGGTCAGCCCGGCCAGCGGGGACACGTCCG
>CAYMHO010000164.1:7310-11998 GCA_964390195.1 uncultured Fimbriiglobus sp. | reverse complement strand
CCGCCGAGGCCGAGCGAAGTGAGGGCGGTCAGCCCGGCCAGCGGGGACACGTCCGACACCGCGGTGCGCTCGAGGCCGAGCGAAGTGAGGGCGGTCAGCCCGGCCAGCGGGGACACGTCCGTCACCTTCGTGCCGCCGAGGCCGAGCGAAGTGAGGGCGGTCAGCCCGGCCAGCGGGGACACGTCCAAGACTCGAGTGTGGAGCAGTTTCAAAGTGACGAGGGCGGTTAACTTCGATAACGGGGATAGGTCCGACACCTGAGTCAAGTTAAGATCTAAAGACCGAATGTCTGGCGCAAATGGTAGCCCGCCAATACTATTGACATAACGCCTCCACGCCCAAGCAATCTGGCCGTTGCGAGTATTGGGGTGATATTGAAGGACATCGCATTCACTTGGATCAAACACTTTCGCCAACTCTATTATAACATTAAATCTATAATCACGCCTGTATCTCCGAAGCGCCTCATGCGATTCCTTAGTATTAATTAGTCGCAATGCTCTCGCACATGCAGCAACGACGTAGGCGTTGCTATTGAGAGGGACGGATAGCCCTGATATGGCCTCATTCCCCGCACTGGCGAGCCACTCCGCTTCAGTTACGCTCTTCGGAGGGAAGAGTTCCTTCACCAATCGGCCGAGTCGGTCTTTCACCTCCGTCTCCCACTCGTTGCCGAGCATGCCGAGACGGTAGGCGTAGATCGCGCGACCGCGGGGGGTGTTGGCCACGTCCACGTCGGTCATCCCTCTCCTTTTCCTGTCCTTCGAGAGGGGTTCCGGAATCTGTTTCAGGATCGCCTTCAGAACGGCGTTCTGATATCTCGCACCTCCCGCCTTCGGGGTGATCGCGAACAGTCCCACTTTGCGCCAAACCTCGTCGGTCAAGTGGTTCACCAGAAAATCGGCGTTGCCCTCTTCCGCGAGCTGTTCGCCGGCCAAAAACTCCTTGAACGTGTTGTGAATGAACTGCACCGTCGGCGGATGATCTTTGCTGGCGGGTGCAGCGTTGCGGAGCATCCCGCTCCGGGTGAGTAGGCACTGATAAACTTCATCAGCGTCCGCGGCCGAGCGCTGCACCATGCCGGCGAGTCCCTTACCCACCTGAGCCTTCGCGTCGTCCACCGGGACGGCCGACTTCCCCGCCGAAACGAAAAAATACGCCAACCGCCGCAGGATCAGCTTCTTCTGTTGGTAGTCGAGGTCGCGATAAGCGGGAGGAAAGGATTGCTGCAACCCTTTCCGTTCGCGGTCACGGCGGTCCACCATCATCTCGCACAGAGTTTCGCACATAGACAGCAACCCCTGTGGCAGCGTGCCACGCCTCGCCCGATAGAGGGCACAGGTCATGGCACAGTAGAGCGGGGTGGTCGCCAGTTGCGCCAGCCAAGGCGTTTGACCGATATGGCCAGTGAGGGCGGTCGCTTCGTCGCGAAGTTCTTGAGTCTGATGCGGAGTGTATTTCAACTTGGAAGAGACAGCGTCGAACCAGTGGCGGATGAAGAGTTCACGGTCGTGGTCTTCAAGGGGTTCAACCTCCGCCGGTGTGAAGTCGAGGTCTTCAAACCGCACGTCTTTTACCGCGTCAGGGCGGGTGGTGAGGATGAAGTAGTTGTTCGGGAACGCGTCGCAGAGCCGCTTCACGCTAGCGAACAAGTCCTTATGGTTGAGTTGCTTCACCTCGTCGATGCCGTCGATCAAGATGAAGGCCTGCCCCTTTTTGAGCAACCCTTGAACCCACTCTTGAGGCGGGTTGCCGATTTCCCTCACGATCTGGGCGGGGAAGTCTTCGGGTTTGGGCAGGTTGCCGTCTGCCGAACAGTTGCGGAGCGTGAGCACGAAGGGCATCCGCCTCCGCCAGTCTGCGGAGAATTCATTCTGTTCGCTTTCGTGTAGGATGCGAACCTCGCCGTCTGGTAATCTCTCAAACTCCGGTCGAATCCGGCGTTCGGGACTGGTGCCCCGTGCCGCCTGGATCGCCGCCCACCGCACGAGCGTCGTCTTGCCACACCCGGCCCCACCGCGGATGAGCAAGCGGCCAGCTCCCGGCCGAAGGTTCTCGAACGCCTCCTCTGCCGAAAGGGTCGTCGGACCGGCTTCGTCCTCGTCCTTGCCGTTCGATTCTTCGTCTTCGGCCTCCTCACCGGCACGCAGTCGGAGCGTCACATAGGCGTCGGTCAGTCGTGCCTCGTGGAGTTCTTGCGGGAGGTCAACGCCGAACAGTTCTACCTTGTCCAACTCGGCAATAACCGCATTGCGATAGCTGGTCTCGAACTCGATTTCGGTCGTGAGCGGGTGGGCCACCACTTGGGCATGAATCTGCCGCACGTCTTCCAACACTTCCGGCACTTCACCCGCCAACTGTGAGAGGGCGGCGACACTCTCCGCTTCACGGGCGGCGTCGAACAGGGGCAACTTCGATGCAGCCCTATACAAGTAGAGAGCAACCTGATTGGCGGTACGGTCGAACAGGTTTTGCTCGGCGGGCGTTAGTGGAGCCGCGCCTGGCACCACGGCGGTTCGGAGGGCTTCGGTGAGCTTCTGCGGGTCGATATGGTTGCGGACGACAAACGTGGCGGCCAGTTTCCCCGATAGGATGCTCTCGAACCGCCCGGCCACCTTGTTTACATCCGGCCGCGGTTCGTCCATGCCCATGGCCGTGGCATGGAGGTCAGCTTCAATCTGCTTGACCACATCGTCGCCGACCTGAGCGTACTCTCGCTCGGCTTTGGCCTTGGCCCGAGCGTCCTTCATTTTGTCTTTGAGAGCGTCTTTACTCAGGTCGAGTACTGCTCCGCCGGCAGCGGCGGCGAGTTCTCCTAGGTAGTGTTTGAGCAGGAATTTGCCGATCGCTGCGCCGAGTGCGACGGCCAGCGATCCACCGAGCATCAACGCAGACATCGGCACACCTGTGAGGAGAACAGTGCCGTGTTACCATAGCAAGTAATGTGGAGGAGTGTATTTCACGTGTGCCCCCGCTTTTTGGCGGTGCGGCAGACGTCCACGATCTTGCCCGTCTCGTCCACCGCCATGTGGAACCGCTCCTCCCCCTCCAGCCGGTGAACCGTCAGGTGGTACGTCGTGTTGGCTGTCGCGATGTAGTCCCGCCCCTCCGCCTTCGCGGCGCTCCGCAGCTTCCCCCAGCTGCCGTCTCCCAAATACAGCACCCCCCGCTTGTCCGCCCGCCCGCCGAGCAGCGGGTGGGTCCGCTTGAACGTGTGGTCGTGGTGCTCCAGCACCAGGTCCACGCTGTGCCGCTCGTACAGCGGCACCCAGTGCTTCCGCTGCAAATCGCCGGTGCCCGCCTTCCCGCCTTCCAGGTCCGCCGGGCGGAACGACGGGTAGCACGGCACGTGTTGCACCGCGATCAGGTGCGGCCGCTCGGTTCGCTCCTTCAGGGCTTTATCCAGCCAGTCGGTCTGGCCGCCGTCGATCTTCGCCACGTGGCCGGTGTCGAGGAGGATCAGACTCAGGTAGTCGCCGAAGTCGAGGGCTTTGTAGCTGGTCTCAGGAAACAGGCCGTCGAACAGGGCGAAGAAGAGCGGGGCGTCGGTCCGCGGCTTGCCGTACCCGCCCCTCACCTCGTGGTTGCCCACGCACACCACCATCGGGATGAGCCGCCCCTTGCCGTCGGTCATGGTGGAACTGTAGTTCCGCAGCCAGCCGAGCGTGGCCTTCGGGTCGGTGCCGTTGTCGTAGGCGAGGTCCCCGCCGATGACGGCGAAGTACGGGTCCTGTTTGGCCGCGACTTTGTTGTTGTTCACCACGTGCTCGTTCACCCCACAGTCACCGCCCGAGACGAACGTGAAGCCGTCGGTGGCCTTCTTCGGCATGGTGCGGAAGCGGTACGTCGGCGAGCGGTCGTCGATGCGGAAGGCGTACTCGGTGCCGGGACGCAGGCCGGTGAGTTCGGCGCGGAAGACGGTCATGCCGGGGCTGAGCGGGAACGGGCGGACACTGGTGGTGACGGTGACGGCCGGCCCGAAGCTGAAGAACTCGTGGTACTTCACCACCGGGCCGGAGTCGTCCGGTTCGTCGCTCACCCACTGGATGACCATCGTGGTGGTCGGGTCGGTGTGCCAGGTGAGGAACAGGGTGTCGGGCTTGAACGGGGCCGACGACTGGCCGAGGAGGACGGTGGGGCGGGCGAGCAGGGCGGCCAGCCCGCCGGCGGCGGCGAGGAACGAGCGGCGATCGGGCGGGGACATGAAAGTGCTCGGGGGGAGGGACCGACACGGACATTGTTATCGACCGCCGACCCGGCGTGTATACTCCCGAACATGCTCACCACCGCCGCGATTGATCGCATCCTGACGGCCGTCCCGCACCGCACCGTCGGGCTGGTCGGGGACCTGTTCCTCGACCGGTACTTCGACATCGACGCGGGGCTGAACGAGCCGTCGGTGGAGACCGGGCTGACGGCATACCAGGTGACGGGCGTGCGGTGCTACCCCGGTGCGCTCGGCACGGTGCTGAACAACCTGGTGGCACTGGGCGTCGGGCGGATTCACCCGGTCACGGTCATCGGCGACGACGGCGAGGGGTACGAACTGCGGCGGGTGCTGGGGGCGATGCCGGCGGTGGAGACGAGTGACATCGTGGTGTCAGCGGCGCGGCGGACGCCGAGTTACAACAAGCCGATGCTGAACGAGGCCGGGGTGGTGCGGGAGTTGAACCGCCTCGACATCAAGA
>CAYMHO010000164.1:0-7300 GCA_964390195.1 uncultured Fimbriiglobus sp. | reverse complement strand
GGTCGACGCCCTGCTGGTGTTGGATCAGGTGAGAGAGGACAACTGCGGGGTCATCACCGCGGCGGTGCGGGAGAGGCTGGCGGAGCTTGGGGCACGCGACCCGGCCAAATTCGTACTGGCCGACAGCCGCGAGCGGATCGGCCTGTTCCGCAACGTGTGCGTGAAGCCGAACGCCGCCGAACTGGACGACGCCGCCGCGGATGTGACCTACGATCATGTGCTCTGGATGGAGCGGGAAGCGGCTGCGAAGTTGTCACGGGTGACCGGCCGAACGGTGTTCGCGACACGGGGAGAGGCCGGAATTCTCGTGACCGCTGGTGGAGAGGGAACCGTTGTCGACGCGTACCCGGTGGCCGGGCCGATCGACGTCTGCGGGGCGGGGGACAGTTGCAGCGCGGCGATGGCGTGCGCGATGACCGCCGGCTGTTCGCCGGAGGAGGCGGCCGCGTTCGGCAACTTGGTGGCGTCGATCACCATTCGGCAGATCGGCGTGACGGGCACGGCCAGCCCGGAGCAGGTGCGGGCACGCTGGGCGGAGGTGGGTGGGAAATGACCGGAGGCCCGACCGTGAGGGCGGGCGCCAGAACCTTCTGGCGCCCGCCCTCACGGTCGGGCCTCCGATCTGCTCACGTCACTTGCCGGGGCCACGGCCGCTCGGGTTGAACGGGTTGCCGCCACCCGGGGCGGCACCGCCGCCCCCGTCGGTGCTCGGCGGGCGGCCGAACCGGCTGCCGCCGGGGCCACCACCCCCCGGACCGCCGGGGGCGGACCGGGTGTCGCCCTGCTTCGAGTCGCCGCTCGGGCGGTACTCGCGCTTCTCCTCTTTCTTCTGGTCCTTACTCCCGCTGTCGCGGGACTTCTCGTCCTTCTTCCCACCGTCGGTCGGCGGGGGTACGCCTTCGGTCGGTTGGACCGGGGCCGGCGGGGCGGGGGCACCGTAGGACGGCGGGCCACCGCGGCCGGGGCTGCCGGGGCTGACGGACACCGGGGCGGTCAGGGGGATCTTGTTCACCCGCATGTACTCTTCGGCGGTCATCAGGCCGTCGCCGTTCGTGTCGAACGCCTTGAACTCGGCGATCTTCTTCTCGTCGGTGGAGTCCCAGTACTTCACCCACTCGTACAGGCCGATCTGCCCGTCGCGGTCGAAGTCGGCGTCGGTGAAGTATTTGGGCAGGTTCAGCGGCAGGTGGCCGTAGCGGAACACGTTCGGCTTCGGCTCCTCCACCTCTTCCATCTTGGCCCGCTGGTCCTGGCCGCCCCACCCGCCGCCGGGGCCACCCGGACCACCCTGGCCGCCGCCGTTCCACCCGCCGCCGCCGCCGGTGGCCGACGCGTAGTACGCCCGGTACTCGTTCAGGTCGATGGAGCCGTCTTTGCTGGTGTCGAACTGGTCGAACTGCGGACTCAGGCGGCGGGACGCCTGGGCCTCCTCGCGGCTCAGCTTCCCGTCCTGGTTCTTGTCCATGTCACGGAACCGGCTGTCCGCGTCGTCCCCGCCACCACCGCCGCGACCACCCCAGCCGCCGCCGGGACCGCCGGGACCGCCCGGGGTCACGGTCATCCCGCCGCCGGGGGCGGTACTCATGGTCATCGTCGTCTTGCCGTCGGTGGTGCCGCCGGGGCCGATCACCATCACCCCGCCGGGCGCGGGGGCGGCCCCGCCGGGCGCGGGGGCGGCCCCGCCGGGCGCCCCACCCATCCCGCGGCCCTGTTGCAGCGTCGCCATCCGCTTGTCGAAGTCCACCTTGAAGTCCGCCCGCGAGATGCTGCCGCTGGTGGGCATCGGCGGGCTGCCGGTCATCTGGGCGAAGCGGTCGTTCCGCTGCCGCGTCTCGGGCGGCACTTTCGAGTAGTCGAGGGTGTCACCGCTCCCGCCGTAAGACTGGAGCAGTCGGTCGAAGCTGGAGTCGGAGCTGAACCCACCGCCCCTGCTCATCCCGCCGCCACCCGGCCCGCCCCCGCCGAACCCGCCGGGGCCGCCTCCCCCACCGGGGAACCCACCGCCGCCACCACCCGGCCCGCCCCCACCGCCGGGGCCGCCGCCGCCGAACCCGCCCCGCTGGCCTAGGGTGTCCCCGGCGGAGAACAGGAGGACGCCACCCAACACGGCGGGGATGATCAGCCGCTTCCAACGGAACCGGAGCATGGTTTGACCTCGGGCGAAGGGCGCTCAACCCTTGACGTAACGATGATAGCTTGAACCCCGCCGGGCTGTCAGCGCCCCTCGCCGCAAGTCTCATCCGCCTCTCAGGATTCGCCACGCCCCGACCGGCACGGCCGGAGTGACGCGCGGCGTCTCACAACAGCTCCCGCACCTTGTCGAGTTCGGCCTGCACCGCCCGCAGGGCGGCGACCGCACGGTCGGGTTGGACCACCGCGTCGGACAGGTTGCCGTAGTGCTCCTCCAGACAGTTCATCAGGAGCGCCCGGATGGCGGCCTCGTCCGGGGCGGCCGACAGCTTGCTCGCGGCGTAGGCCCGCTCCAGGTCGGCCTCCTTCTCCGCCGCCCACTGCCGCAACCGCTCCTCTGTCCACTCGCCCCGGCGGATGGCCTTCAGCCGCTCGGCGTCCCGCCGCAGGTCGATGTCCCCTTCCACCAGAATTTGCTCGCACTCGCCCAGCAGCCGCACGACGTGGTACGCGAACTTCACGTCGTACCCGTGTTGTTCGACCAACCCCACTCGCTTCCCGGTCGGCTGCTTGATGGCGATCTTGTGCAACTGCGAGTAGGCGTACCCCTTGAACTTCGGCCACGCCCCGCGGTGCAAGAACAGCCGGCGGTTCTCCCGCACCAGGTTGCCCACCCGCGTGCTGTGCAGCACGCAGTCGGCCGGGGTGAACAGGCTGTCGATCACGTTCGGGTTGTTGTCCATCGCCAGAGAGAACAGCTTGACGATGCCGAACACGGTCAGGTCGTAGGTGCGGCCGGCGCCGGACAGCGCGTCCGGGTCGCGGACGTGGTGCTCCTGGAACTGCTCGAACCGCTTGTGCTGCTTGCCGAACCCGAGGATCTCGCCCCGCAGGTGCGGGAACACGTCGTCCTTCGGCGGGATGGCCCACCCGTACACGTCGAAGTCGCTCGCGTCCGACGACACCCCGTAGGCGAGCGACCCCATGACGGTCTCGTACTGCACGTTCGCCGGCAGCCAGCGTGGCGGCTTCACCAGCCCGCGGTCGGTCAGCCGCTGAAGGGTGCTCATGGCTCGGGCCTCCGCGGGGATGGGAGACAGGATACGCCGGGTGAAGGGGTGGTTCGGCGGATCCAGTGGAGACCTCACCCCCCGGCCCCCTCTCCGCTTCGGAGAGGGGGCCGGGGGGTGAGGTCTTCTGACTCCCCAAAGATCATCACCCAGCCCGTTGACAACAGTTCCCGGTCTGATAGTCTCAGTGAATCGCCTTATTAGTCTTGACTAATTCACGAGGCTAGACGATGCGAACACGGTCATTCCCCCTGTCTCGAAGGGGTTTCACGCTGATCGAACTGCTCGTCGTCATCGCCATCATCGCCGTCCTCATCGGGCTACTCCTTCCGGCTGTCCAGAAAGTGCGGGAGGCCGCCGCCCGGATCAGTTGTACCAACAACCTGAAGCAGCTCGGCCTCGCCCTGCACAACCACCACGACCGGCACGGCCAGTTCCCGCCCGGCTACACCGCCAACGCGACCAACACGGACGGCACCGGGCCAGGGTGGGGCTGGGCCGCCCACCTGCTTCCCGACCTCGAACAAGAAAACTTGCACCGCGTCATTCGGTTCGACCTGCCGCTGACCGCCCCGCAGAACGCCGCCGCCGTCGGCACCGACATCAAGTTCCTGCGGTGCCCGTCCGACCCGCGACAGGACCCCATCCGCCCGGCCGACTTCGTGAACGCCGGCGGGCTGACCGGCCCCCTCGGGCGGTCGAACTACGTCGCCTGCTACGGGAACACGCCGTTCCTCGGGGAATCCCCGGCGGTGCTGACCACCCACCTGACCATCGACGGCATCAGCGGGCGGGGGTTGTTCTTCCGCAACAGCCGCAGCCGCATCGCGGACGTGACCGACGGGACGAGCAACACCATCGCGGTCGGGGAGAAGAGCGCGAAGAACACGCTGGCGAGCTGGGCGGGGGTGATCCCCGGTGCGACGTGGGCGAGCGCGAACGACCAGGCGAATTACGGCGGCATCCCGACCAACCTGCCGGCGGCGATGGTGCTCGGGCACGCCTGCCGCCAGCACCCGCCGAGCGCCGCCGCCGGGGTGGCCGAGGACTTCAGCGCCGCCCACCCGGCCGGGGTGAACTTCCTGTTCCTGGACGGGTCGGTCCACGTGGTGAAGACGAGCGTCAACATGACCACCTACCCGTTCACCGCCACCATTTCCGACGGGCTGGCGGTCCAGCCGGACTTCTGACCGAACGGCGGAAAGTAGTAGGCACACTCCGTGTGCCGTCTCACCACACGGCACACGGAGTGTGCCTACTACTTTGGCCGCCCGGTGTCGGCCCGCACGCCCGGACCGCCAACGGGGTAGTGAAGGCGGCCGGGCAGGGGCCGGGAGAGGCTGGCACACAAGGTATTGCAATCGGCGGCCGGAGGTGGACATGAAAAGTGTGAAAAAGCGGGAACCGGGAACGCAGTGACCGGGCGGGTTGGTTCCCACCCGGTCACTGCGTTCCCGGTTCCAAATCGACTCACACCTTATCGACTTGCCAGTACTCCAGTTCGAGCGGGGTCTGGCGGCCGAGCACCATCACCTTGACCGTCACCTTCGGCGTCTCGCCCGCTTCCTTCGGCAGTTGGATGGTGGTCACCTCGCCCTCGAAGTTGGCGAACGCCCCCTCGCGGATGCGGACCTTGTCGCCCACCTCGTAATCCAGTTTGATCTTGTCCGGCTTCGCCGGCTTGAAGTCGCCCTTCTTGTCGTCCGGCAGCATGCCGTACAGCATCGACTGCACGTCCCGCTCGGACATCGGGGCGGGTTCCTTGCCCGGCCCGGTGCTGCCGACGAAGTCGCCCACCCCGGAGGTGTCGCGGAAGAGGGCTTGCAGGTCGGGCGTCCACTCCACCTCGGCCATCAGGTAGCCGGGGAACTTCTTCTTCGCCTTCACCACCCGCTTCTCTTTCGTCACCTTCTGCCCGTTCTTCGTCTCGGTCACCTTCTTCACCTCGGTGATCCGCTCGACCGGGATGACGATCTGGCCGAAGAACTGTTCCAGCCCTTCGATCTTCACCATCCGCTCGATGGCCGCCTTGATCGACTCCTCGCGGCCGCTGGCCACCTTCACCACATACCACTTCTTCTTGCTCGGCTCGGGGGGCGGGGCGGCCTGTTCGGCGTCCGCCGCGGCGTCGGCCGGGGAGTCGGCGTCAGCCCCTTCCGGCTCGGCGACGGCGGCGGGCGCCTCCACCGCGACGGCCTCGGCGGCCGGTTCGGCGGGTTCAACTGGGGTGGTGTCGGCGGCGGGTTCGTCGCTCATGGGTGCGGACTCTTGCGGTGTGTGCGGCACGGTGAACCGGCGGCATGAGCCGCCTGGGTGGCGTGGACCCGAGCGGCTCACGCCGCCGGTTCACCAGGCGGGGCGTCCGTTACCACTTCAGGTTGCCGCCGGGGGTGAGACCGCCCTCCTCGCCGGGCTTCTTCGGCGGCAGCACGCCGATGAACTCGAGGCTGAGCAGCCAGCTCCAGAACAGGTCGATGACGAGCAGGAAGACGGTGAGCAGGGCGAGGAAGACGAGCACCACGATGGTGTCCTGCACCAGCCGCTTGCGGGTGGTCCACGACACCTTGTTCATCTCGGCTTCGGTGGCGATCAGGAAGTCGCCGAACAGGGGCACGTTCACCGCCCGCCACGCCCCCCACAGGGTGACCAGCAGGAGGAGCAGGGGGAAGGTGAAGTTGGCCGCCGGCACCAGCGGGAGGAGGGCGGTGGCGTCGGCGTTCGCCTCGCGGTTGGCCAGCAGCTCGTGGTAGTAGCGGCGGTTCACCACCCCGCTGCGGGGGGACTTCATGACCGCGTCCACGACCGTCAGGGTGACGTTCTCGGCGGGCAGGCCGGTGGCCGACTGGACGGCCTCCCGCAGGCCCTGCTTCAGGTCGTCGGTGACGCCCGGCGTCTTCCCGTCCGCCCCCTTCATCATCTGCACGAACGCCGTCACCCGGTCGCCGGTCGCGTCGGCCGGGGTGACCACCACCGCCGCCTCGGCCAGGGCCGGGTCGTCCTTGCCGAGCGGGCGGTACTTCTTCAGCGCGGCCTCCACCTCCAGGCTGGTCTTCGCCTGGCCGTTCGCCTTCAGCGGGTACCCGCCGGCGTCCACCACCTCGGTGAACGGCACGTGGTAGTGGAAGGCCGGGGGCACCTTCTGCTCGGTCTGCTGCTGGGTGGCGGCCTCCTGCGTCTTGGCGTCGGCGCTGACGACCGGCCGCTTGGGGACGAACGGCTTGGCGTGCCAGAGGGAGTACGCGCCGGTGCCGCCGAGCACCAGAATGGCGGCCAGGGTGAGGCGGCGGACGAGCTGCCCCTGGCTCCGCTTGTGGCTGTGGAAGCTGGCCCACCCCTGGTCTTCCAGGGCGTAGCACCAGCCGCGGCCCTGGGCCGAGGTGAGGACGCGGTAGATGCCGAACAGCCCGCCGGCGACGGTCAGGCCGACCAGCACCCCGCCCACCCACCCCTCGGTGAAGGCGGAGTAGAAGGCGGCGGCGACGAACGCGGTGGCGACGGCGATGGTGACGGTCAGGATGACCCCACCGCTCACCCCGCGGGCCGGGTTCATGCGGGCGAGCACGCCCCCGCCAACCACCCCCACCCCGACCACCAGCAGGTAGACGGCGATGCGGGCGAACTCGGCGTAGGCGATGGTGTCGGGCACGGCCGCGGCGGCGTACCCGCCGGCCACGAACCCGGCCAGGATGACCACCGACCCGAGGATCGAGCCGAGGAGCAGGGAGGGGGCCGACCCGGCGGAGGTCTGGACCGGCGGGGCGGGTTCGGCGGCGGCGGTGGACATCTGGGATTCGTCCTTAGTGCTCAGTCCTTAGTCCTTAGTTCTTAGTCCTTCGTTTCAAGTCCTCGGCTCGCCGTTCGTCGTCGGAGTCGCCGTCAACGACAGACGGGGCGGACAACTGAGCACCAAGGACTGAGGACTAAGCACTAGCCAGAAAACACCAAGACGGCCGGACCGGGCCGACCGTCTTTCCGGCGGCTGGGGCCGGCCGGGCGGGGCGGGTTGTGGTCGGCGGGGTGCCATCACCCCGCCTCGGCGCCGAACGGCGAGCAGGTGCGTCAGGAATCGAACCTGAAACCTGCGGTTTTGGAGACCGCTG
>CAYMHO010000163.1:0-15517 GCA_964390195.1 uncultured Fimbriiglobus sp. | reverse complement strand
GTCTTGCCGTGGTCGATGTGGCCGATGGTGCCGACGTTGACGTGAACCTTCTTCACTGGAACACCAGTCTCCCGAACGCCCCGAGCGTTCAACGGGTGAGCCGGGTTCGCCCTCCCAACCGCGACTGCGGTCTTTTCGCACAACGAGCGACACCAGGGGGAGCGACGCCCGGCAATGCCGAACGGCACCCGAAGGGACACGCGAGAGGTGGGCGGGGTTCGGTTAAGGTGGCCCGCTCTCGCCGAGAGCGGGTGTTGATTCCCGCTCTCGGTGAGAGCGGGCCACCCTATTTCTTCGGCTGGCTCTTCCATCTCCGATGTAGCCAGAAGTATTGCTCCGGGTGGCGGCGGATCATCGCCGCGAGCGAGTCGTGGTACCGCTGTGTAATGAGCTTCACTGCGTTCCCCTGGCTCGCATAATCGCGGGGGTCGATCACGTCTTCGCACACGATGTGGTAGTGCCACCGCTCCCCGCCCCGCACCCGCGGGGTACCCACCACCAGCATCACCGCGTCGTACTGCATGGCGAGCAGTGCCACCGCCTTGTGCGCCGACGCCGGCCGGTTGAAGAAGTTGACGAACACCCCCTTGCTGCCGGCGTCCTGGTCGCCGAGGGTGGCCACCTTCCCGCCGGCTTGCAGGGTGCTCACGATCCGCTCGTAGTCGTCGTTCTTGTCCAGAATGGTCTGCCCGGTCCGCTGGCGGAAGTGTCTGAAGAAGCGTTCCAGGTGCGGGTTGTCGAGCGTCCGGGCGATGGCGTGGGTGCGGAACCCGACCAGCCCGAGGGCGAAGCCGGCCATCTCCCAGTTGCCGAAGTGGGCCGTCACGATGAGCACCGGGCGGTCTTCGAGCAACGCCTTCAGGATCTTGTCTCCCCCGACGAGCGAGGCGTACCGCCGCCAGTTCTCCACCCGCAGCTTCTTCGGCAGCACGGCGATCTCGACCACCAGTTCGGCGAAGTGGCGGTAGCACCCCTTCACCAGTTGCGTGATCTCGGCGGGGGTCTTCTCGGGGAACGCGAAGGTGAGGTTCTCGGTCGCCACCTTGCGGTGTCGCTTGTCCACCCGGTAGGCCACCGCCGCGAGGAGGTCGGCGAACCCGCGGGCGACACCATCCGGCATCGCCTGGATGACGCACACGGCCGTCCGCACGGTGGCGTACACGAGCCAGTCTAGCAGGGCGTTTCGCGGTTTGTCGGCCATGAACCGATGATACGAACAGCCCGAATCGGTGTGGAAATGAGACCGCAACCACGGCCGGGGCAGTCGGTTGCGCCGGGCGGCCGGTTTTCCCGAAGTGGCGTTGACAGTTCCCCCGTGAACTGACATCATGCCCCTCGAAGTCTGCCTCTTCTCTGTTCCGGCCCCACCGAACAGCGGCGCATGCCATTGTCCGGTGGGGTTTTTCTTTGCACTCGATCCCCTCTCTCGCCCACCGACGGAACGGGGGGACCGCGTCACTTCCGCTTCCGCTTCTTCGCCCGCCGGTAGTCGTCGAACCGCAGGGCCGCCGCCCAACTGCGGTCCGGACTGCGGACGATCAGCCCGGCCGGATTGTCGTCGGCGTCGGCGTCCAGGCGGCAGCGGCTGCCCGGCAGCAGTTCCTCCATCAGCGTGAGGACGCCACTCGGCTTGGTGGGCAGGTCTCGGGCGGGGAACCGGGCGACGCGAGGCACGAGCTGCAACCCGTGCTCGGACGCGAACGCCAGCAGTTCTTTTTCGGGGAGGAACGTCACCTCCGAATCCTCATCGTTCAGGGCCAGGCGGGCCACGTCGGTGGTCCGGTAGCCGACCTCTTTGCGGCCGGTGTAGCGGGCGGCGGCGGGGGTCTTCCCTCCGAACAGTTCGCCGTACACCACCAGCACCGTATCCGGCTCCACGCCCGCGGCCGCGCTCAGCTTCGCAGCGAGCGGGCGAACCGCGGTCACCATCCCGTGGGCGGCGTCGCCGACCACGTCCCCGCTGGCGTACAGCCACCGCAGGGGGTTGCCGATCAGGTACGACCCGTCGGCGAACAGCACCACCCGGCACGTCACCCCGTCGAGCAGTTCGGTGGCGATCACGTCGCCGGCCGGCTTGGTCATCACGTCGCCCAGGTCGCCGGTGTCCGGGTCGGGCGGGTGGTAACTGGGGATGAGCGGGTACGCCGTGCGGGCGTGGAGCCGGCCGAGATCGGCCAGCCGGACCAGAGTGTTCATGGCGGGTGTCCCTCCATACGTTCGGCTCCGGAAGTGGGGCCACAGGCAAGAGGGGCCGAACCGCGCCGATGTTCGAGGTGTCCGGGAACACAATCACACTCGCGGTGCCACAGTCATGAACGCCATCCGCAAGTACCCCCGCACGCAGCACCTGGCCGGGTCGAAATTGCAGCCGGGGGACGAAGACCTGGACGCCGTGCCGATGTCCGCGCTCGCCGGCCGGCACGTCGTCATCGAAGAGAAGATGGACGGCGCGAACAGCGGGATGAGCTTCTCCGCCGACGGCGAGTTCCTGCTGCAAAGCCGCGGGCACTACCTGCTCGGCGGCCCACGCGAGCGGCAGTTCAACCTGTTCAAGCAGTGGGCGAACGCCATCTCGCAGCGGCTGTTCGACGCGCTGACGGACCGGTACGTCGTGTACGGCGAGTGGCTGTACGCCAAGCACACGGTGTACTACGACGCCCTGCCCCACTACTGGATGGAGTTCGACGTCCTTGACACGATCACCGGCGAGTTCCTCGACACGCCGCGGCGGGCGGAGTTGCTCCGCGGGGTGCCGGTCGTGCCGGTGAAGGTGCTTTACAGCGGCGAGTGGCCGGGCGAGGCGGCGGTGCGGGGGATGGTCACGCGGTCGCACTTCATCACGCCGACGGCGATGGCCACTCTGGCGACGAGCACCGCCGACCTGGGCTGGGACGTGGACACCACGCTCCAGCAGACCGACCCGTCGGGGTTGATGGAGGGGTTGTACGTCAAGGTGGAGGACGGCGGGGCGGTGACGGAGCGGTACAAGTTCGTCCGCCGCGACTTCGTGCAGATCCAACTCGACCAAGGTCACTGGCAGGACCGCCCGATCGTGCCGAACAAGCTGGCCGACGGGGCGAGCATGTACTCATAGGGTGGGGACTCTCTCCGAGAGTCGGTGCCGATGTCGCTCGGAGAGAGCGCCCCACCCTATGCGACCTCGCCCGGCAAATTCCCGAACGTCAGGTGAATCGTTGGCGTCGGTTCTGGGGGCAATCCCAGTTCCGTCCGTAGGTCGTTCGCAGCCGGGCACCACACCAGCACCCACAGGTAGCCCCGCGTTTCCCACACAGTCAACTCGTACTCCATTGGCACCGACAGCCCGTTGCGTGCCTTCCACTTCGCCTTGTCCGGTGGCTCCTCCCCACGGATGACCGAGACGTGCGTGCCCCACAACGGCGGCTGCGGTGTGACCGTACGGAACCGCGACTGCTGGTAGAAGTGCCGCAGCAGCCGTCCGAGTTCCGGGTCGCAGTCGAGGATCACCCACCACTCGGTGCTGCCGCCGTCGCGGCGGGTGGTGCTGTCCCCGCGGATGGTCGGGCTGTAGCGGACGGTGCCGGTGGTGGCTCGGCGGTCGCTCACGGGCGTACCCTCGGGACGGGGACTTGAAACGGACTGTAGCATGAGACACGGGTTCGCACCGGCGGGCGGAATCGTTGTGCCCGGCCGGCCCGCCCCGCCGATAACTCCGAAGTCCCCCATTCGCACCGCCGCACCGTGGGAACGCTCGCCCCATCGCCCCCCGCACGCCGCTTCGCCCGCCGCCCGCGGTGGCCGGCCCGCCCCGCTACAGGCATCCGCCTCACGTTCGACGACGGCCCGCACCAGACGCACACCCCGGCCGTGCTCGATCTGCTGGCCGAGTACGGCGTCACCGCCACCTTCTTCGTCGTCGGCAAGAAGGTGACGCCGAACGCCGAGGTCGTTCGCCGCATTCACGCCGACGGCCACGCGGTCGGCAACCACACCTTCCACCACCCGCCGCCCAGTTGGTTCAACTTCGCCGCCGCCGCCCGCGAGGTGCGCGACTGTCAACGGGCTGTCACTGACGTGACCGGCACCGCCCCGACCCTGTTCCGCCCGCCGATGGGCCGGTGGACGCCCCCGCTGTGGGCCGCCCGCACGCTCGCCGGCCTGACCCCGATGGGCTGGACGCTCGACAGCGGCGACTGGCGGGTGCGGAGCGATGCCGACGCCGACGAGTGCGCCGCCGAACTGCTCGCCGCCGTCCGCCCCGGCGATGTCATCCTGCTGCACGACTACCACCCGTGGATCGGGCGGATCCTTCGGCGGGTGCTGCCCGCTCTGGCGAACGGCGGGACGTGAGTCCGCCGGTCTTCGTGCACACCGGCGGACTCACGTCCCGCCGTTCGCCTGAACCTGTCTTCCCCGCCGCCTGTCCCGGTTCGTACACCACACGCACCCACACCGCCGAGGGCCGCCCGTGTCCGAACAGGATCCCCAGTCGCTCGCCGCGCCGGACGTGCAGGCCGAGGAGGCCGCCGCCCCGAAGACCGACCTCACCCCGCAGCAGGTGCTGGAGTTGCTCCGCGCCGGCAAGGAGGTGACGAACGCCCGCGTGCGGAAGCTGAAGCTGCAAGGGGCGTTCGACCAGCCGGTGCGGTTCCGCAACTGCGCCCTCGTGCAGCCGGAGATCGACGGGGCGGCGTTCGCCGCCGAAGTGGTGTTCGCCCACTGCAGCATCGACCGGCTGACCGTACACCGGGCGAGCACCTTCGCCAAGGGGCTCGACTTCGGGTACAGCGTGCTGAACAAGGCCACCCTCTCCCGCATGACGGTGGCCGGGCTGTTCAACGCCGCGTTCGTCGAGTTCAAGAACAAGCTGGCCTTCTCGGGCAACACCTTCGAGGGCAAGGCGAGCTTCTGGGAGGCCAAGTTCTCCTGCTGGGTCGACGTGAAGGCCTGCGAGTTCAAGGACGAGGCCGACTTCCGCTCGGTGCACTGCGGGCAGGGGTTCGTGCTGAGCAACAGCACCTGCCACGCCGCCTTCTTGTTCCGCGGGTCGAGCGTGGCCAAGAAGTTCTCGGCCGACGGCAGCCGGTTCGAGAACGCGCTCGACCTGAGCAAGGCGAAGCTGCCCGACTTCTGCTACCTGGAGGGGGTGCAGGCGGGTGCGGGCATGCGGTTCGCGTTCGCCAACGCGGTGGCCGAGCGGATCCTCGTCAAGCCCGAGCAACTGGCCGGCCGCCTGGCCAGCGAGCAGGAGGGCCGCCACGCCGACGCCATGCACGAGTACGGCATCCTGAAGAAGAGCTACCAGAACCTGCACCGGTACGACCACGAGGACTGGGCGTTCTACCGCTTCAAGGTGAACCAGCGGCGGGCCAAGCCGAGCAGTTGGCTGAACCCGCTCGGCAAGCTGCGGCGGTTCTGTGACTGGCTGTTCCTGGACGTCGGGTGCGGGTACGGCACCCACCCCGGGCGGGCGGTGCGGATGGCCCTGTGCATCATCCTCGGGTTCGCCCTGCTGTACGCCCTCAACGTCGAGTCGTTCTACGCCGAGAAGCCGCCGTTCGACGGGGAGAAGACCGACCCGGGCAACCGCCTGATGATCGGGTTCGTGAACAGCGTGAGCGTGTTCACCTCCGGCATGGGCGGCATCCGCGAGATCGCCAAGGGGTGGATCAACGTGGCCGTCATGGTCGAGAGCGTGATGGGCACCCTGCTGTTCGGCCTGTTCATCGTCGCCTTCAGCCGCAAGGTGATCCGGTGACACCGTCACGAGCCGCGACCGCGAGGGGGCGGGTGTTCAATCACCCGCCCCCTCGCGGTCGCGGCTCGTCGGTGTCGGACTTTTCCGATTCTGCCGCCTCCGCCTGCCCCTCCCCTGCCCCTTCGCGGTCGCTTTCCCTTCAGTCGCCACAGGCCCGGGCGAACAATATCAGTTCGACCCCGCCCGGAGGCCGCCCGATGCCCGGCCCGAAGCCCCGTTTCCGTTTGGATGCCGTCGCCCTGCTGCTGCTCGCCGTCGGGGCGGTGCTGGCGTTCGCGCTCGCCACTTACCGCCCGCTGTTCGGGCAAGCGAACGTCGTCGGCCCGGCCACCGACCGACTCGCCGCGATCGTCTGTGATGCCGTCGGCCTCGGGTCACTCGTGTTCGTAATCGGCTGGTTCGCGTGGGTCGGGCTGTACATCGCGCGGCGGGGCTGGGCGCGACTGACGGTGCGGGGTGTCGGCTGGCTGTGGCTGTCGTGGGTCGCCGCCACGGCCGTCGATTTCGGCGGGCTGCAAACGGGCCTCGGTCCGGTGTCGGCTTACGGCCCCGGTGGTGCGCTCGGGGCGTGGGCACGCTTCCTCCTGACCGACCGCCTGGACGCCCCGGTGCCGGTCATCCTCCTCTCCGCGTCCGTTTTCGTCGGCCTGCTGCTGACGATGGACGGCGTGCTGCGGGCCGTCGCCCGCGGGCTGTGGTGGGGGGTGAGAAAGCTGGGCCTCGGGGCGAAGTGGGTGAACGACCGCGTCGGGGCCGTGGGCGACCGCGTGCTCTCCGGGCTGGCGGAAAAGGTGAAGGCGAAGAAGGCCGCTGACACCCCGGTGTCACTGGTCCCCGTGCCGCCGGCCCCGGAGCCGTCCGCCGACATCCCCATCACCCGCCACACCGACCCGGCCGCCGATCTGGTGCCGGCCGAAGCCCCGCCCGAGCCGGAGCCGGAGCCGATCCCTATCACCCGCGGGCCGACGCCAGACGAGGACGCCCCGCCGCCGCTGCGGATCGTGTCCGACGACGAACTCGACGACGAGCCCACCGACACCCCGCTGTCTCCGCCGCCGGCGAGCAACTACGAGGTGCCGTCCATCAGCCTGCTCGCCGACCCCGACCCGTACCCGGCCGAGGACCGCGAGCAGAAGCTCCGCGAGCGGGCCGCCTTGCTGGAGAAGACGTTCACCGACTTCGGGCTGAACATCAAGGTGGTCGGCATCCACACCGGGCCGGTCATCACGCAGTACGAGGTGGCCCTGGAAACCGGCCTGCGGCTGAGCAAAGTGACCGGCCTGTCGGACGACCTGGCCCTGAACATGGGCGTGTCGAGCGTGCGGATCGTCGCCCCGCTGCCCAACCGCACCACCGTCGGCATCGAGGTGCCGAACGACCACCGCCAGACGGTGCGGCTGAAGGAGATCATCCAGGCGACCACCGCCAAGGCCGCCAAGTTCAAGCTGCCGATCTTCCTCGGCAAGGACGTGGAAGGCCGCCCGCTGGTGTACGACATGGCCGCCATGCCGCACCTGCTCATCGCCGGCCGCACCGGCACCGGCAAGTCGGTGTGTTTGAACGCGATCATCCACAGTTTCCTGCTCACCCGCCACCCGGACGACTGCCGGCTCATCCTCATCGACCCGAAAAAGGTGGAGTTCTCCGACTACGCCCGCATCCCGCACCTGATGCACCCGGTGGTGACGGACGACCGTAAGGCCGAAGCGATCCTCGGCTGGGCCGTGGACAAGATGGAAGAACGCTACGAGCTGATGCGGCGGGCGCGGGTGCGGAACATCGCGGGTTACAACGAGCTTGGGGCGGAGGAAATCCTGAAGCGGGTGCAACCCGAAACGACGGAGGAGCGGAACGCCCTGCCGTGGCGGTTGCCGTACATCGTGCTGGTGATCGATGAAGTGGGCGACTTGTTGATGGTGATGAAGAAGGAGGTGGAATCGCACATCATCCGGCTGGCACAGAAGAGCCGGGCGTCGGGCATCCACCTGATCCTCGCCACGCAGAAGCCGACGGTGGATGTCATCACGGGGTTGATTAAGTCGAACCTGCCGGCCCGCATCTGCTTCCAGGTGGCGAGCCGGGCGGACAGTGCGGTGGTGCTGGACGAGAAGGGGGCCGAGAAGCTGCTCGGCATGGGCGACATGCTGTTCCTCCAGCCCGGCACCAGCACCATCATCCGCGGGCAGGGTGCCTATGTGGACGACAAGGAGATCGAGCGTGTGACGGGCGAGTTGAGTCAGTATGAACCGAACTTCGAGGCGGAGTTGTTGAACCTGAAGGCGAGCACCGCGGCGGGCGGGGACCTGTCGGCCCAACTCCGCGAGCGCGACCCGATGTACGAACAGGCCATCGAAATTGTGATCCGCGAGCAGCGGGGGAGCACGAGCTTGCTTCAGCGGGCGCTCGGCATCGGGTACGGCCGGGCGAGCCGGCTGATCGACTTCATGGCCGAGGACGGCATCGTCGGCGGGTTCAACGGCAGCAACGCCCGCGAGGTGATGGTGACGACCGAGGAGTGGGAGCAGCGAAAGCGGGCGTGAGGGCGGGCGGCGGATAGACTGACGGACCCACGCTGGAGACATCCCTTGGCAAAGCAGCCGAAATCGAGCCAGTCGGGCAAGGCGGACGAATCGACCGGGGCCCGCCTGGCGCGGCTCACGTCGGCCTGGCGGGCGGCGTTCGACGCCCTCGTCGCCGCCCGCGTCGGGTTCCTGGCCATGTGCGACGAGCCGTCCACCTACGGCCCCAAACGGGAACAGGGTGAGCAGGCGTGGCGGGACGCCGAGGAGGCCGAGTCGAACGCCGCGGCGGAGTTCCTGGAGGTCTGGACTGGCGGGTCCGGCGACGCCGACATGGTGGCGGACACGTCGGAGGTGGAGGTGGACCCGTCGGCGGCCCTGATGTTCTGGAAGCGAGCGGACTGGGTCGGGTACTGCGGGTGGGTCGAGACGCGACTGGCCCGACCCGAACAGCCGGCCGGAGAGTGAGTGCAGGAATGGGCGGTATCGTCGGCGGGTTCAACGGGAGCAACGCCCGCGAGGTGATGGTCACCACCGAAGATTGGGAGCAGCGCAAGCGGGCGTGACGGCGGGCCGGGCGGGCACCTGCCGGTTCACCCGCCCTCTTTCATTTCTCCCCCGTCGCCACCTCCGGCTCACTTGACCCTTGTGCCACGCCTCCCTCTGGGATAAAATCACCGTTTGACTACCTTTCTTACCTGACGCGCCTCGCTCACTTCGGGCCTGTCATTTAAGCGAGCCATCCAGGTTCACGTTGGCCCTCCCGCCGGGTGGGGTTGGCTGGTGCGTTCCTCCGAGGGCGACCCATCGACCCGCACGACTCGACCGACCTCACCCCCGAGACCCTGGCGCGGAGGTTCGACCTGCTCGCCGCGGACGCGGTCGAGTACGCCCTCTTCATGATGGACCCGGACGGCCGGCTGGTCTGCTGGAACCTGGGGGCCGAGCGGCTGTTCGGCTACCGGACCGACGAGATCATCGGCCGGCACTTCTCCCGCTTCTTCTCCCCCGAGGACGTCGTCAGTGGCCAGCCCGAGTACGAGCTGAAGACGGCTCGAGAGGGTGGACACGCGGACGGCATCCGTTGGCAGGTGCGGAAGGACGGGTCACGGTTCTGGTGCCGGGCGAACGTCACCGCCCTGTACAACGAGGCCAAACAGGTGCACGCCTTCGCCCGGGTGATGCACGACCTGACCGACACCCAGTCGCGGGAGGCGGTGGAGCGGCGGGCGGACGGGCTGGCCGAGGCCAACCGGGGGAAGGAGGAGTTCATGGCCCTGCTCTCGCACGAACTCCGCAACCCACTCTCGCCCATCCTCAACGCCTTGGGCATCCTCCGGCAGGTGCGGACCGACGACCCGGTCATCCAGCAGGCCGGCGGGATCATCGAGCGGCAGGTGCGGCAGATGGTGCGGCTGGTGGACGACCTGCTCGACATCAGCCGCATCACCAAGGGCAAACTGCGGCTGACTCCCGAGCGGGTGGACCTGCGGGTCGTCATGAACCGGGCGGCCGACGCCGCCCGCCCGCTCCTCGACGCCCGCCGGCACGAGTTCTCACTGCTCCTGCCGACCGCGCCGCTGTGGGTGGACGGGGACCCCGGCCGACTGGAACAGGTGGCCGTCAACCTGCTGAACAACGCGGCCAAGTACACCGACACCGGCGGACTGGTCCGCATGACCGTCGCCCGCGAGGGGGAGGACGCGGTCGTCCGGGTGGCGGACAACGGGGTCGGCATCCCGCCGGAGATGCTCCCCCGCATCTTCGACCTGTTCACCCAGGTGGACGGCTCCCTGAGCCGGTCGCACGGCGGGCTGGGCATCGGCCTGGCCCTGGTCCGCACCCTGGTGGAGATGCAGGGCGGGCGGGTGACGGCGGCGAGCGGCGGGCTGGGCAAGGGGAGCGAGTTCGCCGTCAAGCTGCCCGCACTGGCGACCACGGCCGGTCACTCGATGACCACGACCCTGACGCCGGGCGGGGGGGGCGGGTCGCCCCGCCGGGTGCTGGTGGTCGAGGACAACGTGGACGCCGGGGACAGCCTGAGCATGCTCCTGCGGCTGTACGGGCACGAGGTGCAGGTGGCCCGGTCCGGGCCGACCGCCCTGGAGGTGGCGGCCAAGTTCCGCCCATCCCTGGTCCTCCTGGACATCGGGCTGCCGGGGATGGACGGGTATGAGGTGGCCCGGCGAATGCGAGCGAACCCGGACCTCGCGGGGGCGACCCTGTGGGCGTTGTCGGGGTATACCCCGAATGAGGCGGACCGGTTGCGGCCGCAGCAGGCGGGGTTCGCCCACCACCTGATCAAGCCGGTCGATGTGAACGACCTGCTCGGGCTGATGAAGACCCTCGGGTGAGTGAGCGGGCGGCGGCCGGGATTCGGCGGGCGGGCGAGCCGGCTGATCGACTTCTTGGCCGAGGACGGCATCGTCGGCGGGTTCAACGGCAGCAACGCCCGCGAGGTGATGGTGACCACCGAAGAGTGGGAGCAACGCAAGCGGGCGTGAATGAGCCACGCCACTTGAACGCCCCGGCGAACGTCGGCTACACTACACCCCATGTCGCCCGACTTGCCCTCTGTCACCGTCACCAGCCCGCCGGACGCCACCCGCACCGGCCCCGGCGTCCCGCCTCCGTCCCCCGGCCCTCCACCGGACGCCCCACCGGGGTTCACCCTCGACCGCGAGATCGGCTCCGGCGGCATGGGGGTGGTCTACCTCGCCCGCCAGCAGGGGTTGAACCGCCCGGTCGCCCTCAAGACCGTCCGCCCCGGCACCACCCTCGACCCGCGGGCGCTCATCCGCTTCCTCGCCGAAGCGGAGGCCATCGCGAGCATCCGTCACCCGAACGTGGTGGAGGTGTACAGCTTCGGCGAGCACGCCGGCCGCCCGTACCTGGCGCTGGAGTACTGCCCCGGCGGCGACCTCACCACCGTCAGCAAGGCGGACCAGACCCGCGACACCGGCTGGTTCCGCCGCACCGCCGACCTGATGGCGAAGATTGCCGACGGGGTGAACGCCGCCCACGCCCTCGGCATCGTGCACCGCGACCTGAAGCCGGCGAACGTGCTGCTGGCGGCCGACGGCACTCCCAAAGTGACCGACTTCGGGCTGGCCAAGAAGGGGCTGGGATCGGACCTGACGCAGACGACGGACGTGCTCGGCACCCCGGCGTACATGGCCCCGGAGCAGGCGAGCGGGCGGACGAAGTTCGTCGGCCCGGAGGCCGACGTGTGGGCGCTCGGGGTGATGCTGTACGAACTACTGAGCGGCACCCGCCCGTTCGACGCCCCCACCCCGCTCCAGATCATGGCGGCGGTGGCCAAGGCCGACGTGCCGAAGGTGCGGGACCGCTTCCCGACTATCCCGGCCGACCTAGCCCTGGTGACGCACAAGTGCCTGAGTGCCGACCCGCGGGACCGCTACCCGACCGCCGGCCCGCTGGCGACCGACCTCCGCAACTGGCTGGACGGCAAGCCGGTGAGCGCGCGACCGAGCGGCGTGGTGGAGAGCGCGGTCAAGTGGGTGCAGCGGAACAAGCGGGCGACCCTCACCGGGGCCGGTGTGCTGCTCACGATGTCCACGGCGACGGCGGTGTCGTTCGGGTTCGGGATCGACGCCACCCTCCAGCGGAAGAAGGCGGACGAGGAGAAGCAGGCCGCCGTCGACGCACGAAAAGAGGCCGAGGCCGCGAACGCCAAGACTGAGCGGGCACTGGCGCGGGCGCTGCTCGCCAGGTACGCCACCCTCCGGTACGCCAACACCGACGCGAGTGGGAACGCGATCCACTGGGAACTGATGGACTCGCGGCGGTCGGACTTCGGGCGTGTGCTGATCGAAGAACTGGTCGTCTACCCGGTCACGTCGAACGACGAGGACTTCATATCGGCACCGCTCGTCCACGCCGTCGTCGGACTGGACGCGAAACGCCGCCGGCTGCACGCGACGGCGATGACCGAGCGAATTCGAGACTCGAACACCCCGGCGGCACAAAAGAACTGCCTGCTGATCGCCGCGGCCCGCCACGACTGCTGGGACGGTTCCCCCACAGACCTCATCGACCGACTGAAGGGCTTGGGCGGGGGAAGCGCTGTCAGCATAAACTCCTTCCCCCGTGTGGAGGCACTGGCCGAGGCCGCATTCCGCCACGAGCGGCGGGCGTCTGAGGTGGCGGAGGTGATGGTCGAGCGGTTTCGCCTTCTGGACACATACTCCCAGTGGTACATCGAAGTGCAGGAGTTCTGCCGGATCCTCCCGCTCCTGTCGTCCGAGCAAGCCGTGTCGTTGGTTGACCGGGTGGTGGATGAAGGGGACAAACGGTTCAAGCGTGCCAGTGGCTACGAGAAGGGTGGGGTGGCATCCGGACTGGTCATGTTGGCGGCGAACATGCCGGCCGCGGACGGTAAGAAACTGCTCGCCGAGGTGGTGGCGGTGATGGCGAACGAGTTCAACCTGGGGCGGAGCATCGATGACCGGCAGAATGCGGCCGAAGTTGTGGTCAAGAGTTGCCCACAGCTGTCGCGGTCGCGGGCGGCGGAACTGGCAGCACTGCTGCTCCCGCCGCTGCTGAAGGACCTGGACGAGAACCCTCAGTCTGCCTTCTGGATCGGCACGAACATCCGCAAGCTCTGTCGGTGGCTCCCACCCGAGCGGCGTCGAGAGACGGCCGAACGACTGATTCGCAAGTTCAGTACGAATCTCGCGGTGGAAAAAGACCCCTTCCGTCACGGATACGCGACGAGCGATCTGGTGGAGGCGACGGCCCTGCTCCCGGAGGACGAAGCGGCGGAGGTGCTCGCCACCGCGATGAAGACGGCCCTGGACGACTACGAACGTCTCCTGATCGAACAGGGGCAGGCGCGGTTCGGCAAGCCGCCGACGTCGGTGGAAGAGGCCACGCGCGCCGCCGAATCGCTCGCCGAGGTGGATTTTTCGTGGGTCACCGACTCGAACCGAGATCTTCCCCACGCCCTGGAATCTCTCTGCCTCGGCCTGACCCGCGAGGAGTTGCACCGTCGCAAGGCGCTGCCGGCACTCGCGAGTGGGCTGGTGCCGCCGGACACGCTCCCCAAGCCCAAGCCGCTGCCGCCGCAGGTGCTGGTCGATCTGCTCAAGCGGCCGTTCGTGGTCGGCCCACAGCGGCGCGCCGTGCTGAACGCCCTGGAGTTCACCTACGACCGCAAGTTCAAAGACCTGTGGGAGTTCGTTGCGTTCGCCGAGAAGGAACACCCCGAGTTGGATCTGCTCACCCCGCCGAAGCGGCCTGAAAAGGCGCTGCCAAAGGCGGACGCCAAACCGAAGTAGGCAGTCGACGCCCACGTCAGTCAGACGCACTTTCTTCCGGACCAGCGAAATTGGTTCCGGAAGGGGTGTAGGTGTCAGCCGGTATCAATGAGAAGGCGGTCGCAGGGTGTAGGTTGCCGGGTGGGTATGGGGTGCCAGGTTGATCTTCTTGATACTCTTGAGAGCGACGCCAGCTTGGAGACCGCTCGCGGAGCGAGCGGACCACTATTCCACCAGCGGCAGCCACTCGGTCACGTCGAACCGCGAGTGCGGGTTGTGCAGCACGCTCGACACCTGCGACTGGTAGGCGTCCCAGCAGGGGTCGATCAGCTTGAACAGGTCGGCCATCCGCAGGCCCGGTTGCTCGCGGCAGAACATCAGGTCCGTCCCCGCCCCCCGCACCGGCACCGCGTACACCGTCGGGCACACCTGCTTCACCACGTCCGCATACGCCCGGCCCGGCTCGGTGTCCGGGTACACCAGGAACGTCCGCTCCTCGTCCGTCGGCCCGCCGGTGAGCGGCGACGCCCCGCGGATGTAGCTGCTCACCCGCCGGGCCAGTTCGTCCGGCGACCCGCGGGCGGCCGAGTGTTCCACCGCCGACACGTCCTCGGTCGGCAGCAGGCTGGACAGGAAGACCGTCGCCTGGTCGATGAGCGGGGCGGTCAGGTGGTGGGCCAGGTCGGCCGAGCTGGTGCAGAGCTGCGTCAGCCCGCCGCGGGGTTCGAGCACCACCGTCGTGAGCATCGATTCGAGCGTGGCGAACGACTCCGGCGATGCACTCTCCAGCAGGTCGGCGGCCGACCGCTCCAGTTGTTCTTGCCCCTTCGGCAGCACCACCCGCATGGTGTTCGAACCGCGGAGGGTGGTCTGCGTGGCCTCCTCCGCCACGTCCGCACTCAGGTGCGGGTTCGGGGACGAGCCGTTGGACAGCAGGATGGGCACCTCCATCAGGTCGGCCAGGTGGCCGAGCCGCTCGCGGGCGGTCTGCACGGTGCGGTGCCAGTCCTCGAAGCGGGCGTGCAGGCGGCGGTAGAAGTGGGCGGCGGCGGCGGTCAGGTCCTCGGCCACCCGCAGGTCGACGAACGCCTTGACCGCCTCGGTCACCGCCCGCACCGACTTCCCCTCGCGGCTGCCGAACAGCGAGAACGACCCGCCCGACTGGGCGGTGCCCATCGCCTCTTGCACGCCCACCTTCGCGGCCTCCCGCTTCCAGGCCAGTTCCTCCATCTGCTTTTCCATCGCCGCCATCGCCCCGCCGGCGGTGGCCACCAGTTGGGCGATGACCGCCTGGGTGGCGCCGAGCCGCGGGCCGGGCAGTTTCTCCAGCCGGCGGATGCGGGCGGTCAACTCCCCGTCCCACGAGTCGAACGCCCGCCTCAGTCCGAGGTCGAGCTGCTTGCTCAGCCGGCCGCGGCGGAAGCCGCTGTCCGATTCGGTGGTCGGCTCCATGCCCAGCCAGTCGCGGGCGGTGTCCCAGGCGGAGACGGCCCAGCCGATGGGGTCGGGCTTCCGCCCGCCGGCCGCGCCGGTGCGTGACACGTCGAGCACCCAGTTGGCGAGTGCGGCGAGCGGGTCGCCGTCCTCGGCGGTGGCCGCCTGGGCGACGATGAACTTCTTCACCGGCTCGGGGGTCAGTCGGGTGTCGCCCATCACCTCGCGGAGGACGGCGTCGGCCTCGGCCGGCAGGGCGTGCGGCGTCTCGGACCAGTGGCGGAGCAGGTCCACGCACGTCTGGCGGGCGGCGCTGCGGAGGAGCAGCCCGCGGGGGTACCACACGCCGAACGTGCCGAACCCGCGGAAGGGGGTGCGGCCGGGCGGGGTGGGCTTGTGGCGGAGGGTGTCGAGGCCGCTGCCGAGCGGGGTGGTCAGGTCGTAGGCGACGTACCCCGCCAGGTGGGAGGTGACGTCGCGGAACGCCTCCGGGGTGCGGGCGGCCATCGGCAGCAGGTACGTCGCCGAGAAGGGCAGCCCGCGGGCGT
>CAYMHO010000162.1:0-15557 GCA_964390195.1 uncultured Fimbriiglobus sp. | reverse complement strand
AGCGCCGGAAGTTGCTGGCGCTCGCACGCTCGCGGCGAAGACGAGTGGTTGTGGAGTTGAACACCCCCTCTCCAAGACACGGAGAGGGGGCCGGGGGTGAGGTCCGCGGAACCAACCACCCACTGCTCGGTATACCAATCCGCGAGGGACCACTCATGCCACCCATGCTCGACGTCGCCGCCGCCCGCGAGATCGTGCTCCGCCACGCCAAGCCGCTCTCCCCGCGAGCCGAACCGCTCGGCCCCGATGTGCTGGGCGAGGTGCTGGCGGAAGACGTGGCCGCCGACATCGACTCCCCGCCGTTCGACAAGTCCATGATGGACGGCTACGCCGTCCGCACGTCCGACTTGCTCACCCCCGGCATTGCCCTCCGGGTGGTGGACGAGATCCAGGCCGGGGCGAGCCACACGTCGCACGTCGGCATCGGCGAGGCGGCCCGCATCTTCACCGGCGCCCCGATGCCCTTCAGCGCCGACGCGGTGGTGAAGCAGGAAGACACCACTCGCAACGGCGACGAGGTCGTCATCCAGACGGCGTGGATCCCGCCGGGACTGAACATCATGCCCCGTGGGAAGGAGATGAAGGCGGGGCAGGTGGTGCTGCCGGCGGGTACGGTGATCACGCCGTTCGCCCTCGGGGTGCTGGCGGCGTGCGGGCGGGAGTCGGCGAAACTGAACCGCCGGCCGAACCCGTGGGTTGGCGTTCTGTCCACCGGGAACGAACTGGTCCATGCCCGCGAAGTGCCGAAGGCCGGGCAGATTCGCAACACCAACGAGCCGATGCTGGAGGCGATGGCCCGTCGAGCCGGGGCACGGCCCTACGCGTTCGGGTTCTACCCGGACGACGACCGTTTGAGGCAGGGGATCACCGACGGACTTCACCGAGACATTCTTGTACTCTCCGGCGGCGTGTCGGTCGGTAAGTACGATCTCGTCCCCGACGTGCTGAAGTCGCTCGGGGTCGAAATCCACTTTCACACGGTTCGCATGAAGCCGGGCAAGCCGCTCCTGTTCGGCACCTTCCGCGACACCCTCGTGTTCGGACTGCCCGGCAACCCGGTGAGCGCGGCCGTCGGGTTCGAATTGTTCGTCCGGCCGGCCATCGACGTCCTGTGCGGGCGGACGCCCGGCCCGAAGGAACTGCGGCTACCATTGAGCGAACCGCTGACGGCGAAGCACGACCGCCCGACGTACCACCCGGCGGTGATCGGCCCCGACTCGGTTCGCCCGTTGCCGTGGCAAGGCTCCGCCGACCTGCGGGCGCTGCTCCCGGCCAACGGGTACGTCGTGCTGCCTCCCGGCGAGGTGTCCTTCGCCGCCGGTGACGCGGTGCCGGCGATCGACACCCGATGACCCTCATGCGGAATAAATCCCCTCCGGCCGACTCGTATCTTCAGTGAGTCCGACGACGGCAGCGACTCTCTCGCAGGAAGCCAACATGAATGGGACCGTGGTCCGGGTCGTCTTCTGGGTGCTCGCCGTGCTGCTCGCGGTGGCGGCCGGGGTGTGCGGGTTGACCCCCGCCGTCCTGGCCATGCAACAGACACCCGATGCCGTCAGCACGAGCACCCTGGCCACGCTCTCGATGCTGGTCGCCCCGTCGGTCATCGTGTTCGCCCTCGTGTTCACGCTCGCCGCCGACGGGTTCGGCAACAAGCCCCGCGTCTACCTGGCGTCGGTCGGGTCGGCGGTGCTCATGTGGACGGCCTACTTCCCGCTGAACTGGTGGGGGGTGGCGTTCGTGGCGATGGCCCCGTTCCTGGTGCTGGTGCGGGCGGAGGGTATCGGCCGGTGGCGGCGGTACACGGCGGCGTGGGTCGGCGGCATCACCTTCGGCACGCTGGCGGTCAACTGGCTGCGGCACGCCCACCCGGCGATGGCCCTGTTCGCGTGGCCGGGCGTCGCACTGTTCCTGTCCATCTGGTGGCCGATCGGCCTGTTCCTGATCCGGCGGCTCGATCGGTTCGGCAAGCCCCCGCTCGCCCTCACCTTCCCGGTGGTGTGGGTGGCTCTGGAATACTGCAAAGCCCACTTCCCGACCGGCTACCCGTTCCTGAAGGCGGTCGGCCTGTACTACCCGAGCGGGTTCCCGTGGTACTTCCTCGGGCACACCCAGCACGCCAACATCCCGCTCCTCCAGGCGGCCGACCTCGGGGGGGCGTACCTCGTCGGCGCGGCGGTGGGGGCGGCGAACGGGGCGGCTTACGACTGGCTCCTGCGCGTCCGCCCGTTCCGCTGGCTGGTCAACCTGCCGCGGGTGTGGCAGCCGGCGATCTTCCGCACCGAACTGATGACCACCGCCGGGGCGGTGCTGGTGGTCGGCGGGCTGATGGCCTACGGCACGTTCCGCCTGGTTCACCCGCCGTTCGAGGTGGGGCCGAAGGTGGCGGTGCTGCAAGACGACATCCCGCAACAGCGGCTGATGGGTGACGCGGATTACGTGTTCAGCCGGTACGACAGGCTGACCCGAGACGCCGCCCGCAGCAACCCTGACCTGATCGTCTGGCCGGAGGCGTGTTTCCCGTACAAGGACGTGAGCGTCACCGACGGCGGCGACCCGGACGCGGTGGCGGTGCTCAACCGCCTGCCCAAATCCCTGCTCTGGTACTGGGCGATTCAGGAGACGACGGAGCAGCGGTCGCTGACGGGCATGTTCCAGGTGTCGTCGGAGGAGCAGTCCCGCGCCGACCTGGCCAACTACCGACAGTTGCTCACCCTCGGCCGCCGCGAACACGCCAAACAGTTCTGGCGGACGCACGTGCTCCTCGGCGGGGAGGCCGTCGACTGGGACGGGGCCACCGAGGTGCGACACAACTCGGCCCGCCTGCTCAAGCCCGACGGCACCCCCGGCCCGCGGTACGACAAGACGCACCTGGTGCCGTGGGGCGAGTACGTGCCGTTCCGCAAGCAGATCCCCGCCCTGTCCGCCCTCAGCCCCAGCCCGAACGACCCGATGTGCGAGCCGGGGGAGAGGTTCACCCGCTTCCCCCTGCCGGTGATGAAGAAGCTGCCGGGCGGGGGCACCCAGCCGGGCCGGTACACGTTCGGGGTGGTCATCTGCTACGAGGACACCGACCCGACCATCGCGCGCCGGTACAACCAGTGGTCGGGCGAGCCGGAACCGGTCGATTTCCTGGTGAACCAGAGCCTCGACAGTTGGTTCGGGGACAGCGAAGAACTGGATCAGCACCTGGCCATCAGCCGGTTCCGGGCGGTCGAGGCCCGCCGCCCGCTGGTGCGGGCGGTGAACTACGGGATCTCGGCGGTTATCGACGGGGACGGGCGGGTGGTTGAGCTGCCGAACACCGAGTCGGCCGACTGGGCGGACTCGAAGAGGTTCTCACGGGCGATGGTGGTGGACCTCCCGCTCGACGGCCGCGGCAGCCCGTACGCGGCGGTCGGCGACTGGGTGCCGTTGTTGTGTTGGGTGGGCATGATCGCCGGGTTCGTCACCCTGCGGTTAGCGAGGCGGAAGGCGAGGGTGGCAAATACTTCGGCACCACGGGCGTGAACCGACCACCCCCACCCCTCCCCGCTGGGGAGGGGTCGCCGAGGGAACGCAGTTCCCCGGCGGGAGTGGGGATGAGATCACATCCGGCCCCACCCCCGGATCGTCGCTTCGCTCCCGATCCGACCCCTCCCCAGCGGGGAGGGGTGTTGTGGTTCGAGACGCCTGGAGCCACCGTGTCCACACCGCCTCCACCCCGTCGTCGCCCCTTCTGGGTGAAAGCGATCCGCCTCCTGGGGTTCGTCACCGGCGTCTACCTGCTGGTGGTGCTGGTGGCGAAGTGCTTCGAGACGACGCTCATCCACATGCCGGGCGGGCCGGACAGTTGGAGCCGTAAGCCGGACCCGGTCGAGGACATCACCTGCACCTCGGCCGACGGGAACACCATTCACGCGTGGTGGCTTCCCCCGCCGGACGGCACCCGCCGGGTGTTGCTGTACTGCCACGGGAACGGCGGCAACCTGAGCCACCGCGGGGCTATGCTCACCGAGTTCCACAACAAGCTCGGGTGCGGGGTGCTGCTGTTCGACTACCCCGGCTACGGCAAGAGCACCGGCTGGCCGACCGAAGCCCCGTGCCACGCCGCCACCGACGCGGCGTTCGAGTGGCTGCTGGGGAAGGGGTTCGCCCCCGATGAGTTGGTGCTGTTCGGCGAGTCGCTCGGCGGCGGGGTGGCGAGCGAGTTGGCCACCAAGCACCCGGTGCGGGGGCTGGTCTTGTGTGGCACCTACACCACCATCCGCGACGCCGCCGCCCACCGCTACCCGTGGCTGCCGTGCCACGCGGTGATGTCGGCCACGTTCGATTCCAAATCCAAGCTGTCGCGGGTGAACTGCCCGGTGGTGGTGATGCACGGCACGGCCGACCGCACCATCCCGTTCTGGCAGGGGGAAGCGCTGTTCGCCGCCGCGAACGAGCCGAAAGAGTTCGTCCGGCTGGACGACTGCGGGCACTGCGAGTGGGCACACGACTTGCGGTGCTGGCAGGCAGTCGCCCGGCTGCTCCGCTGACCGCTCACGCCGATCGCACCGCTTCTGCCGGTCCCTCACCCTCCCCCACACCCGTTCCCGATTGCCCCGCTGGCCGGTTTCGCCGAGAATGACCGATGAACGAGTCACCCCACCCCCACCGAGCGGCCCCACTTATGGACAAGGTGATCCGCCTCCTCACCTGGACGGTCTTCGGCGTCGGGTTCATCCTGGTCGTGCTGGTGTCGCTGCTCGCCTCCCTGACCGGCCGCACCGCCTTCGCCCAACAGCCGGCCAACACTACCAAATCGAAGGTGAAGGTGAGCGTCCCGCAGGACGACGCCGAACTGGTGATCGAGGGCAAGCCGACCCGCACCGTCGGCAAGACCCGCGAGTACGACACCCCCGACCTGGAGCCGGGGAAGAAATACCTGTACGAACTGAAGGTGGTGTGGAAGCCGAACAAGTTCACCACCCTCACCCGCACCCGGACGGTGCGGTTCGTCGCCGGCGACGAGGTGGCGGTGGACATGACCGTCGCCCAGCCGACCGACAAGGCCGACGTGGTTCTGAAGCCGGCCACCGACGACGTGCTGAAGGACATGGTGGCGGCTGCCAAGGTGACGAAGGACGACGTGGTGTTCGAGCCGAAGACGACCGACGCCCGCGGGCTGATCGCGGCGGTCAAGGGCGGGGCCAAGCGGGGCGTCGGGGTGCAGCCGGACGCGGACAAGGTGAAGGCGGCGAAGGACCGCATCAAGAAGGGGGAACTGGAGGGTAAGATCGACGTCTTGCAGATGGAACCGGCCGAGTGCAGGGACTACGCCGAGGCGACGGTGGTGTTCCTGTACCTGGGGGAGGAGGGCAACCTGACTTTGCTGCCCGCCCTGCTGAAGGACGTGAAGGCGGGCACCCGCATCGTGTCGTACCGGTTCAAGATGGGCGACTGGAAGCCGACCGACACCCGCAAGGGGACGAACGCGGACGGCGAGGAGTACGAGCTCCACACCTGGACCGTGACCGACGCCGACAAGCAGAAGTACGGGAAGAAGTGAGAATGATCTTCGCCGTGAGCGTGCGAGCGGCCGGCGTACACCGCTCGCACGCTCACGGCGAAGACCCACTTTCGCGCCGCCTCCACTTTGGCGTAAGATACCCTCCCTGCCTCACCGCACCGGAGGGTGGCCCGTGCCCCGTCGCCTCGCTGCGTTCGCGCTCCTGCTCCTGCTCGTCCCGCCCGCTTTCGCCGGCTCGTCGAACAGCCTGATGGACGTCCACCCGGACGGTACCAAGTTGGCCGTCGCCAACACCGATGCCGGCACCGTCACGGTGGTGGACCTGAAGGCCCGCAAGAAGTTGACCGAGTTCCCGTGTGGGGACCACCCCGAAGGGGTGACGTGGGCGGGTAAGTCGGACACCCTACTGGCGACGGTGTGGGGCGACGACCGCGTGATGTTCTACGACGCCGCGAAGGGGCACCAGTTCACCCTGAAGGTGGACGACGAGCCGTACGGTGTTGTCTGCACGACCGACGGCAAGTTCGCCTACGTCACCCACGACTACCCCGGCACGGTGAGCGAGATCGACGTGGCCGCCCGTAAGGTGGTCCGCACCTTCCCGGTCGGCAAGTTTACCCGCGGCATCGCACTCAGCAGCGACGAGAAGACCCTGTACGTCACCGAGTTCTTCACCGCCACCCTGGTCGCAGTGAACCGGGAAACCGGCAAGGTGACGGACTCGTGGCCGGGGTACGAGTCGGACAACCTGGCCCGGCAGGTGACGCTGCACCCGAAGCGGCCGAAGGCGTATGTGACACACCTCCGCAGCCGGGTCACCTCCTTCGACGCGGCCGGGTCGATCTTCCCGCAGATCAGCATGTGCGACCTGTGGGAGAAGCCGAAGGACGAGAAGCGGCGGCGGAGTGTCGCCCTGGACACCTACAACGGGGTGCTGGTGCCGACCAACCCGTGGGAGACGGCCGTCAGCCCGGACGGCAAGCTGGGGTACACCATTTACGCCGGCACCAACGAGATGAACGTGCACGAGGTGGTGGACGACGACTACCGCGAGCTGAAGCGGAAGGGCGGGCTGGTGCGGGTCGGCAAGCACCCGCGGGCCGTCCGCACCAGCCCGACCGGGCACGAGGTGTACGTGTACCACCAGATGGACTTCGAGGTGGCGGTGTTCGACGCCAACATGAAGCGGCTGGGCGAGGTGAAGGTGTGCGACCCGCCGCACACGGAGGAATGGCGTCGCGGGAAGGAGTTGTTCCAGACGGCCCTCCCGCCGATGGGCGGGGGGCGGACGATCGGGTGGGTGGCGTGCAGCAGTTGCCACCCGGACGGGGTGACCGACGGCCGCACTTGGCAGAACCCGGAGGGCAACCGTAAGACGCCCAACCTGTTCGGACTGGCCCACACGCACCCGCTGCACTGGTCGGCCGACCGGGATGAGAGCCAGGACTTCGAGTACACCATTCGCGGGGTGCTGATGCGGGGTCGCGGGCTGGCGAACGACCGGCTGAAGGCGGGCAAGGAGTTCGAGCCGGTCGCCCTCGACCAGAAGTGTGCCGGGCTGAGCAAGGACCTGGACGCGATGGCGGTGTACACCAACTCGTTCCCGGTGCGGTTGTCCCCGCACGCGGCCGGTCCGGGCAAGCTGACCGAACAGGCCGCCCGTGGCAAGAAGCTGTTCGAGAGCACCGCCACCAAGTGCGCCACCTGCCACACCGGGGCGTACTACACCGACAGCTCACTGAAGGAGAAGCCGTTCATGACGCACGACGTGGGCACGGGCGGCGACAAGCGGGAGAAGATGGGGCCGAAGTACGACACGCCCACGCTCCTCGGCGTCTACCGCATGAACAGCTTGCTGCACGACGGCCGGGCGAAGACGTTGGAGGAGGTGCTGACCACGCACAACAAGGGCGACAAGCACGGCGTGACTAGTCACCTGAAGCCGGCCGAGGTGGACGACCTGGTGGCGTTCGTCAAGAGCCTGCCCTACGAAGCCCCGCCGGAGGACACGCCGAACACCGTCCCGCACTTCACGAAGGGGATGCGATACCCGCGACCCGAGGACAAGAAGTAGATACCGCCGGTTCACACCGGAAAGGGCCCGTGTCGCGCGGTCGCAAGCTCCCGGCGACGACAAACCTTCTTGTCGTCGCCGGGAGCTTGCGACCGCGCGACACGGCTTCCGCCCTCCATCCAGCACCCCGACGTGCGTTACACCTGCTCCTCTCCCCGCCCGCCCGGCCCACGCTACCATTGGTACGGGCGGTGTTCGCCCCGGAGGGGTCCGTCATGTCGCTGAAGCCGTGGGTCCTCGCGGTGGTGGTCTTCACACTGCCGGCGTGCGCCGCCGACGAGAAGAAGGCCAAGCCTCCGGAACTGGCGGGCAGGTACGATTGCGTCGGAGACTCGGGCGGCAACGAGTACAGGGGGACGGTGGAGATCAGCGAGCAGGGGGCCGGGTACAAGGTGGAGTGGACAATCGGCGAGGAGTCGTACTCCGGCGTCGGCATCTGGGAGAACGACCGGTTCTGCGTCAGTTGGCAGACGGATGGCGAAGCCAAGGCGCACGGCATCATCGTGTACAGCCGCGAGAAAGACGGCACCCTGAAGGGCAAGTGGACCGAGTCCCCGGCGGGCGAGAGGTTGAAGGAGGAGACCCTCACCCCCCGGAAGAAGTGACCCACGACCGACCCCACGGGACGCCTCGATGCGAACGCTTGCTCTGGTGGTCGTGGGATTGGTCGCCCTTCCGGCCGCCGCCGACCCGTCCGTCGCCGACGTGCGGCACACCCCCGCGTCGCCCAAACCCGACGACGGCGTCACCGTCACCGCCCGCGTGACCGCCGCCAGCAAGGTGACGCTCCGGCTGCAAGCAATCGCGCCCGGCAGGTACGTCCGCAAGTCGGACCCGGAGTACGAGAAGGGTTGGATCGACCTGCCGATGCACGACGACGGCAAGGACGGGGACGAGAAGGCGGGCGACGGGGTGTTCACCGCCGGCGTGCCGAAGACATACCAGCAACACCGCTGGCTCATCCGCTACCGAGTGGTCGCCACCCCGGACGCGGGTAAGGCGGTCGTCGCACCGCCGGCCACCGACCCGTCGCCCAACTTCGCCTGGTGGTGTTATTCCGGGTTGCCGGCCTGGACCGGCTCCCGCGAACCCGGCAAGGCGAAAGCCGTCACCTACTCCGCCGACTTCCTCGGCACCTTGCAACCCCTGCACCTGATCGCCAAGGCCGACGACGTGGCCAAGAGCCAGTGGGACGGTAAGTTCCACAAGCAGCGGCAGGAGGGCACGCTCGTCTACCGCGGGGTGGTGTACGACCACATCCGGTACAGCAACCGCGGGCAGGGGAGCGCGCACATCGCCGGCAAGAACAAGTGGGCGCTCAAGTTCAACGACACCCAGAAGCTGCCGTTCGTCGATCACGACGGCGTTCCCTTCCCCGCGGCCGTCGACAGCCTCGACCTGAACCCCGGCGGCAGCACGCCGTACCTGCCCGTCCTCCGCGGCATCACCGGGCTGGACGAGGTGATGTCGATGCGGGCGTACCGGCTGGCGGGGGTGCCCGCCCCTCCCGTCACCTGGATCCAGTGGCGGGTGGTGACGGACGCCGACGAGGTGAACGCGAAGGACCAGTTCGCCGGCGACCTGTGGGGGGTGTACGTGGCGGTCGGCGAGTTCGACCCGCAGCTGATGGCCGACGCCAAGCTTCCCGACGGGCTGACGGTGAGCATGCAGAGCGGGGTGAAGCACACGCCGAAGGGGATGACCGACGCCGACAAGGTGTGGGAGAAGTTCATCGGCACGGTGCGGTCGAACCCGAAGGAGGAGTGGTGGCGGGAGAACCTCGACCTGCCCGCGTACCACGGCTTCCACGCCATGAACCGCCTGCTCGGGAACGTGGACCTGCGGCCGGACGGCAACCACGGGTACTACCGCAACCCGAACGGCAAGTGGTCGCCCATCCCGTGGGACAACGACATGATGTTCGTCCCCCGCCACCACCAGCCGGGGTACATCGACGCCGTCGCCTGCCTGAACCACAAGGCCATCGCCGTGGAGTTCCGCAACCGGGCGCGGGAAATTCTTGACCTGTTCGCGTCCGACAACACCCCGACCGGCGGGCAGGTGGGGCAACTGGTGGTCGACCTCGGCTCCGCACTCACGCCGAAGGGCCATGAGGTGGACTGGCCGCGGCTGGACGAGGCCCGCTGGAACCACTCCCCGCGGAACAACCAGCGGGGCAGTTACTTCGTCAACCCGGCCCAGGGCGACCACTTCGGCGGGCGGTGGACGCGGAAGCTGGACACCGCCGACTTCGCCGGCTTCCAGAAGTACCTGGTGGACTTCTGCACCGACAGCCGGGCGAAGAAGACCTACGCCCCGAACGACGGCGACCCGAAGGGGTACGGGTGGGGTTACCTGATGACCGAGTCGAAGGATGACAAGATCCCCGGCCGGGCGAAGGCGGAGCGTCCGAAGGCCGACGCTTTCCGGTTCGAGGCGTTGGAGTTCGAGTCGAAGGCGGGGCACAAGGCGGCGGCGCTCGAGTGGCGGGTCGGGCGGGTCGGCCAACGCGGGTGGTACGAGCTGACCGACCTTTGGAAGGCGGAGGTGACGGACGGCCGGGCAACGGACATCCCGGCGGCCGTGTTCAAGGAGAAGGGGGAGTACCGGGTGCGTGCCCGCTGGCGGGACGCGACCGGCCGCTGCGGGCACTGGAGCGAACCCGTGACCGTGACCGTGCGGTAATCCCGTCCGCCACTGTGGGGAATGCGATGTCGCGGGACCCTCACCTGAACCCCCTCGGCCAACCGATCGGCTTCCCGCTGCCGGACTGGAAGCCGCCGCTCGCACCGCCCCGCGAGCCGATGGCAGGGCGGTACTGCCGGCTGGAACCGCTCGACCCCGAGCGACACGCGGCCGACCTGTTCGCGGCGAACGCGGCGGACGCCGACGGGCGGTCGTGGACGTACCTCGCCTCCGGGCCGTTCCCGACGCTCGATGATTACACGGGGTGGATGAAGGCGACCTGCCGGCGTGACGACCCGCTCTTCTTCGCCATTGTCGACCTGGAAACGGGGCTGCCGGTCGGGATCGCGAGCTACCTGCGGATCACCCCGGCGGCCGGGTCGATCGAGGTCGGCCACCTGCACTACTCGCCGGGGTTGAAGAGGAGCCGGCTGTCGACCGAGGCGATGTTCCTGATGATGGCCCGCGCGTTCGACCTCGGCTACCGCCGCTACGAGTGGAAGTGCGATGTCCTGAACTCCCCCTCGCGGGCGGCGGCCGAGCGGCTGGGGTTCACGTTCGAGGGGGTGTTCCGGCAGGCGACGGTGTACAAGGGCCGCAACCGCGACACGGCCTGGTACTCCGTCATCGACGCCGAGTGGCCGGCCCTCCGTCTCGCTTTCGAGAAGTGGCTCGCCCCGGCCAACTTCGACGCCGAGGGCGTGCAGCGGACGCGGTTGTCCGACCTGACGCGGCAGTTGCTCAAGTCACGCGGGTGACCGAAGACCCCTTCTCATCCTTGCCTCATACTTGCCGCAGCGGGCTCATCGCGCTTGCTCCGGCAAAACCGCGTAGGTACAGTCGGCGGTGGGGCGAGACACCAGACCAGGGCACCGATGGGGCGAACCACACCCGAACGCGGATGTCACCTCGGCCGCGTGGTCGCGTTCGTGATCGCCGTCGCCGCGCCCGCCGTGTCGGGTGCCGACTTCGCTGACGCCGAGAAACTGTTGCGGACCGGGAAGTATGCCGAGTGCGAGAAACTGGTGACCGGCGAGACGGCGGCGGGAGAGGTGTCGGTGAAGTGGTGGGAGTTGAAGATCCGGGCCGAAGTCGCCCGCGGGAAGTACGACGAGGCCGGGAAGACGATCGAAGCCGCCCGGATGAAGTTCTCGAGCGAGCTGACGCTCCACCTGCTCGCCCACGAGGTGTACCGCACCGGCGGGCGGGAGAAGGAAGCGAAAGAGGTGCTGGCGGCGGTTCAGGACCAGATCGACAAGCGGGCCGCGTACACCGCCGCCGAGAAGGTCGCGCTCGGCCGACACCTGTTGCAATCCGGCACCGACGCGAAGGTGGTGCTGGACAAGTTCTTCCTCCCGGTGCTGAAGTCGTCGCCCGACTTCCTCGACGCCCACTTCGCCACGGCCGAACTCGCGCTGGCGAAGCACGACCGGGCCTACGCCGCCGAATTGCTTCAGAAGGCCCCGAAGGCGGCCGCGGAGTCGGCGCGATTCCACTCCCTCATGGCCCGCGCGTTCGCCGACGACGACCGCGAGCGGGCCACGACAGCGATCGCCGATGCACTGGCGATCAACCCGCACCACGCCGACAGCTTGCTCCTCCGCGCTGACCACCTGATCACCTCCGACGACTACACCGCCGCTGAGGTCGCACTGAAAGCGGTACTGGACATGGACCCAGGCGAGCCGCGGGCGTGGGCGTACAAGGCGGCCATCGCGAACCTGAAAGCCGACCCGGCGGGCGAGAAGGACGCACGCGCGAAGGCGCTCGCCCGGTGGGCAGCCAACCCGCAGGTCGATCACATCATCGGGCGGAAGCTGTCGCAGGACTACCGCTTCAAGGAGGGGGCGGCGTACCAGCGGCTGTCGCTGGAAATGGACGCGAACCACCTGCCGGCGAAGGCGCAACTCGCGCAGGACCTGCTCCGCCTGGGCGACGAAAAGGAGGGGTGGAAGCTGGCGGCCGAGGTGTTCGCCGCCGACGGGTACGACGTGGTCGCGCACAACCTGGTGGCCCTCCGCGACCACCTGGCGAAGTTCCGCACCATTACCGCAGACGGGTTCGTCGTCCGCATGGATGAACTGGAAGCCGACCTGTACGGCACGCGGGCGCTGGCGGTGTTGCAGCGGGCGAGAAAGGTGCTGTGCGAGAAGTACGGCGTGAAGCTCGACGGCGTGGTGACGGTCGAGATCTTCCCCAAGAACCAGGACTTCGCGGTGCGGACGTTCGGCATGCCGGGCGCGGCCGGCTTCCTCGGCGTCTGTTTCGGCCCGGTCATCACCGTCAACAGCCCGGCGTCGCAGGGGAAAGACCCGTCCAACTGGGAGGCGGTGCTGTGGCACGAGTTCTGCCACACGGTCACCCTCCACAAGACCCGCAACAAGATGCCCCGCTGGCTGAGCGAAGGGATCTCGGTGTACGAGGAGATGCAGGAGAACCCCGGCTGGGGGCAGTGGATGAATCCGCGGTACCGCGAGATGATTCTCGGTGACGACCTGACCCCGCTCTCGAAGCTCACTTCGGCGTTCATGACCGCGAAGAGCGGGCTGCACGTCCAGTTCGCCTACTACGAGTCGGCGGTGGCGGTCGAGTTCCTCGTCGGGCGGTTCGGGTTCGACACGCTGAGGGGGTTGCTCGACGACATCGGGAAGGGTCTGCCCGTGAACGAGACCCTGGAGCGGCGAACGGGTGCCGCACTGGCCAAGTTGGACTCCGACTTCGAGAAGTTCATCCGCGACAAGGCGAAGGCGACCGCCCCCGAAGCCACCTGGGAGAAGGTCGATCTCCCCGACGACGCGGACGCCGCCGCCATCCGGGCGTGGCTCGAAAAGCACCCCAAGAGCTTCTGGGGCCGGCAGCGACTGGGCGCCCGGTTGGTAAAAGACGAGAAGTGGGCCGACGCGGAGAAGGAGGCCCAGACGTTACGGGCGATGTACCCGGAGTACGTCGGCCCGACCAACGCTTACGAACTGCTCGCGACCACCTGCCAGAAGTCGGGCAAGGCGAAGGATGAAGCGGCGGCACTCGGCGAGTGGGCGAAGCGGGATGCCGACGCGACGGCCGCGATGCAACGGTTGGTTGGACTGAACGAGGCGGCTGGCGATTGGACCGCCGCCGCCGAGAACGCCCGCCGCTGGCTCGCCGTCAACCCGCTCACTGTGGCCCCGCACCGGGCGCTGGCGAAGGCGGCCGAGAAGTCGAAGGCGACGGGAGAAGCGATCACCGCGTACCGCGCCGTTCTACGCTTCGGCGTGCCCGACGCGGCCGACGTTCGGTATCGTCTCGCGGTGTTGCTCGAACAGAACGGGGAGAAGGACAAGGCGAAACGCGAAGTGCTGAAGGCGCTCGAAGACGCCCCGCGGTCCCGCGAGGCGCACGAACTGTTGCTCCGACTGGTCGAACCGGAGACGAAGAAATGACCCTGTCGCGGCGGCTCAAGTTGACGGTGGCGACGGCGGTCGTGCTGGCGGCGGCCACCGGCATCGTGCTGGCCCAGCGGGGCCGCCCGCCGCGGCCGATCGCCGAGGACCGCCGCGGCGTGCCCGACTGGAAGGTGGACCCGGCGTTCGAGAAGGACGTGTTCACCTTCGTGCGGATCGAGTACGACTCGTACCGCGGGCGGTGGGGGTGGACGACCGACTGGCCGGACGCCGAGTTGAACCTGTCGTTCCGCCTGCAACAGCTCACCTCGCTCCGCGTGAACCCGGTGCCGCTCACCATGCGGCTGACCGACCCGCGGCTGTTCGACCACCCGTTCATCTACATCGTCGAGCCGGGCGGGCTGACGTTCTCCGAAGACGAGGTGATCGCCCTGCGGAGGTACCTGCTGAACGGCGGCTTCCTGATGGTGGACGACTTCTGGGGCGAGCGCGAGTGGGACAACTTCGCCCGCGAGATGAAGCGGGTGTTCCCCGACCGCGAGCTGAAGGAACTGCCGCTGGAGCACGAGATCTTCCGCTGCGTGTACCAGTTGAAGGAGAAGCCGCAGATCCCGAGCATCGGGGTGGCGTGGCGGGGGCGGGAGGACGGCATCACCTGGGAGCGAGAGGACGCCAAGGAGGTGCATTACAAGGGGCTGTTCGACGACAAGGGGCGGATGATGGCGTTCATCGGGCACAACACCGACCTGGGCGACGGGTGGGAGCGTGAGGGCGAAGACCCGTGGTACTTCAAGGAGTTCTCGGTGAAGAAGGCGTACCCACTCGGCATCAACGTGGTCGTGTACGCGATGACGCACTGACCGGGCATCGCCCGCTCCCCGGCTGCGCTGTCGGAACGGCCGACGGGGTGTGTGTGAGATTCTTGATCCCCTTGATCCCCTTGCCCGGAGTGCGGTCCGAAACCTCGACACCGACCGGCATACCGCCGACGAGATCACCATGACCGACACTGAGTTCGAGCAGGAGAAGCAGACCGTCGAGAAGGTCCGCGCCACCCGCGGGGCGATCGAGCGGGAGTTGGGCAAGGTGATCGTCGGCCAGAAGGAGGCGACGGGTCAGTTGCTCACCGCCCTTTTCGCCGGCGGGCACTGCCTGATCACCGGGGCGCCGGGGCTGGCCAAGACCCTGCTGGTGCGGTCGATCGCCCAGATCTTCCACCTGAAGTTCGCCCGCATCCAGTTCACCCCCGACCTGATGCCGGCCGACATCACCGGCACGGAAATCCTGGAAGACACCGGGGCCGGGCGGCGGATGAAGTTCGTGAAGGGGCCGATCTTCGCCAACGTGATCCTGGCCGACGAAATCAACCGCACCCCGCCGAAGACGCAGGCGGCGCTGCTCGAAGCGATGCAGGAGCACCAGGTGACGGCCGCCGGCGTGCGGTACCCGCTCGACGAGCCGTTCTTCGTGCTGGCCACGCAGAACCCGATCGAGATGGAGGGCACTTACCCGCTGCCCGAGGCCCAGCTCGACCGTTTCCTGTTCAACGTGGTGGTGGACTACCTGCCCGAAGAGGACGAGGTGGCGGTGGTGCGGCAGACCACCTCGAAGAAGCCGACCGCGATCGAAGCCCTTTTCGACGCCGCCGACGTGCTGCGGTTCCACGAGGTGGTGAAGAAGGTGCCGGTGGCCGACGACCTGATCCGCTACGCCGTGCGGCTGTCCGCCGCCACCAGACCCGGCCAGCCCGGCACGCCCGACTTCGTGAACCAGTGGGTGAGCTGGGGCGCCGGGCTGCGGGCGGCACAGTCGCTGGTGCTCGGAGCGAAGGCCCGTGCCCTGCTCGAAGGGCGTACACACACCTCCCCCGACGACATCCGGGCGCTCGTTCGCCCCACGCTGCGGCACCGCGTGCTGCTCAGCTACC
>CAYMHO010000161.1:0-15561 GCA_964390195.1 uncultured Fimbriiglobus sp. | reverse complement strand
CCGCCAGCCCCAGCCCGGTGCCCTTGCCCACCCCCTTGGTGGTGAAGAACGGCTCGAAGATCTTTTCTTTCACCTCATCCGTCATGCCGTGCCCGGTGTCGGTCACCGACAGGCGGGCGAACCGTGTCGGGTCGCCGTCCGAAGCCGCGACCGTCGCCGTCTCGAGGGTCAGCCGCCCGCCGGTGGGCATGGCGTCGCGGGCGTTCACCACCAGGTTCATGATCACCTGCTCGAGCTGGCCCGGGTCCGCCTTCACCCGCACCGGGGTCGGGGCGGTGACCACCGCCAGGACGACGTCCTCGCCGATCAGCCGGCGGAGCAGGCGGGCGGACTCGGACACCAGCTCGCTCAGGTCGAGCACCTTCGGCGAGAGGACGGTCTTGCGGCTGAACGCGAGCAGCTGCTGGGTGAGCCGGGCGGCCCGCTCGCCGGCGTCGCGGATGGCGGCCACCGACTCCCGCCCCCCCCTGGCGGGCAGATCGGACGCCAGAAGGAGTTCGCAGTACCCGTTAATGACGGTGAGCAGGTTGTTGAAGTCGTGCGCCACCCCGCCGGCCAGCCGCCCGACCGCCTCCATCTTCTGCGACTGGCGGAACTGCTCCTCCAGCCGCTTGCGGGCGGTGATGTCGCGGAGCACGCCGGTGAAGTGCCGCTCGCCGTCCAGGGCGAACTCGGTGACCGTCAACTCCGCCGGGAAGCGGGTGCCGTCGCGGCGGCGGCATTCGACCTCGCGGCCGATGCCGATCACTTTGGCCACCCCGGTGCGGAGGTAGGCGGCGAGGTACTCGTCGTGCGCCGAGTGGTCCGGCTCGGCCATGAGCTGTCGCACGTTCCGCCCGACCAACTCGTCCTCGGCGTACCCGCTGGCGCGGACGGCCGCCGGGTTGGCCGATTTCACCGTCCCCCGCGTGTCGATGGTCAAGATGGCGTCGGCTACGCTACCGAGGACCGTTCGCAACAGGGCCGCCGACCGCTCCTGCGCGGTCAGGTCCCGGAGGCAGACCAGGATCGCGGGCCGGCCGCCGTCGGTGACGGGGGTGGCGACGACGTGGACCGGCACGGTACGGCCGTCGAGGCGGACGATCCGCTCGTCCAGTCCGGGAACGGGTTGTCCGGACTCCTGCATGACCCGGATGCGGGCACCGATCGCGTCGCGGTACTCGGGGGCGAACAGGTCGAACGGGGAGCGGCCGACCAGGGCGTCCGTGTCCGCCGCCCCGAACAACTGCTGGCAGGCCGGGTTGCAGAACGCCACCCGGCCGTCAGTGTTGACGAACACGGCTTCGGGCAGCACTTCGACCAGCCGCCGGTATCGCTCCTCGCTCGCCCGCAACGCCTCATCGGCCAATCGCCGGTCGGTCACGTCCACGGTCGCGCCTACGGTACGGGTCGGGCGGCGGTCGGGCCCCTCGCCGTCGAACTGCGTCTGCGATTGCATGGCCAGCCACACCACACGCCCGTCCGCGGGGCGAATCAACCGGTGCAGGACGTCGAACCGCCCGTCGCCGGCCGGGTCGTGCGCCCGGCCGACGGCGGCCGCGATGGCGTCCAGGTCGGCCGGGTGGACCATCGCAAGATAGGCGGACAGGTCGGCCGGCGCGTCCGGGTCGTATCCCATGATGTCCCGCAGCCGGGCGGACCAGAAATCGGCCCCGGTCCCGTGGTCGTGTTCGAACACCCCGACGCCGGCCACCCGCGTCGCTTCCTGGAGCCGTTCTTCGCTTGTCCGTAGTGCTGCCTCGGCCCGCAGCCGCTCGCTGATGTCCAGCGCCAGCACCAGCCGCAACCGCCCGTCGCCGCCCGCGAGGTCGTGACTGGACACCTCGACGTCGAACACCGTCCCATCCTTCCGCCGGTGCCGCCTCGGCGACGATCGGGCGAGGCCGTGACTCGTCCGGGCCACGGCCGCCTCCAACCGCGGGAGTTCCTCCACCGGGCGGATGTCTCGGATGGTCATGGCGAGGAACTCGTCGCGGGTGTACCCGTACCATTCGACGGCGGCGGCGTTGACGGCCAGGAACCGGAGGGAGTCCACGTCGTACACCCACATGGGGTGCGGGTTCGACTCGAAGAGCAGCCGGTAACGCGCCTCGCTCGCCCGCAGTGCCTCCTCGGCCCGCTTCCGTTCGGTGATGTCCTGGAGCGACCCGCGAACCCGCGTGACCTTGCCGCCCTCGACGATCGGCCGGCAGATGGTCCGCACCCACTTCTCCTGACCGTCCGCCGCGGTCATCTGGAGCTCCAGGTCGTGCGGGGTGCCGACCTGGATGGCGGCGGTGAGGGCGGCCTCGAGCGTCGGTCGCTGATCGCGGCTGAAGTACTCCAACACCGACCCGACGGCCGGCGGCGCGGCCGGGTCCAGGCCGTAGATGCGGGCCACCTCGGGCGTCCAGTCCGACTCCAGCGTCACCGGGTCGAACCCCCACCCCCCCACCTGGGCCAACTCGGCCGCCTCCCGGACCCGCATCTCCTGTTCGCGGAGGCGGGCCTCAGCGAGCCGACGCTCGGTCACATCCGACGTCACCACGACGGCCCGGCGCGGGCGGCCGTCCGTGAAGGAAACCTGTTTGCGGACGTGTAGCCACCGGGTGGTGCCGTCCGGCCGGACGATGCGGTGTTCCAGGCTGAACCACCCCGACCCGCCTGGGTCGAGGGCAACCGCGGTCAACCGCTCGAGTTCGGCCCGGTCGTCCGGGTGGAACCGCGCGTGCAGGTCGCTGCGGGTGACCGGAGTGCCCGTCGCGAAGCCGAACTGCTCGGCCGCACGGGGCGATAATGTGGCGGTTTGGCGGTCGTAGTCGACGACGATCACCCCCAGAGCGGCGACCTCGACGGCGGCCTGTAACCGCGCTTCGCTCTCACGGACCGCTTCTTGGGCACGCCGCTGGACGGTGATGTCCTGGTCGGTCCCTTCCACCCGCACCAGCACGCCGGCGGCGTCCCGCGTGGCACGGGCCCGACTGTGAATCCACAGGACCTCCCCGTTCGGCCGGACGATCTGGAGGTCGTCGGCGAACTGGTCGGCCCCGGCCTTCATCGCCTCCACCCGGGCGACGGCGACGGCCCGGTCGTCCGGGTGCACGACCGCCAGGAAGGCGGCGAATGAGGGGGTGACGACTTGCGGGTCGACCCCAAACAGCTCGAACTCGGCGTCCGACCACCACACCCGGTCGGCCGGCGGCTCCCAGCCCCAGCTGCCCAGCCGGGCGATCCGCTGCGCGTCCCGCAGCCGGGCGTCGGTGTCCCGCAGGGCGGCTTCGGTCTGCTTCAGGTCGTCGACATCGGTGTTCGTCCCGACCCACGACCCGATCCGCCCGCCGGCGTCGCGGACCGGCCGCTGACGGCAGATGTGCCAGCGGTACGCCCCGTCGGCCCGCCGGATCCGCATCTCCACCGGTCGGGGCACGCCGTCCCCGATCGTTCGGGCCCACTCGGCCTTCGCGTGGGCCACGTCGTCGGGGTGGATCACCCGTTCCCAGGCCGAACTGGCCAGTTCGTCCGCCTGTAGGCCGGTGTACTCGGTTCCCTTGGCGTTGACGTGGGTGATGAGCCCGTCCGGCCCGGCCGTCCACACGATCTGCGGGATGGCGTCGGCCAGCTCGCGGAGCCGCGCCTCGCTCGCCCGCACCGCCTCTTCCGCCCGCTTCCGGTCGGTGATGTCGACGCACGACCCGATGTACCCGGCGAACTCGCCGCCGGCCTCCCGCGGGACGCCGACGTCGAGCACCCACCGGAACTCGCCGTCGTGCCGGCGGAGGCGGTAGTCGATCTCGAACGGCTGGCGGGCGTCGAACGCCGCCCGGTACGCGCGGAGGCACCCGGCCCGGTCGTCCGGGTGCACCCCGCCCGCCCACCCGTCGCCGACCTCCCGGTCGAGCGGCCGGCCGGTGAACTCCAGCCACCGCCGGTTGAACCACACGCACCCGCCGGCCGCGTCGGCCAGCCACATGAGCACCGGGGCCGCGTCCGCCATCGCGCGGAACCGCCCCTCGCCCTCCCGCACGGCCGCCTCCGCCCGCCGGGCGGCGGTGACGTCGCGGGAGATGCCGACCAGCCCGACCACCTGCCCCGCCTCGTCCCGGTACGGGGCCTTGGTGGCGTGGTAGGTGCGGGTGACGCCGGTCGCCGTGAGCGTCTCCTCGGCGGTGACGGGCTCGCCGCCGGCCATGATCGCCCGGTCGCCGGCGATCAGCCGCTCGGCGTCGGCGGCGGCGAACAGCTCGCGGTCGTCGCGGCCGATCACCTCGGCGACCGTGCGGCCCATGAACCCCGCCGCCGCCGCGTTCGCCAGCAGGTACCGCCCCGCCCGGTCCTTGACGAATACCGCGTCGGTCGTCCCTTCGACCACCGCCCGCAATAGGCTTTCCGATCGCACCCTGGCAGTCAGTTCTCGCCGCACCAGCCAGAGCAGGAGTAACGCAGTGACGGCAACGAACAGGGAGCCCTTCCACACTGCGGCGAAGAACGCGTGGTCGTCGGCGTACCCGAGCCAAACGAGCGTTCGGTCGCTCAGCCAGATCCACAGCAGTGCGAACGCGGCGTAAGAGCCGGCGACCCGGGCGGGGGCGGCACCCAAAGCGGTGTTGGCCGGAAGGGGATTGAACATGGCTGTGTTGTGTTGAGTCTGATTCCCGAAGCCGGTCGGTCACGACCGCCCGCTGCGGGTCCAAGGGAGTGTTCTGCACCGAAAGCGACACCGAGCGGTCGCGCCGGCCAGGCGGTACGAAGCCGCGCGGTCAGATTGTCGCGGGCGGATCAGGCCGTCAGTGCCGCATTTGAGTTTAGAGTAGGTCCAACGGGAAGTCATGCGAGCACGATGTGGACACCGCCCTCCACCCACGGTGGCTGGACACGCGACTGATCCGGCCGAAACGTGTGCAACATCTTCTGAATCAACATCACCACCGGACGGCTACTTCCTACTCACCTTTCGCCACCTGCTTCCATGCGGTACCGAATGTGTAACAGCCGGGGTGTTTCGCCCTCGGCCGGCGGTCCGACACCCACATGAAATCCGCCCCGATGTCCCGCATCCGAGTCGTCCGGCCGGCCCACCAGTTCACGACCACACCCTAAGCACCAACCACCCTGACAGACCGGTACGAGCGGATGGCGCTGTACGCCCAGGCCGGTGAACCGCCGGCGGCCGCCGAGTGGAGACCGGTCGTCGACGCGATGGCCAGCCAGATCCCCGACGCCCCCGGCCCCGGCCTGGCCCCCGACCTGCACGAGGCGTGTGCGGCCGCCTGGTCCGCCGCCCGTGAGTGCAAGCGGTTGCTGCTCGGGGTGCCGTTCCTCCTCCACGACCGAGAGTCGTACCGGGGTCTTGCCGCCCGCGTTCACGAGGCCGTCGGCCGGGCGCAAAGGGCACACTCCCGGGTGGACGTGCGCCTCCGTCCGAAGGGGGGTAGGGGGGCCTCTGCCCCTCACACCGGCATTTGCGGGTGAATAATCCGCTGCAGAACACCACCACACGAGCCACGGCCCTCGTGGCCTTCCCCTCTTCCTGGACGACCCGTGTCGGACACTCCGTCGGATTCGCTCGCTCCCCCCACGCCCCGACCCACCCCCGCCGACGCCCTGCGGGAGATCGCCTACTGACTGCCACGCTTCGCCAACATCCAGTACGGCATCACACGGATGAACGGTTGGAAGTTCGACCCTGCGAGGGCGTTCAGATTTCTGGCCGGCGAGTGGGCGAAGGTGGAGGAGTGCTTCCGGCGGGCCGACGACATCCCGCCGGACATGCCCACCGAAACGCCGACCGAGGCCCACCTCCGCAACGAGGTGAAGCGGCTGCTTCGGGTGTGTCTCGACGCGATCGCGCGGTGGGAGTCGGCAGACGGGGGGAAGCGTGAGCGGACTCCGGAGACGCCGGAGGAGCGACGGAAACAGACGCTCTACGTGGCGCTCCGATCGCTCCGGCAGGGGCGGGGCATGACGGTGTCAAAAGTGGTCGAGTACCTGGCCACGCCGGACGGCCGCGACCTGAGCGAGTTGGTTCAAGAAGAGCTCCACCGCCACCCCCAAAAGCGCGGCCGTGGGGGGAAGCCAGCCAAAAAGCGGACGGCGAGGGATGTGATCAAAGCGGCATTCAAAGCCACCTACCCGAGCGGCCGGCCGACCCGCGGCTGACGGCTACCGCTACCGCGCCCTGCTACTGAGCTTGGGTAGCGATTTTCCGCACGCTTTTTTCCGCTCACGTCCGGCCCAGCCTCTCAGGCCACACTACCTCGAACGCCACTTTTCCCGCCAGCTACCTCCCGGTCCATCGGAGAGTAGCGGCGGCCTGATCGGTCTCCCACTTCGCAACCCGGACGCTTCCAGTCCGGTCCCGACCCGAGGAGGCCCGAATGAGCCGTCACGTTCCCGACCCGTAAGCCCGCCCAGCCTTTTCCCGGCCGGACCAAACCAACTGCCAGCGTACCCCCCACACCCCTGACGTACCCCGGACGCCCCGTCCGGACACCACCACCTGGGAGAGCCCATGCCCGACCGCATCCCCGCCCCCTCCGACACCCCGACCCTCAGCCAGGAGGACGCCGCCCGGTTCACCGGGCTGAGCGCCAAGACGCTCGAGCGGCACCACAAGGCCGGCGAGCCGACCGGCCGGATCAAGCTCGGCCGACGGGTGCTGTTCATCCGCCAGCAGCTCGAAGCCTGGCTCACGTCCAAGCTGACCACCCCCACCACCCTCTAACCCACCCCACCGAACGGTTCGGGCGGGCCGACCCATGCCAGGGACGCCGGCCCACCCGACGAGGAGTTCCATCATGACGAGCGTGAAGGATACCCGCGAGCCCCACGACCCGCCCGCCCCGGACGTGCCCCCGCCCCCGCCGGTGCCGGCGTACCGCCCGTTCCCCGTCCACGCCCTGCCGCCGGTGCTGCGGGAGTTCGTGGTGGAGGTGGCCGCGTCGGTGGACTGTGACCCGGCGTTCGCCGCCCTGCCGGCGCTGGTGGTGGCCGGGGCGGCCGTGGGGAACGCGCTCATCGTGCGGGCGAAGCGGAAGTACGAACAGCCGTCGCTGCTGTGGCTGTGTACCGTCGGCGACTCGGGCACCGGCAAGTCGCCCGCCATGAGCCCGGCCGCCGACCTGGCGTTCGCCATCGACCGGCGACTGGGGCAGGAGTTCGCCACCGCCCGTGGCGAGTACGTCAAGAGGCTGGAGGAGTGGGAGGCGGGGGACGATCCCGACCCGGAGAAGAAGCCGCCCAAGCCGGTGCGGCAGCGGTTCGCGGTGATCGACGCGACGATCGAGCGGCTGATGGAGGAGGTGGGCGGATCCCCCCGCGGGCTGGTGGTGGTGCGGGACGAGCTCGACGGCTGGCTGAGTTCGTTCGGCCGGTACAAGCAGAAGGGGGGCGGGTCGGACGTGCCGAACTGGTTGTCTATGTACGAGGCCGGGCCGGTGCGGTACCTGCGGCGGACGGGCGACCCGCGGGAGGTGGAGGCCGACCGAGCGTTCGTGGCGGTGTGCGGCGGCATCCAGCCCGGGGTGCTCAAGCGGACGCTCGAGGACGATGGGTTCACCACCTCCGGCATGGCCGCCCGGCTGGGGTTCGCCATGCCGCCCAAGAAGTGCCCGAAGTGGTCCCACCGCGAGCTGTCCGACGCCACCGAGCGGGCGTTCGCCGGCGTGCTGGACGCCCTGCGGCGGCTGCCGTTCGACCCGCGGAACGGGCCGGGGCGGGTGGACTTGGACGCGATGGCGCTCACCCGGTTCGTGCGGCTGAACGACGAGTTCGCGGGCACCGCCGAGGACCTGGACGGCGGGCCGATGGCGGCGGTGCTGCCGAAGGCGGTGCGGTTCGCCCTGCGGCTGGCGCTGGTGTGGCACTGCGTGCGGGAGGCGGCCGAGGGCCGCGACCCCGGCCGGGCGAGCGTCGGCGAGGAGGCGATGGCCGCCGGCGAGGAACTGGCTCGGTGGTTCGTCCACGAGGCCGAGCGGGTGTACGCGGTGACCGGCGAGGGGCCGGGGCAGCGGGACGAGCGGACCCTGGCCGCGTGGGTGGAGCGGCGGGGCGGGCGGGCGACCACCCGCGACCTGCAGCGGAGCAACGGCCGCCGGTACCCGTCGGCGTGTGCGGCGGAGGTGGCGTTCGACGGGCTGGTGTCGGCCGGGTACGGGCGTTGGGACGATGTCCCGCCCCCGCCGGGCGGCGGGTGGTCCGGGCGGGTGTTCGTCCTGCACACCAATCACCCGCCCGACGCCCGACAGCCGACAGACGCGCACCCGCCGGCCGCCACGCACCCCACTGGACCGTCCGACACTCGCCGGCACCCGCAAAACGGACAGCCTGAAGATGCGGCTGAACCGAACCGTCCGTCGGCGAGGGTCGGGCGTCGGACAGCCCACACCGAGGAACCGCGGCATCCCGGCGAGGCGGGCAAGGCGTCGGACCCGGTGTCGGGCGCCCCACCCCAAGCGGGCGAGCGTCGGTACCGCCCGAACGCCCGCCGATCGCATCACGGTCACACGCCGAAAGGGGGTGACGCATGACCGCCGCGCAACTGCACGCCGCGATTGTGGCCGCCGGCTGTCACGTCCGTGTCGCCGAAGGCGAACTGGTCATCAGCCCGCCCCCGCCGCCCGAGCTGGACAGGTACCTGCCCGTCCTGCTCACCGGGGTGTGGGCGGTGGCGACCAACCGGCGGTGGTACGGCAACGCCCGCGACACCTGCCGGCCGTGCGGCCCGTGCCCCGCTGCCAGCCGCGGCCCACTCGCCAACGGCGCCCTCGATCCGAACAAACTGCTGCCGCGGGAGGTGGGGCTGCTAAGTGTCGGCGGCGAAGAGTACTCGATGGACCGCATCCCGGCGGAGTGGCTCGCCGAACTGCCCGAGGTGTTCGAGCCGGAGGTCGCGGTCCGGCCGGCGACGGCCCCCGCCGGCAGACTGCTCGCACCGGCGTTCGAGTTCGACGCGGCCGGCTGACCGGGGGTGTCCGCCGGCGGCCTCGCAGTCAATTCACCCGCCCACGGACGGGCGGGTCTGTCGGTAGGAATTCCGCCTCGGTTACACTGGCCCGGATTCTTGAGACACCAAGGGACCCAAAATGGCATCCATCTCGACCGACCCCAGGGGCAACGTCCGCATCCTGTTCGTCGGCGCGGACAAGAAGCGCCGCACGATCCGGCTGGGGAAGATCACCCAGAAGGCCGCCAACGAGATCAAGCTGAAGGTGGAACACCTGCACACCATGCAGGTGACCAAATTGCCATTGGATGCCGACACCGCCAAGTGGGTGGCCGGCATCGGCGACGACCTGGCCGCCAAACTGGCCGCCGTCGGGCTGATCCCCGAGCGGAAGCCGACGCTGACGGCGGGCGAGTTCTTCACCACCTGGAAGGCGGAGAAGGAAGCCGCCGGGTACAAGCCCACGTCAGTGACGACGTGGGGGCAGACGGTGGCCGAGCTGACCGAACTGTTCGGCCCCCGCCGCTGCCCAGTCTCACCCACACCGACGGGGAAGCGTACCGGGCCGCCATGCTCGCCCGCACCCTCCGTCACACTACTGTTCACAAGCGGCTCGCCCACGCGAAGGCCATGCTGGAAGACGCCGTGCGGCTTGGCCACATCCCCGCCAACCCGTTCCAGTACGTCCGCCAACGGCAGGGCGACCCGTCGGAGCGGCGGGCTTCCGTCCCCGTGGCGGAAATTCAGCGGGTGATCGATCACTGCCCGAACGTGTGGTGGAAACTGCTGGTGGCGCTCGCCCGATTCGGCGGGCTACGGACACCCAGCGAACCGTTCTCCCTCACCTGGGGGGACGTGGATTGGGAACGCGGGCGCGTCACCGTGCCCAGCCCGAAGACGGAACACGCCGGCAAGCCGCACCGCACCATCCCACTGTTCCCGCTCCTTCGACCCCACCTGGAAGCGGCGTTCGACCACGCGGAGGAAGGGGCGGTGTACATCCTCCCCGAGGAGTACCGCCGGCGGGCGTTGGGGGAGCGGGGGTTCAACGGGGCGAACGTGCGGACCACCTTCGGCAAGATCGTCCACCGGGCCGGGCTTCAGCCGTGGCCGCGGATCTGGCACTCCCTGCGAGCCAGTTGCGAATCCGACCTCGCCCATTGCTTCCCGCTGGCGGTGGTGGCGAAGTGGTTAGGGAACACGCCATCGGTGGCGTTGCGGCACTACGTCGATCCGACCGACGCCGCGTTCGTGCAGGCCGCAGGTTGGGTTCCGGGCGGCGCAGAAAGCGGCGCACGAGAGGCGCACAAAGCGGCGCAGGCAGGGGCGAACGGAGTCGGACAGGATCGAACAGAACCGGCGGAAGTGCCTGAAACTGAGGGAGGAGGTCTCGTTCTGTCCGATCCTGACCCGTTCGGTCTGACATTAAAGCGGAAGTGTATGGGAATCGAACCCACTGAGAGCGTTGTTCACACCCCCCACAGGTTTTGAAGACCTGGGCCGGCGCCAGCCGTGCAAACACCTCCGAGGCTCGCCATTCTATACGGCGAAGGGGGCCGGCGGACAGGCGGAATCCGCCCGACCCCTTCACCGTTCCTTTGCGCAGAATGCGTAGACGCGTTGACGACGGCGGATAGGATAAACGTTTGCTTTCCGCTCGGCCGGCGAACCTGAGCGTTTCCGGGCGGGTCGTACCTCAACTGATCAAGTGAGCTTCGGCTCCCGACGGCGGGCGTGTGCCCGCCGCCGACTGTCCCCCCCATACCCCCGGCCGCCGAGCCGGGGCAGGCGAACGATGCTCGACAAAGTACGCAACATCGGGATCATGGCCCACGTGGACGCCGGCAAGACCACCACGACGGAGCGGATCCTGTACTACAGCGGGACCAAACACAAGGTCGGCGACGTGGACGACGGGGACACCACCACCGACTTCGACCCGCTGGAGCGGCAGAAGGGCATCACCATCAACAGCGCCGCCGTGTCCATCGACTGGCAGGACGACGCCGGCAACGACATCGCCATCAACATCATCGACACCCCCGGGCACGTGGACTTCACGGCCGAGGTGGAACGCTCCCTCCGCGTCCTCGACGGGGCGGTCGGGGTGTTCTGCGCCAAGGGCGGCGTGGAAGTGCAGTCCGAGACGGTGTGGCGGCAGGCGACCAAGTACAAGGTGCCGCGGTTGGCCTACGTGAACAAACTCGACCGCATGGGGGCCAACTTCTGGGCGTGCGTCGAGCAGATGAAGACGAAACTGCACGCCAACCCGGTGGTGGTGACGATTCCGGCCGGCCAGGACGACAAGCTGGAAGGGATCATCGACCTGATCCGCATGAAGCTGATCACCCGCAACCTGGCCGACAAGACGCACCGCGAGTTCTACATCGAGGACATCCCGGAGAAGTACCGGGAGGAGGCGGCCAAGCGGCGGGCGGAGATGCTCGACGGGGTCAGCCTGGCGTCGGACGAGATCATGGAACTGGTGCTCGAAGGCAAGCCGGTGAGCGAGGAGATGATCCGCAAGGCGCTCCGCAAGGGGACGCTGGAGAACACCTTCACGCCCGTGCACTGCGGCAGCAGCAAGATGTTCCACGGGGTGCAGCAGTTGCTCGACCTGGTGGTGGACTGCCTGCCCAGCCCGCTCGACCGCCCGCCGGTGGACGCCACCCACCCGAAGACGAAGGAGCACGAGGTCCGCAAGCCGGACGCGAGCGAGCCGATGAGCGCGCTGGCGTTCAAGACGGTGGCCGAGACGAACGGCGACCTGGTGTACATCCGCGTGTACAGCGGCGAACTGAAGCCGGGCGAGACGTACACGAACACCACCACCGGCAAGAAGGAGCGGATCGCGCGGTTCTACCGCATGATGGGGGACAAGCGGATCAGCCTGGAGAAGGCCGGCCCCGGCGACATCGTCGCCGCCATGGGCCTGGCCGACACGTTCACCGGCAACACCCTGTCCGACCCGGACAAGCCGGTGGCGCTCGAAGCCATCCAGTTCCCCAAGCCGGTCATCTCGCAGTCGCTCACGTTCAGCAAACAACTGGACGCGGGCAAGGTGGGCGAGGCGCTCAACCGGTTGGTGCGGGACGACCCGACTTTGAAGACGCACACCGACGAGGAGACGAAGGACACCATCATCTCCGGGATGGGCGAACTGCACCTGGAGATCAGCATCGAGAAGCTGAAGCGGGCGGTGAACATCAAGCAGGAGGACACCGAGTCGGTGAAGCTGGGTAAGCCGCGGGTGGCCTACCGCCAGAGCCTCGCCAAGACGGTGGACTTCGAGTACAAGTTCCAGAAGCAGACCGGCGGCCGCGGCAAGTTCGCCGTCATCGCGGTCAAGTACACCCCGCTCACCCCGGAGCAGATCGAGGAGAAGGTGAAGGAGATCGTCGAGCTGAACGACCCGAAGGTGAAGCCCGACCCGAACAACGTGTACTTCGTGAACAGCATCACCCAGGGGGCGATCGACAAGCAGTACATCCCGAGCGTGGAGGAGGGCCTCCGGGAAGAGGCGAAGAAGGGTTACAAGTACCCCTTCCCGTTCGTCGACCTGGAGTTCGACCTGCACTTCGGCAAGATGCACGACGTGGACTCGTCGCAGGACGCGTTCTACCTGTGCGCCCGGGAAGCGTTCCGGGAGGCCCAGAGCAAGGCCGGCATCCAACTGCTCGAGCCGGTGATGAAGGTGGTGGTGGTGTGCCCGAAGGACTACCAGGGGAGCATCACCGGGAACATCAGCAGCAAGCGGGGGGTGATCGAGGAGACGAGCGAGGAGTACGGCGTCGCCCAGGTGAGTGCGAAGGTGCCGCTGGCCAACCTGTTCGGGTACACCAGCGACCTGCGGTCGGCCACCAAGGGGCAGGCCAGCTTCAGCATGGAGTTCAGCCACTACGCCCCGGTGCCGGTCGAACTGGCCGACCTGCCGCCGGGCACCGTCCGCGAAGGGCGGTAACCCCACTCGGCGAACCCCGGCAATGATGCCGGGGGGATGAGTGCAACGCGAACCCCGGCATCACTGCCGGGGTTCGTTCGTTTCCACCTTCCCCGCCTCCTATAACTCCTTCACATCGTCTCCCGCCTTCCTGCCCGGAACCCCCGATGAAAGTCCACGAATATCAGGCGAAGGAACTGCTCGCCGGTTACGGCGCCCCGACCCCCAAGCACATCGTCTGCAAGACGCCCGACGAGGTGGCCGCCGCGTTCGACCAACTGAGCAACGGCGGCGGGGCGATGGTGAAGGCGCAGATCCACGCCGGCGGCCGCGGGGCGGGGCAACTGCTCGGCCACCCGGAGAAGCTGGGCGGGGTGAAGTTCGCGTCCAACCGCGACAAGGCGAAGGCCATCGCCGAGCTGATGTTCAAGTACCCGCTGAAGACCAAACAGAACGGCCCGGAAGGGCAGAAGATCAGCACCGTCATCGTTCAGGCCGACGCCGAACCGGACAAGGAATACTACGTCGCCATGACGCTGGACCGTTCCAACGGGTTGCCGCTGCTGATGGCGTCGGCCGAGGGCGGGATGGACATCGAAGAGGTGGCCGAGAAGCACCCGGAGAAAATCTTCAAGGTCCACGTCACGCCGGAGACCGGGCTGAAGCCGTACCAGGCGCAAAAGATGGCGTTCGACCTGGGATTCACCAACGATCAGATCGCCCCGGTCGTCAAGATCCTGACGGCCATCTCGAAACTGTACTTCGAGAAGGACGCGAGCATGGTCGAGGTGAACCCGCTGGCGGTCACAAAAAAGGGTGACGTGATCGTGCTGGACGCGAAGGTGGACTTCGACGACAACGCCAGCTTCCGGCACAAAGACCTCGCCCCGCTGCGGGACCTGAGCGAGGAGAACCCGACCGAGATCCGCGCCGCCGCCGCCAGCCTGAACTACATCCAGCTCGACGGCACCATCGGCTGCCTGGTGAACGGGGCCGGGCTGGCGATGGCGACGATGGACATGGTGAACTACTACGGCAAAGAGTTCGGCATCGGCCCGGCCAACTTCCTGGACGTGGGCGGCGGGGTGACGGCCGAGAACGCGGTGGAGGCGTTCCGCATCATCCTGAGCGACAGCAAGGTGAAGGCCATCTTCGTGAACGTGTTCGGCGGCATCGCCAGTTGCGCCCGCATCGCGGAGGCACTCGTGAAGGCCGGCCGCGAGGTCGGGTTCAAGGTGCCGGTGGTGGTGCGGCTGGAAGGGAACGAGGTGGAGAAGGCCCGCGAAATCCTGGGCGCGGTGACGACCGAAATCCCGGCCATCCGCGTCGCCCCGACGCTGACCGACGCCGCCAAGATGGTGGTCGAGCTGGCGAAGTGAGCCGACTGAGTCGGTGCCGCGAGCCGAGCGGCACCCGCCTGCGGCCCGGCGCGGGGAGGCCGGCCCCGGGGGCCCGACCCCCGCGACAGGGGGGGGTGGCGCGCCGCTCGCGGCACCTGCCGTTCCCGCACACCCCGAGGTTCCCGACCCATGCGCCTGACACGGATCGTTCTGCCTGTCCTGCTGCTCGCCTTGGTCGTCGGGTGCGGCGGTACCAGCCCGACCGGAGAGAATAAGGGCGGGGGTACGCCGACCAAACCCGCCGGCACCCCGGCCGACCCGAAGGCGGCGGACGCGGGCAAGAAGTTCGCCGCCGACTTCCTCGCCGCCGTGCGGGACAAGAAGGCCAGCCCCGACCAACTGACCCCCGAGTTCGCCAAGGTGTTCTCGGACTCGCCGGCCGCCGAACTCACCTTCCTGGCCACCGAGGTGGGGGCCGACGAGGTGACCACGCCGGCGTCCGCCGACGGGGTGGTGTTCGCGGTCGGCAAGTCGAAGACCGGCGGCGGGCGCACCCTGCTGCGGGTGGTGAAGGTGGGGGCGGACTGGAAGGTGGACTGGCTGAGCATCGGGGTGAACGGGGTGACGGACGCGACCCTCAGCGGGGACGACGCCCCGGCCCAGTTCGCCGCCCACGCCCTGCTCGACGCCGCCTTCCGCAAGAACACCCGCCACCTCGCCGGGTTGCTCACCGCCGCCGCCCGCGACACCCTCGGGCAGAGCGTGATCACCAAGAAGTTCGACCACGGGGCGCTGAGGAGCCGGGTCGACGAGTTGCTCGAGGGCGCTACCAGGTACACACTGGTTGGCGTGAACAAGGGGACGGTCACGGCGGACTTGCCTCTCGCCGGCGGGAAGAAGAAGACGGCCACCATCAAGGCGGTGAAGGGCAGCCGCCCCGGCGAGTGGCTGGTGGACGCGGTCGAGGTTAAGTAGCCATGCCCGACCCGCTCGCCGACGAACTCGACACGCTGCACGCCGCCTGCCGGTTCAAGCGGCTGAACCCGGTGTGGGCGAAGGCCGAGGTCGTGCTCGGGCTGATCGGCGTCGGGTGCGGGCTGCTCCTGGAGTTCCGTGCCGCCCAGAGCGGCGACCTGAACGTGGCCCTGGTGGCGGCCGGGTTGGCCCTGTTCGTCCTCGGCGGGTACCTCGCGCTCGCCGGCCACCGCAGCCACCTGTATCAATCCAACACCCGCCTCGCGGCGTACCTCGCCGGGCAGGCTCGCACCAGCCCTCCCCAGAGTCGTTCATGAGCATCCTGATCGATAAGAACACCCGCGTCATCACCCAGGGGATCACGGGTTCCGCCGGGTCGTTCCACA
>CAYMHO010000160.1:4448-15613 GCA_964390195.1 uncultured Fimbriiglobus sp. | reverse complement strand
CACCCGCCCGGTGAACGACCTGGACTGGCACGTCGGCCTGCACCTGGTGTTCGACGGCAAGGCGAGCCACGACAGCTACCAGGACGACCCGACGCACAAGCAGTTCATCGACGAGAACAAGCCGACGTGGGACAAGGTGCGGGTGTTCGACAGCTACGTGTGATACGGTTCCCAGGAATTGGGTGCCGGGTGCTCGCTGTAGCCGGCCTCTGTGAGGCCGGTCCGACCGGCCTCACAGAGGCCGGCTACAGTCGGCAAGATGTTCCTGGGAACCGTATGATTCGGGTTCCCCTCTCCCCCTGGGGAGAGGGGGACAGGAATTTGCCATGCCCCCACTGCTCCCCCACGAGTTGGCCCAGTTCGCCCGCAAGTACCGCTTCGCCGGCGGGCGGGTGCGGCGGGTGCGGGTGATCCCCCGCAAGGGCGGGGCGACGGTCGAGGTGGTGCTGCGGGTGACGCCGGTCATCTCCGACCTGGGGGCGGACGCCCCGACCCCCGTACGGCTGAAGCTGCGAATCGACGGGGTGGAGGAGTACCGCTTCCTGAAGCGGCCGATCACGTCGCCGGGGCGGGCGAGCGAGATCAAGTTCGGCACCTTCAACGGGCTGATCTACATCAACTTCGACGCCTGGGGACTGCAACCGGGCGAGGTGCCGGGGGTTCACGACTTCCGCGCGTCCGACGCGTTCGTAGCGGGCAGCCGGGTGAGTTGGGAGGTGTTGGAGGCGAACGGTGCGGCGTGAGCCGCCTGGGTGGTTGATACCAAAGCGGCTCACGCCGCCGGTTCACCTCGGCCTCGCTGGCTCCGGTACCAGCCCACCCACACGCAGCAAGCGATGCTACCGGCGATCGAAAACAGGTACGCCGCCTGGTGGTAGCACGCCACCACCATGAGCGCCCGCCGCCGCTCGGCCGGCACCGGCCCGGCGATGTACTGGTCCACCTCGACGTTCAACTGAGCCGCGTAGCACGCCACCACCCACCCCGTTACCGCCACCGCCCCGCCGACGGCCAGCACCGTCAGAAACATCGGCAGCACGAGGTGTTTCACCCGCAGCGGTGGTCGCTTCCCGATGGTGGCCGTCAACCCGGCGAAGTACCCGAACAGCGCCCCGCCCCACCACGCCCCGAGGAACCCCCAGGCGATGCCGACCGACGTCGGCTCAGTCACACCGGGAATCGGGTTGTGGAAGTGGGTGAAGTACTCCGGGCACAGACGGGCCGACACCTGATCCTGCAGCATCCCGTAACCGGAGAGCAGCCCAATGCCGAGCAGCATGGCCCGGAACCGCGGCAGGTTCTTCACCGCACACAGCACGGCCAGCCCGACCACGAACGCCACCGGGGCGGCGATTTTGTACCACGCGAGCGGTTCCACGCACGTCTCCCGGTGTGTCGTTTGCTGAACCGTAGAGCGCGGGTAGAATGCACGCTATGCCTGCCATCCCACTGCCCACCGCCGACGCCCCGCCGACGCTCCCGGCCCTCCTCGAATTGTCCGCCGACGACCTGAAAGCGTGGTTAGCGGAACGGAACCAGCCGCCCATGCGGGCGAAGCAGATCCGCCGCTGGGTGCTGGCCGCCCGTGCCACGTCGTTCGATCAAATGACCGACCTGCCGAAGCACCTGCGGGAAGAGTTGACCGCGAGTTTCAGCGTGTTCGGCACCCGCGTGGCCAAGCACCTGGAATCGGCCGACGGCACACACAAACTGCTCTTGCGACTGACCGACGACGCCCTGATCGAGTGCGTTCTGATTCAGGACCAGGGCCGGGCGACCGCGTGCATCAGCACGCAGGTCGGGTGTGGGATGGGGTGCGTGTTCTGCGCGAGCGGGCTGAACGGCGTCGCCCGCAACCTGACCGCCGCCGAGATGGTCGAGCAGTTGGTGCGGCTGCGGAACCTGACCGACCCCAACACCACCGACCCGGAGCGGGCCACCCGCCTCACGCACATCGTCGTCATGGGCATGGGCGAGCCGCTGGCCAACCTGGACAACCTGCTCGCCGCTCTTGCGGTCGCCGGCGACAAGGACGGCCTGGGTATCGGCCAGCGGCACATCACCATCAGCACCGTCGGGTTGCCGGCGAAGATTCGCGCGCTCGCCGACGTGGACTTGCAGTACCATTTGGCCATCTCGCTGCACGCCCCGAACGACACCCTCCGCACCGAGATCGTGCCCACAAACAGCAAGACCGGCATCCCGGACATCCTCGCCGCGGCCGACTACTTCTTCGAGAAGACCGGCCGCCAGGTGACGTACGAGTACGTCGTCCTCGGCCGGCAGAACGACCAACCCCCGCACGCCCGCCAACTGATCGGCCTGCTGAAAGGCCGCAAGGCGCACGTCAACCTGATCCCGTGGAACGAGGTGGACGGCCTGCCCTTCCGCCGGCCGGACGACGACGACCTCCGCGGGTTCATCGAGACCGTCCGCAAGGCCGGCATCAGCGTGAAGGTGCGGAAGCGAAAGGGGGCGGACATCGACGCGGCGTGCGGCCAGCTTCGGCGTTCGGCCGAAGCGGGAATGGGGTATGGGGTGTCGGGTGTTGCAGTGGGTTCCGGGGCGACGCCTCCCACCCCGACCGGGGATGGCATCTCGGCAGGCGCGGACCCTATCCCCCATACCCCATACCCGGCAAAATGACCGGCCAAACCAGCGCGATGATGGCCCTCCGCGACCCGGACATCCGGCTGATGCTGGCCGTCCGGGGTGGGGATCAGGCCGCGTTCGCCGAACTGGTGGAGCGGTACCAGCACCGGCTGGTGGGCATCATGGGCCACCTGGTCGGCCACCCGCAGGAGGCGGAGGATCTGGCCCAGGAAGTGTTCCTGCGGGTGTACCGCACCCGGCACAAGTACAGCCCGAAGGCCAAGTTCAGCACCTGGCTGTTCACCATCGCCAACAACCTGGCCCTGAACGCCCTGCGGGACCGCCACCGCCGCAAGGCGGTGCCGCTCGACGCCAACGAGTCGGGCGCCCAGGGGCCGCCGCCAACCGCCGACCGCGGGCCGTCGCCTTCCCAGCCGATGCAACAGGCCGAACTGGCCGACGTGGTGCGGAAGGCGCTCGACGACCTGAACGAGCGGCAGCGGGTGGCGGTGGTGTTGAACAAGTTCGAGGACATGGGGTACGCCGAGATCGCCGAGGTGATGGGGCTGAGCGCGAAGGCGGTGAAGTCGCTGCTCAGCCGCGCCCGCGGCAAGCTGCGGGAGGCCCTCCAGCCGTACATCTACATGGACGGCGACCCGCCGCCGGACGACGAAGGGGAGGAGGAATGACCACGCCCGCCGACCCGACCCCGCCGCCCGAACCGACACCCGACGACGACCTGATCGCCTACCTGGACGGCGAGCTGGACGACGCCGCGGCCGAGGCGGTCGAGAACAAGCTGGCCGACGACCCGGCCGCCCGCACCCGCGCCGACGAGTACAAGAAGTCCTACGACCTGCTCGACTTCCTGCCGAAGCCCGAGCCGTCGTCCACGTTCGCCACCCGCACCGTCAGCCGACTGATGCCGGTGCCCGCCGCGTCCGGCCCGCAGCCCGCCCAGCCGGTCGTCCGCCGCCGGGTGTGGCCGGAAGCCCTGGCGTGGACGGTCCTCGCGGTGCTGGTTGGCGTCATGGCGTTCGCCGGGTACCGCGGGTGGCGGCAGGCGACCACGCCCCCGCCGGCCGACCTGCCCATCAGCGACATGCCCGTCATCGAGAGCCTTCCGCTGTACGCCGGGGTGGACGACCTCGCCTTCCTCCGCGGGCTGCACGCGGCCGACCTGTTCGACACCGACTCGGCCGACGCCGAACCGCCCCGCCACGACCCGCTGCCGGCCGCCGACCGCGAGCGGCTGATCGAGCAGTTCCGCGGCTTCACACCCGCCCGCCAGCAGCAACTCCGCACCCTGCACCAGCAGTTGAACGACCCGACGCTGAACGACCGGTCGCCGCTCGTACTCACCCTGGAAGGGTACGCGGTGTGGTTGGCCCGCCTGCCCGACGCCGACCGCAAGCGGGTGCTGGAGGCCCCGCCGAGCGAGCGGCTGGAGGTGGTGCGGCAGGTGAGCGAGAAGCGATGGCGGGAGGAACTGCCCCTGCGGCAGGCCGACAGTCTGAAGCACGTGGAAGGGGCGGAGGAGAGGTTGGAACTGTTGCAAACGTTCCGGGCGGAGGCGGCCGACCGCCGACAGGAGTGGGAGTACGCCCAGCGGCAGTGGCAGGCGGTGAGCGGGCGGGAGCGGCCGAAGGACTGGAAGCCGTGGCCGTTCGACCAGCCGAACGCCGACAAGCAGGTGGACGAGTACATCCGGCTGGCGCTCGGGGTCGATCCGACCAAGCCGCTCGCCAAGCCGGTGAAGGGGGAAAAACCGGAGGTGCAGTCGAGTTGGCGGCTCACCCCGGCGGAGGTGAACGAGTTGCTCGAACACCGCCAGGCGGCCGCCCGCGGCGAGCGGTGGTTCAGCTACTGCGTGCTGCTGCTCAAGCTGTCCGAGAAGTACCCGACGCTCCCGCGGCCGGGGCCGAACGGCAAGCTGGTCGTCAAGAAGGATGACCTGCCGCCGGGGTATCAGATGCCGAAGGACGACGTCATTAAGCGGCGGGCGATCGTCGGCCGGTGGCCGGACTTCGCCGAGGAGGTGTACCGGGCAAGCTCGAAGGACGGCAAACTGTCCCAGCTCGGCCCGTGCAAGCCGGACGAGTTCACCCCCGCGGTGAAGGAGTTCGCCACCGCCACCCTGCCGGCGAAACTGAACACGACCGAGAAGGAGAGGCTGAAAGGGCTGGAAGGGAAGTGGCCTGACTACCCGAAGGAGATGCTGCGACTGGCCCGCGAGAAGAACCTGAGCGTGCCCGAGGTGACGCTCCCCGGCGAGCCGGACCTGTGGAAGAGGTACTACCAGTTCACCCCGGCCAAGAAGTAGGTGGCGCCTGCTAAAACATCGGGACCTCTTCTCTCCCGAGGTTCCCCCATGCACGCCGCGTTCACCCGGCACGGGTTCCTGCCCCACCCGGACCCGCTTCAAAGACTACCGGCCGAGTTCGAGTCGCTCGACACCCTCGGCCGCGATCTGCCCAGCCTGCTCGAAGACAAGGACGCCCGCCTGTACCTGAAGGGCCTGACCATCCCGCCGTGGCCGGGGGATCTCGTCACCGACGCCGACCGCCCCGCCCTGCGGCTGTACTACGTCCGCCTCGGGTTCGTGGCGAGCGGGTACATCAACCAGATCGGGCAACCGCCGGCCACCCTGCTGCCGAAGAACATCGCCGTCCCGCTGTGCCACGCGGCCAAACTGCTCGACCGCCCGCCCATCCTCAGTTACGACGGGTACGCCCTGTTCAACTGGAAGCGGTTCGACCCGGCCGGGCCGATCGCGCTCGGCAACATCGACACGCTACAAAACTTCGTCCACCTGTACGACGAGCGGTGGTTCATCCTGGTGCACGTGGAGATCGAGGGCATCGCGGCGGAGGCGCTCGACGGCATCGCGGCGGCGGCGGTGGGCATGGAGAAGAACGACGCCGAGGGGGTGAACGCCGCCCTCTACCGCATCGCCGAGGCCACCCGCAAGATGGGCACCGTCTTGCGCCGCATCCCCGAGAAGATGGACCCGCACGTCTACTTCCGGGCGTTCCGCCCGTACATCCGCTTCTTCGAGAACGTGGTGTACGAAGGCGTGGACACCGCGCCGGCCAGCTACCGCGGGGAGACCGGCGCCCAAAGTAGCGTCATCCCGGCCCTGGTGGCATTCATGAAGGTGCCGCACCAGCCGAGCATGCTGATGGACCACCTGACCGACATGCGGCGGTTCATGCCGGCCGAACACCGGGCGGTACTGGACGAGATTTCAGCCATGCCCGACCCGCGGCCGTTCGCCAGATCCGACGCCTACAACTCGGTGCTGGAAGAGATGGCCAAGTTCCGCGAAATCCACTTCGGCTGGGCGGACATGTACATCCACCAGCGGGTGGCCGACCCCCGCGGCACCGGCGGCACCCCGTACCGCCAGTGGCTCCAGCAACTGATCGACGAGACGCGGGGGCACCGGATGTGAGCGGTCGCCGCCGGACGGGCGCCGACACCGCCGAGTTGCTAAAACAACCCCCGGAACGCCACCGACCGGAGCACGAACGCCCGATGCGCACCGTCTTCATCGTCGGCATCATCGCCCTCCTGGTCGCCGCCCTGCCGGGGGTGGTGGTGTTCGCCGCCGACCTGCTCGGGTACGGCGCGGACGTGAACGCGTGGGCGGAGAAGTCCCTCGGCCTGAGCCACCGCCTCGACCTGGCGACGGCCGCCGCCCTGGTGCTGTTCTTCGTCCCACCCGCCATCGTCCTGCTCTACTTCCTGCGGCTGAAGCGGCGGCCGGTGAGCGTGGCCAGCACGTACCTGTGGAAGAAGAGCGTCGAGGACCTGCACGTCAACCGGCTGATGCAGTGGATGCGGCGGAACGTGCTGCTGCTCCTCCAACTGCTGTGCATCCTGCTGGTCATCTACGCCGTCCTCGGGCTGGAAACACAGGGGGCGCTGACCGGCGGGCGGCACTACATCATCCTGATCGACAACTCGGCCAGCATGACCGCCACCGACGTCAAGCCGACCCGCCTGGGGTGGGCGAAGGCGGAGGCGCTCAAGCTGATCGAGGCCGCCCACGAGGGCGACCCCGGCATGGTGATCGTGTTCAACAGCACGGCCGAAATCCGCCAGTCTTACACCACCAACAAGGACGAACTGCGGGCGGCGGTGAACGCCGTCAAGCCGACCACGCACCAGACCCGCATCGACGAGGCCCTCGCCCTGGCGGCCAGCCGGGCCAACCCGTACCGCAGCACCGAGAACGCCGCCGTCGCCCCGGCCAACCCGGAGCCGGGCAAGGAGCGGACGTACTTCGCCCCGGACGGGTTCGAGGCGGACGTGTACCTGCTGTCCGACGGCCGCTTCCCGCCGGTGCAGGACTTCGCCCTCCAGAACCTGAGCGTGCGGTTCCCGCGGATGCCGGACGCGGTCGGCGGCGGGCGGTCGGACAACGTCGGCGTCGTCGGGTTCGACGTGGCCCGCGAGGGCGAGCGGGAGGGGCGGTACGTGGCCTCGGCCCGCGTCGCCAACTTCCGCCCGGACGCCAGCGAAGTGAAGGTGTGGCTCGACCTGAAGCGGGGCGACGGCACCCTCATCAAGGTGTACGCCCCGACCGGCCTGCCGGGGCAGGTGTCCCCCGAGCGGGTGGTGCTGCCGCCGATGCCCGAGGTGAAACCCGAGGACGCCGGCAAGCCGGCCGCCGGCCCGGCGGCGAATGTGGCCAACGTGTTCTTCACCCTGGACGGCATCGCCGACAACGCCGACGTGCAACTGGAGGTGCGGCTGGAGCAGCCGGAGGACGCGCTGAAGGCGGACGACTCGGCCGTGCTGGTGTTCGGGGTGGCCCGCAAGGCGAGCGTGCTGGTGGTGGGCAAGGGCAACCGCATCCTGCGGTTCTACTTCGACACGAAGGAGGCGAAGTCGATCGCCACCTTCACCTACGCCACCCCGGACGACTGGGAGCAGTACAAGGGGCCGGCCCGCGACGGGCGGTATGATCTCGTCATCTTCGACCGCTTCGGCCCGAAGGGCGAGGACGACATGCCGGCCGCGAACACCCTGTTCATCGGCTTCCCGCCGCCGCCGTACCAGCCGCTCGGCCACCCGAACCCGGACGAGAAGCTGGCCGTGACGGAGGTGAAAGGGCCGCGGGTGCAGGCGGCCGACCGCCGCCAACCGCTCATGCGGGACCTGGGCGGGGTGGAGGAGATCGGCATCGACAGTTGCTTCCGCTTCCCCAGCCTGCCGCCCCGCACCCCCCGCCTGCTGGAAGGCCGCGACCAGGCGGACCAGGGGAACCTGGCCCTGGCCGTCGCCCTCAGCCGGCAGGCGTTCACCGACGTGGTGCTGACCTTCCCCATCGTCACCGAGAACGCGGACGGCCCGGACCGGGTGTACCACACCAGTTGGCCGCTCCAACCGAACTTCCCGCTATTCCTGCGGAACGTGCTGATCCAACAAGGGAACGTGCGGTACGCCGGGGTGGACGACACCCTGCGGCCGGGGGACGTGATGCCCCTGCGGCCGGGTGGCACCCGCGAGGTGCTGGTCACCCTGCCGGGCGAACTGGTGCCGCTGAAGTTCGACCGCGGCACCCGCCCGGAGGTGGCCTTCGGGAACACCGACACACTGGGGGTGTACACCGCCGAGTGGGGGTCGGCCGACGGCCGGCAGACGCGGCGGTTCGCGGTCAACCTGCTCGACCCGGACGAGAGTAACCTGGCCCCGGCGTCGCAGTTTCAGGTGGGTGAGATCACCGTCACCGCCGGCGACACCCGCCGGGTGCCGTTCAAGCTGTGGCCGATCATCCTGGGGTTGGGCCTGCTGGTGGTAATGGCCGAGTGGTGGATCTACAACCGCCGGGTGCAGATTTAGCCGGCGGAGGCCGGGGCGGGTGCGAACAGCAGGTACGCCAACGCCCCGACGACCGCGAGGTGAACGACCACCAGCAGCGCGAACACGGTCAGGAACCCCACTTTCTGAGTCTTGTGGCGGAGTCGTCGCTGTGCCCACCACGCCCCCGGCCAGCCGCCGCCGAACGCCAGCAGGTGGAGTACGTTCTCGGGAACCCGCCGCCCGCCGGTTTGTGCCCGCCGCTTGTCCCACCAGTAGACGAGAATGGTGACGATACTCATGGCCAGGAGCAGGGCCAGATAGATGAGGGCAGCCTGAAGCATGGGTCTCGATTCGGGTTCTGGGGACGAGTGACGTCGGGGGTTATCCCTTTTCCTTCACCGACACGTGATCGAGCGCCGGCCCGCAGTTCTCCTGCTCCGTCTCGGCGGTGTAAAACTCCAGCTCCACCTCGTCCGCGTCGGCGGTGAACTCCCACGACCCCTTCTTCCACCCCATCTCCTCGTTCGTCTTGCCGGTGGCGTCGAACGAGAACTTCTTCTTCGCCCCGGCAGCCTCCACCCACAGCGACTTCTCGATCGGCGTGCCGGACGGCGTGCCCGCCATCAGGAACGTGACGGTGTACGTCTTCCCCTTCTTCACCTTGAGCGTCTGCTTGATCCCGCCGAAGCCGGGGCTGCCGTGCAGGTCGAGACTCCGCTTCCCGTCGCCCGCCTGCCAGTACGGACCGATGTAGTCGATCTGGGCACGGGTGACGGTCCACCCCTTGATCGTGTCCGCCCCCTTGTCCACCGGCAGCCAACTGTCCACGTCCGGCCCGTCCTCGAAGCTGCCGTTGACGACCAACTCGACGAGCACCCTCGGCACCGGGGCGGCCGGCAGGTTGGCGGCGAGCAGTAGGGCGACGGGGAACATGGGTCGAGTCTCCGGACGAAGTGGCGATTATGTCACCAGCCGGCGACGACGGGAAGCGGGCGTTACAAGGGCCATTCGAGAGGGGAACCAACAAACGCGCCGACCGACCGCGGGCCGAGATCCCTCTCGGTGCTCCGGGTCGGTCGGCGGGTTCGGCGGGCGTCGGGGGAGGCGCCCGCCGAACCACGCGGAAGGCTGTCGGGGGATCAGCTCTCCCGCTTGGCTTCGGCGGCGGTGCGGATCCGCTCGCCCAAGAGGGCCACGTCGAACGGCTTCTTGAAGATGTCGTCGAACCCGTACTCCTTCAACTTCTCCGGCTCGGCCTCGTCTTCGCCCGCCAGCCCGATGATCAGGGTGGCCGAGTAGGCTTCGAGCTTCCGCAGGTTGGTCGTGATCTGGATCGACTCGCCGCGGCCGAGGCTCAGGTCGATGATGATGCTGTCCGGGTTGAAGCTGTGGGCCAGGCTGCCGGCCTGGAACCCGCTGCTGGCCAGCTCGTACTTGAAGTCCTCGTCCTCCGGCAGCAGTTCCTTGATGCGGTCGGTGAACAGCTTCTCGGTGCCGATGAGCAGGATCTTGTGCAGTTCCTCCTCTTCCAGATCACCCAGAGGCATCCCGTACTCTTTCAGGAAGCGGATGAGCTGCTCCCGTGGGATGCGGCGGTCCTGGCTGCCGGGGATCCGGTAGCCCTTCAGCCGCCCGCTGTCGAACCACTTGGACACCGTGCGGGGGGCGACCTTACAAATCTTCGCCACCTGACCGGTGGTGAACACCTTTTTCATGGCCATGGGCACTCCGTTTCGAACGCACACACCCGGCGTCGGGGCGGCTCACGCGTCGGGCCGTCTCGTCCGTGAGACGGACCGGGCGGAGTCCTCGCCCCGTTCGCCCGGGTTCGCGGGCGGGTGGGGGCCGGGGTTGGGGGGGGTGCGGCAGAACCTGACGCGGGCGGTCGGTGTGACCGGTTGCGAGCAACCGGGGGGTTCACACGACTACGGGGGCGGTGGTCCTGACGGGGAGTTACATCGGTCCGGGCGGTTCGGTCGGCTTAGTCGAATCGGCTAATCCGGCAGGCACGAACGGCTCGGCAAGATGTCCCCGCTCTGGGAAACCGCGGCGACCGGGGGAACGACGGGTTCCACCGCGACAACCGTGTCAGTTGCCAGGATCATCGGGAGAGGTGCCGGCCGCTCTGCACGGCCAAACGGCACCGGACGCAGTACCGACAGGACGGGAGGTGCGGCTGGTGGGGTAGTAACGGCTGGGCGGGGAAATGGCGGGGGGGCGGGGCGAGCGGGTCACACCCGCCGCAACCGGGGGCATAAGTCCCTCGGCGTACTCAACTGGCGGCGCGAGCCGAGCAATTCACTGACCGGCGGGCCCGTCCCACCGTCACCCGTGGAACGACACCCGGATTCTCGGCCGAGCCTGCGGCGGCTGGTGAGAGTGGCAGACGGAGTTGCTTCGGGCAGGGAATGAGGTAAATTCCTTACATCCTCTCACCCCACTCCGCCGCACGGCCGACCGCACCGGGTCGGCCCGGAGGCCGTCCGCATGTTGCTGGTCCGTCGCCTCATCGATACCCCCGCCTGCCGCCGGTACGTTCAGATCGACATCCGCGACTTCATGATGGACGAGCGCGATTTGGCATCCAAATACGGGGTGCCGTGGCACACCCACGACGCCGTCAAGGGGTTGGCGGTCGTGGCCGCCGGGGTGGTGCTGGCCGGCCTGTGCCTGCTCGCCGCCTTCGGCGGGAAGGGGGCGTGAGCCGGGACGAGCCGCGACCGCGAGGGAGCGGGTGATGGAACACCCGCTCCCTCGCGGTC
>CAYMHO010000160.1:0-4438 GCA_964390195.1 uncultured Fimbriiglobus sp. | reverse complement strand
GCCCGCGTCTTAGGGCGGGACGGGGGCGTTTGGGCCTCCAAGGCGGGGGGGCGGGGCCCCCCCCCCGCCCCCCCCAGGGGGGGGGGGGGGGCGGCTCGTCCGGATCGGTCATTTCGTCAGCATGTGGATGAGCCACGCCTGCGAGGTGGCGAACTCCTTGTTCGGCTCGCCGGCCGAGTGGAACGTGACCGGCACCTTTGCGTCCTTCAGTTTTTCGGCCAGTTTCATCCCGAGTACCGGTGAGTGCGTCGGGTCGGGGTGCGTCGCCCCCGGCTTGGCCTCCTTGTGGCCGGTGTAGAACAGGCCGACCGGCGGGTCGTCTTTCGTCACGTGAGAGATGGGCGAGTACTCCTTGATCCACGGGGCCAGTTTCTCGCGGTTCTGCTCCACCTCGTCCAGGGTCTTCATCCCGAAGGCGTGCGCCCCGTAGGTGTAGTTGGGCAGCCACTCGCGGGTCACTTTCGGGTCGAGCGACACCTGCGCCCCGTCCACCCCGACGCAGAACAGGCGGGTGCTCTCCCGCTTCACCGGGTCGTCGCTCTTGGCGTCGGCCATGTCGTCGTGGAACGCCAGCCAGAGGGACGAACACGCCCCGGCCGACCCGCCCGTCGCCGCGATCTTCGCCTTGTCGATGTTCCACTCTTTCGCCTTCGCCCGCACGAACTGGACCGCCCGGGCGGCGTCCTCCAGCGGCGCCTTCACCGGCGGGTCCACCTTCCCCTCGTTCGCCTGCTTCATCAGCCGGTAGTTGATGGTGGCCACCGAAATGCCCTTGTCCAGGTAGCCCTTCACCCGGCCGTAGTAGCTGCTCTTGTCGCCGTTGTTCCACCCGCCGCCGTGGATGCACACCACCAGCGGGGTCGGCTTGTCGGACTTGGCCTGCCAGAAGTCGAGTTTGTTGCGGTCGTGCGAACCGTAGGACACGTCGGCGGCGGTCGGCTCGATTGTCGGTTTGGGCAGCGGCTTCGGCTCCTGGGCCTGGGCGCTGGATGCGAACAGCAGTGCGAATGCGGACACGAGCAGTCGGCGGAACATGGTGCCTCCGGGGGTGAGGTCGCGGGCAGCCCGCAGACCGTACCACACCGCGGCGGAGGGGGCAACAACCCGCTACGGGCGTTTCAACTCGAACAGGTCGGACGTGTGGCACCAGAAGTCGCCGCCCAGTCGGGCGACGGTGCGGAGCTTCCGCGGGTCGGGGCGGCCGTTGGCGTCGAGTACGCTGTCGGCCACGTGGATCATCACCACCTCGCCGATCACCAGGTTCGCCGCGATGGCCCCGTCACCGACCGGGATGATCTGCCGCACCTTGCACTCGAGGGCGGCCGGGGCGTCGGCCACCCGCGGCGGCTTCACCTTCATGCTCGGCAGGGTCTTCAGCCCGGCCAGTTCGATCTCGCTCAGGTCGGGTGGCAGTTCCCGCGAGGTCAGGTTCACCTTCTCCGCCAGGTCGGCGACCGACACGTTCACCACGAACTCGCCGGTCGCGGTCACGTTGTGCAGGGTGTCCTTCTTCGACCCGTCCCGCTTGTTGGTGGGCGAAAAGACGACCACCGGCGGGTTGGCCCCGAACACGTTGAAGAAGCTGAACGGGGCGAGGTTGACGACACCGGAGGCGGAGACGGTCGTCACCCACGCGATCGGCCGGGGGGTGACGACCCCGACGAGCAGGTGGTAGGCATCGACCGCATTGGCGGGTGACGGTTCGAGGTGCATGGGGGCTACCGGAAGGGTGGGCCGGGAGGACATCATACACGCCCCGACTACCCGCGGAGGAGTTCCCGCAGGGCGTCGTCGGGCAGGACAAACGAGTTGGCCAGCCAGTCGTCGTCGTCGGTCAGCACCTCCGGGTACCGCACCCCCGCCAGCGCGTGCACGGCGAAGATCTCCTGCACCCCCTCCTCGAACCGCAGGAACCCGACCGTCCGCCCGGTCCGCCAGTCCACCACCCACACCCCGCACCGCCGCTCCGCCGCCGGCAGCTCGGTGATCGGCAGCCCGCTGAACGCCGCGGTTTCGCGCACCTGGCTCAGCCCGACGAACGCCAACGGACCGACGAAATCCAGCCCGCGGGTGAACCCCGGCAGCCGCGCCACCTCCGTCCGGTGGCCCGTCTTCGGGTCGAGGTAGCCCAGCCCGCCGACGCCCGATTCGAGCAGCCACAGCTTGCCGTCGTACATCCGCGGGGAGTGCGGCATGGACAGCCCGTGCGCGATCACCTCGTGCGAGTCCACGTCCAGCAGCAGCCCGCCATCCCGCTTGTTCGCCCGCCACCCGCCGGCCGTGTCGGTCGCCCCCAGGCAGGTGACGTACCGCGGCCGCGGCGGGTCGCCGGTGATACACAGGCCGTTCAGGTGGCAGCGGTCCTCGGCCGCCAGGGCGGTGATGAACGTCGGCCGCCACCGCGGCACGAAGCTGTACTTGCGGTCGAGGGTACACAAACAGGAGAAGCGGGTGTTCACCACCCACAGTTCGTCGCCGGCGAAGTCGATCTCGTGAATACGGATGTCGCCGGTGGTGTGCACCACACGAGGGAGGAAGCAGGCGTCGTGTGTGCCGGGCGGGTCGAGCTTGGCCGCCACTTCGGGCTGGTCGTGAAACTCCCAGACGTGGTTCTTGGCCCCGACCGCCAGCCGGTTGCCGGACACCGCCAGGCCCATCGGCGAGTGCATGTCGCGGAAGTGGGTGTTCAGCTTGCCGCCGGCCGACCGCACGATCACCAGCTTCCCGGCCTGGTAGGTGGACACCAGCAGCGATACGCGGAACTCGGAGAGCAGGTCGGCCAGCCCGGTGGTGAACACGCTGCGGAGCGGTGCGGCGGCGGGGGCGGCGTCCGGCTGAACGGTCATGTCGGTCTCCGGCGTGTTAGCCCGACGCGCGAGCGAGGGGCCAGTTCCTTCATGGACGGGTGGTGCGACCGGCAGCGAGTCGTCCGTGAGTCGCCCTTGGATTTTCGCCCGGGTGGCTGGCCCCTCGCTCGCGCTTCGGGCTAACGGCTCGGGGGGTGAGGTCCAGAACAGCACCACGCCCACCGCGTCCAACCCGTTCGGTAGGGGGAATTTGCCGGCGAGCGGGGCGAGCGACGATTCCAACGCGGCGAGCAGTTCACGGTATCCAGCCCACCCAGCAGGCTCCGAGCCGTGGGCCGCCCACAGGTTCCGCCACCCCCGCAGGAACGCCAGTTGTGCGGAGAACAGTTCGGGGGCGGGCAGGTCGGCCAGGTCGGCGGACAGTTCGGCGAACAGGCACTCGATCTCCCACGGCGACAGGACCGGCGGGGCGGCGGCTTCGGTGAGCAACGGCGGGTCGGCGGACGGATCGAAGGCGACGGGTGTGTCGGGCGTGTCGCTCGCGGCGACCATGTCCCAGAACTCGGCCGAACCGACGGTGTCGATGCTGAAGAAAGTGCCGGCGACGTGGTGCGTCCGCCAGGTGTCGATCACCCACAGTTCGCCCGGCCGGAGAGTCAGTTCCTCCCCGCCGCACACCGCCCGCACGTCGGCGACGGGCACGATCACCCGCGCCCGCTGCATGGCATAGCTGCTCGGGTCGGGGGCCGGAGCGGAATCGGTGGCCCGCACCAGCCGCGTGCGGCCGACGACCGAGCGGAGGGCGGCGAGCACCTGCCGCAGGTACGGGGTGGGGTGCTCGGGTCGCCAGTCGGGTACGGGGAAGGCGGCCGCCTCGACGGCCAGCCGGTCGGCGTCGAGTGTCAGCGGCAACCGGACGAACGGGGTGTCGAGTCGCATGGGCACGCTCGCGGGGTGAGGAGAGTGTACCCCCCGCCGCGGTGGCGGGCGGTTCATACAACACAACTTTCGACCGTCCCTCTCCCGCCCCCCACATGGCCCGGATCATCCTCGTCACCGACGCCTGGTACCCGCAGGTGAACGGCGTCGTACGCACCATCGACATGACCGCACGCACGCTGGTGCAGATGGGGCACGTGGTGGACATCCTCGAGCCGACCGGGTTGCTCTCGGTGGGGGTGCCGTTTTACCCCGAGATCCGCGTCTGCTTCCCCCGCACCGGCCCGCTGTACAAGCGGATCCGGCGGTTCAACCCGGACCACATCCACATCACCACCGAGGGGCCGCTCGGGTTGGCCGTGCGGCAGTTCTGCCGGAACCGCAACTGGGCGTTCAGCACCAGTTACCACACCAAGTTCCCCGAATACCTGCGGCGACTGGCGTTCATCCCGGAGGCGTGGACGTACCCGTACCTGCGGTGGTTCCACGGGGCGGCCGACCCGATGATGACCGCCACCCCAAGCCTGGAGGCGGACCTGAAGCGGCGGGGGTTCAACGGCCTGCACGCCCGCTGGAGCCGGGGGGTGGATCTGAAGGTGTTCCGCCCGCGGCCAAAGCAGACGTCGCCGTGGCCGGGGCCGGTGCTGCTGTACGTCGGGCGGGTGTCGAACGAGAAGAACATCGAGGCGTTC
>CAYMHO010000159.1:0-15691 GCA_964390195.1 uncultured Fimbriiglobus sp. | reverse complement strand
CACGAACATCTCGCCGTCGGCGTTGAACGCGAAGTCGTACTGGTTGCGGTAGCCGGTGCTGAAGATCTCCCACGTCTTGCCGTCGAAGTCGGTCTTGGCGACATACCCGCCGGGGGCGTAGATCCCGACCGCGTGCCCGCCGGCGTCCCACTGCCGCGGCAGCAGGTGGTCTTCGGCCCAGTTCTTCGGCACCCGGCTGCTGTCGAACTTGGCCGGCGGCTTGGTGTGGTTGCCGCACACCACGAACAGGCTCTTGCCGTCCGGGGCGAGGCGGACGGCGTGCGGGCCGTGCTCCCCGCCGCCGTCGAGCGCCTTCAACTTCTCCACCGTGTCGAGCGTGTCGTCCTTCTTGCTGCTGGTCACGCGGTACAGCCCGCTCCCCGGCCCGCCGTTGCACACCACGTACAGCACGCCGTTGTGCCACAGCAGCCCCTGGGCGGCGGAGATCTTCGCGGGGATCTTCTCCACCTTCGTCTCGTCGGTGCTGCCGACCTTCGGCGGGGTGATGCGGACCAGCCCCTTGTCCCCCTGGTCGGAGGCGATCAGCCGCCCCTTGTCGTCGGCCGTCAGGCAGACCCACGAGCCGAGGTCGTTCTTCGGCACGGTGAACAGCCTCTCCACCTGGAAGCCGGGCAGCGTCACGAATGTGTTGGCGGGAACCTTCGAGTTGCCGGCGGGACCGGCGTTGGCGAGCACGTTGTTCCACGGCCCGTCGCCGTACTTCGCCACCTGCCGGGCTTTCACCCCGTCCTTGTCGCCGCGTTTGCCGGTGACGGTCCAGGTGGTGTCGGTCACGACGCTCACGTCCGCCTTGTCCGTCACCAGTTGGAGCACGAACCCGCCGGTGGCCCCTTCGTTCGTCACCTCGGCCTCGATCCGGTTCTCGCCGGCCGCCAGTGTCACCTGCACCTCCTCCGCCGTCTCCCAGTCGGTGCTGGCGGCCACCTGCTTGCCGTTCACGAACAGGACGAACGTGTTGTCGCACGTCACTCGCACGCGGGCCTCGGTCACCCCCTTCGCCTCGAAGGTCTTGCTCAGGCAGTACGGCTTCTTGATGTCGGGCCCCCAAATCCAGCCGGTGGCCGGGGCCGCGGCGAACCGTTTGCCCCAGTCGGCGGACGGCGGCTTCGGTCTCTCCGCGGGCGTGGCGTCTTTCAGCACCGCCGGCGCCACCTCGGGCTTCTGGGTGAACACGTCGGCGGCGGGCAGGGCCGCTGCGCTCAGCACGAGGGCGGCGAGCAGTCGAGAGGTTCGCATGAGGGGAAAGTGCCTGGGGGTGGGAGGGAGTCGAAACCGCACAAGCAGAGTGTCCGAAGTTGGTCGGCGTGGGTCAAGCGGCGGGCGGGACGCTTTCACGCCCGCCCTCAAGAATCGGCCCCGAACCGCAGTTCGTCGTCCGCAGCAGCCGAATCGCCGGACTCACCGGCCCACATTTACACCTTCATCCGTTGCCCGAATCGGTCCGGTGTCGCATGGTTCAGGCGATCGACCCGGAGCCTGCCGAATGTCCACCCGCATCGCCCTGGACGAGTTGACGAACGGACCCGCCACCGCCACCTGCGACCGCATCCCGTACCACCTGCCGTCGCTGCCGCACACCCCGCCGCCGGCTCAGTTCCTCCGCATCGACGGGTACGACATCCTCGACCGTCTGGGGGCCGGGGGGATGGGGGTGGTGTTCAAGGCCCGGCACCGCCAGCTGAACCGCATCGTCGCCCTGAAGATGCTCGCCTGGGACTCGCTCGCCGACTCGGAATCGCACCGCCGCTTCCAGGCCGAGGCGCAGGCGGTCGCCCGCCTGCAGCACCCGAACATCATCCAGGTGTTCGACGTGGGGGCGTTCGCCGAGCGGCCGGACGACCCCCGCCCGCGGCCGTACCTGTCCCTCGAGTACGTGGACGGCGGCAGCCTGTTCCGGCAGACGTCCGACCCGCAGGACCCGCGGGCCGCCGCCCGGCTGATCGAGAAGGTGGCCCGCGCCGTCCACGCCGCCCACCAGGTGGGGGTGATCCACCGCGACTTGAAGCCGGCCAACATCCTGCTCACCGCCGACGGCGAGCCGAAGGTGGCCGACTTCGGGCTGGCCAAGCAACTGGACGCCCGCCGGGACGACCAGGGCGGGGTGCTCACCCAGGACGGGACCGCCGTCGGCACCCCGGAGTACATGGCCCCGGAGCAGGTGGACGGCCTGCCGGCCACCCCGGCCATCGACACCTACGCCCTCGGGGTGATGCTGTACGAACTGCTCACCGCCCGCCAGCCGTTCAAGGGGCTGACCGTCCTCGAGACGATGATGCTGGTCAAGTACCAGGAGCCGGTGTCGCCCTCCCGCCTGCGGCCGACCCTGCCGAAAGACCTGGAAACCATCTGCCTGAAGTGCATGGCGAAGGCCCCGGCCGGGCGGTACGAGACGGCCGAAGACCTGGCGAACGACCTGGCCCGCTGGCTGTCCGGCCGGCCGATCCTGGCCCGCCCGGTCAGCCGGGTGGAGCGGCTCGGGCGGTGGGCGAAGCGGAACCCGTCCCTCGCCACCATCTCGGCGGTGGCGCTCATCCTGGGGGTGGGCGGGGTGTGCGGGGTGACGTGGAAGTGGCGGGAGGCCGAGTGGAATGCGAAGCTGGCCGAGGCGAAGGCGACGGAGGCGGAAGACCGCCGGCTGACCGAACAGTGGGAACTGTACCGCGGCTGCCTGGCGTTCGCCGCGGCCGACCTGCGGCTGAACACCCTCACCTCCACCCGCGAGACGCTGTTGCGGGCGCCCGAGCGGTACCGCGGGTGGGAGTGGCACTACCTGTTCAGCCAGCTCGACCTGTCGGTGGAGGTCCACCCGGTCGAGGCCGATGAGGTGTTCTCGCCGGCGGTGCCGCCGGGCGATCGCATCTGCCTGTGCCTCGCCCGGGGCGTCTGGGTGTGGGACACGGCCGGGCGAAAGCAACTGTGTCGCGTGGACGACCCGACCTACTGGGCCACCTCGCCCGACGGCCGGGGGTACTTGCGGCGGGTGGACGAACGCACCCTCGCCTTCGCCCCGTTCGACGGGTCGTCGCCCGACGTGCGGATGACGGCCGATGCCGACATCATCGGGTACAGCTTCTCGGCCGACGGCCGGCGGCTGCTCGTCATCACCCGCGGAACCTCGCAGGTGTGGGACACCGACACCGGCAAGCCGGTCGGGGTGCGGCACACCAACGCCACCCCGACGAACGGCGGGACGGGCCTGTCCGGGCTGTCGCCGGACGGCAAACTGGCGGCGCTCAACTACACCGTGTCCGGCGACTCCGAGGTGTGGGAGGTGGAGACGGGGCGGGTGCGGTTCGTCGTGAAGGACTTGCACAACCTGCACGCCGTGCGGTTCAACGCGGACGGCACGCGGCTGCTGGTGAACGAGGCGTACCCGTCGAACAAGCTGAAGGTGTGGGACACCGCCACCGGGGAGCCGGCGGGGGTGCTGAAGGGTCACACCAACAACATCACCGACTACGCGCACAGCCCGGACGGCACCCGCATCGCCACCGCCTCGACCGACCAGACGGTGAAGGTGTGGGACGCCGCCACCGGGCGGCAGCTGCACACCCTCCGCGGGCATTCCAGCCGGGTGGGCGCGGTGGCGTTCAGCTCGGACGGCGGGCGGCTGGTGTCGGCCTCGGACGACCGCACCCTTCGCCTGTGGGACGTGACCACCGGGCAAGAGTTGGCCGTCCTCCGCGGGCACACCGGGGGGGTGACCGGGGCCACGTTCGTCGGCCCCGACACCGTGGCCAGCGTGTCCCTCGACCGCACCATCCGCTACTGGGACACGCGGTCCGGGCCGGGGAGCGGGCTGTGGGCCGGGCATTCCGGGTTCGTGTACTCGGTCGCCTACCACCCGGACGGCAAGCACGTGGTGTCCGGGTCTTGGGACGGCACCGCACGCGTGTGGGACGCCGACGGCCGGGTGGTGCGGCGGTTCGACATGCCCGTGGTGGAGCGGAAGGGGGGGGAGCGAGAGAACGGGCGGGAGAGGGAGCGGGTGTGCTGCGTGGCGGTCCACCCGGCCGGCAAATGGCTGGCCACCGTCTCGTGGGGCGACAACGTTCACATGTGGGATTTCGAGACGGGCGACCGACTCCACACCTGGGAGCGGCCGCTCAACCACTGGAAGACCGGCCGGGTGGCCTTCCACCCGACCGCCGACCTGCTGGCGTGTAGCGGCGGGCGGTCGGTGGTGAGCGTGTACAACCCGCGGACGAAGGCGACGGTGGCCGAACTGGAAACGAAAGCCGACGCCGTGTGGGACGTGGCGTTCAGCCCGGACGGCAAGTGGCTGGCCGCCGCCGACGATTCGGAACGGACGGTTCACGTGTGGGAGGTGGCCACCTGGAAGAAGGCGACGATGCTGACCGGGGCGAAGGACGCCTGTTACTCCCTCGCCTTCAGCCCGGACGGCCGCACCCTGGCGTGCGGGTCGGTGGACGGCAACGTGTACCTGTGGGACACGAACACCTGGGAACGTCAGGCGACGCTGCCGCATGGGGTGCGGGTGTACGGGCTGGCGTACACCCCGGACGGCGCTCGGCTGGCGTGCGCGTGTGCGGACAACACCGTCCGCGTGTGGGGCACCGCCCGTCACGAGCAGGTGGCCGAACTCCGCGGGCACACCGACTACGTCCACAGCCTGGCGTTCAGCCCGAACGGCCACCGCCTGGTGACGGCCTCCGGCGACCTGACCCTCCGCACCTGGGACGCGCCGCCGAAGTAGGTCTCAACCGGCCGGCGGCATTTCGTGGTCTGCTCGCTTCGCGAGCGGTCCTGATTGAACCGCTCGCGGAGCGAGCAGACCACTCAGCCGCATAGCCACCGCATGAACCCCTCGACCGTCGGCCACTTCCACCGCTCGGCCGCCCGGAACAGCAGGTAGCACACCGCCAGACACACCGGCACCAGCGCCACCGCCGCCCACGCCGGCATCGCCTGCCGCCAGAACGCCGTCGGCTCGTCGCCCGCCACCGTCCCGGACACCCACAGCGGCCACAGGTGCAGGGCGTGGTGCAGCAGGTAAATGCCGAGCGAGTGCCGGCTCATCGTCCCCGCCGCGGTCGTGACCCACGGCAGCTTCGCCAGCCCGTTCCGCCGGTCCACCCACACGAGCAGTGCGGCGAACCCCAGCAGCGCCCCGCCGAGGGTGCCGCACATGTACCCCGGCGACGCGGGGAACATCGTCCAGCCCGTCAGCAGTTTGGTCGAAATCGGAGCGGGGAGCAGCCGGTGCCCCACGTCGCACAGCACCGCGAGCAGGGCGAACACGCCCCCGGCGACGGCCAGTGGCTTCACCGGCCCCTCGGCACGGTCGGCCGGGAACACCACCCGCCCGGCGAGGTAGCCGACGATCGGGAACGCCGCCCAGGGGAACAGCGGGAAGTAGCCGGTGGCGAGGTACCCGATGGTCACGTCGGACGCGTTCCAGTCGCACTGGAAGTAGTCGTCACCCCAATACGACAGGTAGTCCGCCTGTGTGCGGAGGAACGGGCTGAGCACCACGAGTGTACCAGCGGTCGCCGCCAGCACCACCGGCGGCAGGCGGCGGAACACGCCCAGGAACACCAGGGCGGTGCCGATCATGGTCAGCACGTCCCAGTTGAACGTGTCCTCCGGCAGCCACACGCACACGTTGAACACGAACCCGAGGGCGAACAGGAACAGCCCGCGGCGGACGGCCGTGCGGGTGATGTCGCCGTCCGGAGTGCCCTTCTGCTCCTGTGAATTCAGCCAGATGCGGAAGCTGACCCCGGCGAGGAAGGCGAACAGCGGGGCGCCGAACCCGGCCGGCGCCCACCCCACCCCGGACAGGTTTTCCATGAAGTGGACGATCACCATCAGCACAATCGCCACCGTCCGCAGCAGGTCGATGGAGGCGTACCGCATGATGAGAGTCCAGGGTCGGGCGCGATAGACAACGAAGCCGTAAGATGAAACCACCCCCTCTCCCCGTGGGGGAGTGGTCGCCGGTGTGACCGCAGTGAACCCGGTGGGTGAGGGGCCGCCACCCGGTTGCTTCGCAACCGTCCTCTCCCCAGCGGGGAGAGGTGGTGGGTGATTGCAACCCCCGAACACGCCTGGACCCTCGCTTACTCCCCCGTGGTCAGGATGGCGAACAGGGACAGCACCAGTTGCGCCGCCAGCATGACGATGATGACCATCTCCAGGATGTGCCCCTTGCGGGCCGTCTTGTAGTCGTTCGCCTTCTGGCCGAGGGTGTCGTACACCCGCTCGAACACCTCCAGTTGCTCCTGGATCATCTCCACCCGGTGTCGGTGTCGCAGCCGCTCCCGCAGCCGCTCGCTCACCTGGCTGGCCAGCGTCGGCGGGTACACGTGCGGGGTGAGGACGTACGGCAGCACGCGGGTGAGCCGCGCCCGCAGGCCGAGCAACTGGCCGTACCGCTTGGCCAGTCGGTCGTGCTGGCGGGCCGCCTTGTCGTCGAAGTCGAACGCCGGGCCGGCGTCGGCTTCCAGTTCCGGCCACAACTCGCCCAGCCGCGTTTCCGTCTCGCGGAGTTCGGCCTCGTAGTGTGCCACTTCCGACAACACCGATTCGAGGGCGGGCAGCCTGCTGACCGGTGCCAACACCGCCGCACGCCCGATCCCCCACACCAGCACCGCCCCCTGGAAGGTGATCGTCTGCACCGCCGCGGGGCCGTTCACCGCCACCCACTCGCGGGCGCGGTCGCCCCAGTCGCCCTCGTCCGGGCGGTCGCACGGGACGGACAACAACTCCAGTTCGGGCGTCTGCTTCACCCCCGATGGCAGGGCGACGGCCCGGCGGTTGAGAGCAGGCGGCAACTCGCTAATCACACGGTGGTCGGTCTTCCGTTCCGTCACGAACGCAACCGGGTGAATGGCGGTGCCGTCCGGCCACTGAGGGGTTGCGCGGGCGGAGCCGTTGGCGGACAAAGGCGGGGCGGTCATGCGGGCACTCCGGCGCGGTCGGCCATGAGCGAGGCGAGCCAACGGGCGGCGTATTCGGCCGAGTCGAGGACGCCGTTCAGGGTGGAGTCGAACAGGTAGTCGCCGACGACGAACAGGTGCGGGTGGCCGGCCGGGTCGGGGCGGTGGCGGCGGTCGAGGGTACGGGCGTGCAGCCCGCCGGGCAGGGCGTTCACCGCCCCGATCCAGCGGTGAACCCGCGATTCCACGGCGAGGGTGCGACCTGCGGCCAGGTCGGGCGGCAGGGCGGCGAGGACGGCGTGAACCAGATCGTCGTCGGCCTGGTCGCACATCGCTTTCGCCGCGTCCCCGCCGATCAGCCAGCCCAACACGGCGTGCGGGCTGCCGGGCGTGCGGGCCGACTCGTCGTACAGGCAGCACCCGCCGAACGCGTCGAGCATGCAGTACGACCCGGCCAGCTTGCCCCGCCAGAAGTTCTCGCGAAAGGCGACTGTGACTCGCAGGTAGTGGGCCGGGTGGTCGTACTCGGCATTGTGGGCGGCGACCGCGGACGCCAGCCGCTCGCCGTGGAACCGCACCTTTCCGACGGCGTCGTGCGGCAGGGCGATCACCACCGCGTCGAAGCAGGACACCTCCTCGCGTCCGTCGCACACCGTCGTCACCGACAGTCGGTTGTCCCCCGTCCCCCCGACGGCCGTCACCCGGTGGTTCAGCTTGATCTCGGCCGCCAGCCGCCGGGCCAGTTCCCGCGGCAGGGCCTCGTTCCCGCCGGCGATGCCGTACAGCCCCATGTAGGCGGGGTCGTTCATCAGGTAGTTGTGCAGGCCGTAGGCGACGCTCGTCTGGTGCGGCTCGGCGGCGAGGTCCGAATGGATGAACTGTTCGACGTACCGGCGGGCGGCGGGGTGCGGTATGCCGGCGAGCAGGCGGTCGAACCCCTTCCGCACCAGCGGGTCGCCCACACCTTCCGGGTCCGCCTCGTAGAACTCGTGCGGGGTAATGGCGTCTTTCGCCCGGCGGTCGAACGCGAGGAGTGCGTCGGCTGCGGGGCGGCCGAACTGGTCCCGCAGGTCGTCCACGTTGGCGATCGCCCGCCCGCGGACGACAGCGGACGACCCGTCCATGCGGCAGACCGGCAGGCCGAGTTCGGTCACCAGTTCCTTCAGCGGGTCGTCGTCGTGGGCGGAGTAGTCGTAGAACTCGGCCGCCCCGGCCTCGTAAGTGGCCGGCACGCGGTCGAAGGCGGGGGTGAGAATCTTCCCGCCCACCCGCTGAGAAGCCTCAAACACGGTGACGTGGATCGGGTCGTTCGCCCACTTTTCCAGGGCGTACGCGGTCATCAGCCCGCCGGGGCCGCCGCCAATGATCCCGATTTGCCATGCCGGCATGGGTGAGTCCGGAGGGAAGCAGTCCGCACTGTCGTGTAACGTGCGGACGGCGGTTCCCGCCGGGGTGTGGAAATGAGAAACCCCAGCCGAGACGGCTGGGGTCGAGTGAGTACCGCTGCCCGCGCTCAAGTGGTCAGGTTCTTGCGGCCGGTGATCATCAGGTAGATGGCGAGGACGAGCACCCCGCCGACGACCGACATGATCCACCCGGGCCACATGGTGCTGACGGTGGCGTCGCTGCTCCAGGTCGGCCAGATGAACGAGGAGATCAGCCCGCCGACGAACGCCCCGACGATGCCGAGCAGGATGGTGGCGATCCAGCCCATCGCCTGGCGGCCGGGCACGAGGGCGCGGGCGATCAGGCCGACGATCAAGCCCGTAATGATCCAACTGAGCAGCGCGAGCATGGTCGAGTCTCCGGTGAGGGTCGGACCGCCGTCGCGGCCGTGGGATTCACCTGAGCAGACCGTGTGCCAAACCCGCTTACCCGTCCATCACTTCCTTCTCCTTCCCGCTCGCCAGCCCGTCGATCTTCCCCTCGTACTGTTTGAGCAGGTCCTGCACCTTCTCCTTCCCCTTGTCGCGGTCGTCCTCGGTCATCGTCTTCGCCTTCTCGGCGTCGTCGAACATCTTGTTGGCGTCGCGGCGGATGTTCCGGCAGCTCACCTTCGCCGCCTCCGCCTGCTTCTTGATCTGGGCGACGATCTTCTTCCGCTGGTCGCCGCTCATGGCCGGGATGTTCAGCCGGATCACCTTCCCGTCGTTGTTCGGGGCCAGCCCCAGGTCGGAGCTGCGGATGGCCTTCTCGATCTCCTTCAGGTCGTCCGCCTGGAACGGCTTGATCTGGATGGTGGACGGGTCCGGGCAACTCACGTTGGCGATCTGCTTGACCGGCGTCGGGCTGCCGTAGTACTCCACCCGGATGCTGTCCAGCATGGCGGGGGTGGCCCGGCCGGTGCGGAGGCCCTGCAACTCCCCGCGGAGGACGCCCAGCGCCTTCTCCATGCGGTCGGTCGCGTCCTTCAGGTACTGTGCGGCGCTCATGACTTTGCCCTGACGAGCCGCGACCGCGAGGGAGCGGCATGGGGAAGAGCCGCTCCCTCGCGGTCGCGGCTCGTGAACTCACTCCTGGCTGACGAGGGTGCCCATCGGCTGGCCGGCGACGGCCTTCTCGATGGCCCGGTCCATTTTGTAGTCGAACACCAGAATCTTCAACTTCGCCTTCTGGCACAGGTCGAACGCGCTCAGGTCCATCACCTTCAGCCGGGCGTCGATCACCTGCTGGTAGGTGAGCCGCGAGTACCGCTCGGCGTGCGGGTTCTTCTCCGGGTCGTCGCTGTACACCCCGTCCACGCGGGTGGCCTTCATCAGCACGTCCGCCCCGAGTTCCACCCCCCGCAGGGCGGCCGCCGTGTCGGTGGTGACGAACGGGTTGCCGGTGCCGCCGGCCAGAATCACCACCAGCCCCTTCGACAGGTGCCGCACCGCCCGCCGGCGGATGAACGGCTCGCACACCTGGTCCATCGTGATGGCCGACATCACCCGCGTGGGGATGTCCAGGCTCTCCAGGGTGTCTTGCAGGGCGAGGGCGTTCATCACCGTGGCCAGCATGCCCATGCTGTCGGCTGTGGCCGGCTTGATGGCCGACGTGTTGGCCGAGAACTGCGCCCCGCGGAGCAGGTTCCCGCCGCCCACCACCACCGCCAGCTCCACCTTCTTCTGCACCACCCGCTTCAGTTGGCTGGCGATGGTGAGCGTCTCGTCCAGGCTGATCCCGCCCCCCTTCCCGCCGGGGCCGAACGCCTCCCCGCTCAGTTTCAGCAGCACCCGCTTGTACGCGGAGATGGGGGCGGGGGTCGTCAACACGTCGGGCATCAGTGCGGCACCGGGGCTAGGCGAGTGTGTGATTATAGCGGGACGGGCGTACGCGGCGAGCGTCACAGCAGGTGCCCTTCCCACACCGTCACCGCGTGCCCGCCGAGGATCACCCGGTCGCCGTTCAGCCGCAGGTGCAGCACCCCGCCCCGCTCGGACGCCTGGAACGCGGTCAACGTCGTCTTCCCGAGTTTCGCCGCCCAGTACGGCGTGAGGGCGCAGTGGGCCGAGCCGGTGACCGGGTCTTCGTCCACCCCGCACCGCGGGGCGAAGAAGCGGGAGATGAAGTCGAACTTCGGGTCGTCACTCACAGTCGTGACGATCACCCCGCGGGCGTCCGTCGCCGCCAACTTGCGGAGGTCGGGTTGGAGTGACCGTAACTCGGCGGCGGACGACAGTTGAACGAGTACGTCGAACCGCGACCGACCGAAGAAGCCCGCCGAAGAAGCCCCGAGAGCGGACATCACAGCCGAGTCAACCGGCACCTCGGTCGGTGGGGTGGCAGGGAAGTCGAGTTCGATCCGGTCTCCGTTGCGGGAGCAGGTGAGAACGCCGCTGCGGGTGTGGAACCGCAACGGTTCCTCCGTCACCGTCCCGCTCGTCCATAGGGCATGGGCGGATGCGAGGGTGGCGTGCCCGCACAGGTCTACTTCGACTTTCGGGGTGAACCACCGCAGCGAGTAGCCGTCGGGCAGCGTCCGCACGAATGCCGTCTCGGCGAGGTTCATCTCGGCGGCGACGTACTGCATCCAGACAGGGTCGGCGTCGGTTTCGAGCCACACCACCGCGGCCGGGTTGCCGGCGAACGGCCGGTCGGTGAATGCGTCGACTTGCCAGCACGGAATGCGGGGCACGTTCGCTCCTCATCAGCTGAGTAGCCGCGAGCCGGAGGCGAGCGCGTCGAACCTTGACGCGCTCGCCTCCGGCTCGCGGCTGCGGATCACCCCACCATGATGCCCAGGTCACGGAGCTGTCGCGGTTCGACGGTCGCCGGGGCGCCGCTCATCAGGTCGCGGGCCTGCTTGTTCTTTGGGAAGGCGATCACGTCGCGGATGTTCGTGGTGCCGGCCATGATCATGCACCAGCGGTCCAGGCCGAGGGCGATACCGCCGTGCGGGGGTGCTCCGCTCTGGAGGGCGTCGAGCAGGAAGCCGAACCGGGCCTTCGCCTCCTCCATCTCCATGCCGAGCATCTTGAACACGCGGGCTTGCACGTCCTGGCGGTGAATCCGGATGCTCCCGCCGCCGACTTCGTACCCGTTCAACACCATGTCGTAGGCCTTCGCCTTCGCGGTGCCGGGCGACGACTCCATCGTGTCCAGGTGTTCGTCCATCGGGGCGGTGAACGGGTGGTGGATGGCCACCCACCGCTTCTCCTCGTCGTCGAACGCGAACATGGGGAAATCGACCACCCACAGGAAGTTGAAGTGCTCCGGGCGGATGGCGAAGGGTTTGCCCTCCTTCTCCGCCTCGGCCTCCTCCTCCCACCACTGGCGGAACAGCTTAAGCGACTGGCCCAGGTGGCTCCGCACCGCCCCGAGCGCGTCGGCCACGATCGCCTCCGGCCCGGCGACGAACAGCAGCAGGTCACCGTCGGCGACCCCGAGCCGTTCCTTCAGTTTCGCCTTCAGGTCGTCGTTGAAAAACTTCTCGATGCTCCCGCTCAGCTTGCCGCCTTCGGACTTCAAGAAGGCCAGCCCCTTCGCCTTGAACGTCTCGGCCACCTTCGGCAGCTCCCCGCCCGGCTTCAGTTGGGTGTTGCTGAACTTGGCGGCGGCCCCTTTCGCGTTGATCGCCCGCACCACCCCGCCGGCGGCGATGGCGTCGGTCAGGAACTTCGCCTCGCTCGCACCAGCCAGGTCGGTCACGTCCACGATCTCCAGCCCGAACCGCAGGTCCGGCTTGTCCGATCCGTACTTCGCCATCGCCTCGGCGTAGCTCAGCCGCTTGAACGGCGTGGGCACCGTGATGCCGTGAACCTGCTTCACGATGTCCGCCGCCAGTTGCTCCATCAGCGTCAGCACGTCGTCCCGCTCGACGAAGCTCATCTCCAGGTCGAGTTGGGTGAACTCCGGCTGGCGGTCCGCCCGCAGGTCTTCGTCCCGCAGGCACTTGGCGATCTGGAAGTACTTGTCGTATCCGCTCACCATGAGCAGTTGCTTGTACAACTGCGGGGACTGCGGCAGGGCATAGAACTCGCCGTGGCTGATGCGGCTGGGCACGAGGTAATCCCGTGCCCCTTCCGGCGTGCTCTTGCCGAGCAGCGGGGTTTCGACTTCCAGGAACCCGCGAACGTCGAGGAAGTCGCGGATGGTCTTGCACACCCGGTGGCGGAGGATGAGCACCTTCTGCAAGCTCCGCCGCCGCAGGTCGAGGTAGCGGTGTTGCAGGCGGATGTCTTCGTTCGCCAACTCGTTGCCGAACTCGTTAATCTGGAACGGCAGCGGCGGGCAGGTGTTCAGCACGGTGAGCGACTTCGCTTCGACTTCCACCGCCCCGGTGTCAACGTCGCCGCGTTCCTTCCCGACCAGGCGGGGGCGGACCGTGCCCGTGACCGACACGCAGAACTCCGTACCGAGTTGGTTGGCGGCGTCGAACAGCGGCTTGTCTTCGGCCTCGAACACCACCTGGGTGAGGCCGTAGCGGTCGCGGAGGTCGATGAACGTCTGGTTGCCGAAATTGCGGGAGGTGAGCACCCACCCGTTCAGGGTGACGGTCTGGCCGACGTGTTCCGTGCGGATGTCGTTGCACGTCACGGTGCGTTGCCACTCGCTCATCGATCCGGCTCCGGGCGTGGGTGGGGAAAGGGCCATTGTACGGACGGCCCTCACCGCCCCTGAGGTTCGCCCCGAACCGCCCGCTGACCGTCCGGGTCGTAGAGTGGGGGCATGGGTGTGGGAGAACGTCCCGCGGCCCGACGGGAGGTTTCGGAACCGCTCATGCCTCACCCGCTGTACACCCCCGAAATCCGCGAGATGCTGGAGACCGACGACGCCGTCGGGCTGGCGGCCCTGTGTGAGGAACTTCACCCGGCCACCGTCGCCGAGGCGATCAGCGACTTCGACACCGACCAGACGTGGAAGCTGCTGAGCGGGTCGGACGTCCGCACCCAGGCGGCCATCTTCGAGTACCTGCCGAGCAGCATGCAGGTGGAGTTGTTGGACAACCCCTCCCGCCCGCAGGTGGTGAGGCTGATCGAGAAGATGTCGCACGACGACCGCGTGGACCTGTTGAAGAAGTTGCCCACGCGGGTGTACGAGGGCCTGCTGCGGCTGGTGGACGAGGCCGACCGGCGGGACATGAAGGCGCTGTTCGAGTACGGCGAGGGGACGGTCGGCGCCATCATGACGACCGATTACGCCTGGCTGCCGCCGACGCTCACCGCGGCCGAGGCGGTGGACCAGTTGCGTGCCCAGGCGCCGGACAAGGAGACCATCTACTACATCTACGTGCTCGGCGACGCCCGCAAGCGGGCGGACGGCGGCATCGCCCCACGTCCGTTGCAAGGCATCCTGTCGCTCCGCGACCTCATCCTCGCCCCGCGGCACGCGCTCATCTCCGACCTGATGGAAGAGGAACTGGTCGCGCTCAAGTTCACCGACCCGCAGGCGACGGCCGCCGACATCCTCGGGCGGTACGACTTCATCGCCGTGCCGGTGCTGGACGAGCAGGGCGGCATGCTCGGCATCGTGACGCACGACGACGCCCTCGACGTGGTGACACAAGAGGCGACCGAAGACCTGCAGAAGCAGGGGGGCGTGAGCCCGATCGCGGGCGACTACCTGACCGCCGGCCTGTGGCAGGTGTGGAAGAGCCGGGTGGGCTGGCTGTCCGGGCTGTTCATCGCCCAGTTGCTCACCGTCATCGTCATGTCCTTCTACGAGGACCAACTGAAGAAGGAGGCGGTGCTGGCCACCCTCATCCCGCTCTGCCTGTCGGTCGGCGGGAACGCCGGCTCGCAGGCGTCCACGCTCGTCACCCGCGCACTCGCCCTGGAGCAGGTGCGGGTGCGGGACTGGCTGCGTGTCTTCCGCCGTGAACTGGTCGTCGGCTCCGCCCTGGCCCTGACGCTCGGCCTGCTCGCCTTGTTCCGCACCTACTTCCTCACCTTCCACGAGATCTCTCAAAGCGCCGACCGCCTCCTCAAACTCACCTGGGTGATCGGAATTGCGGTGTTGTTCATCTGCCTGTGGGGGACGCTGCTCGGCTCGATGCTCCCCATCATCATCAAGAAACTGGGGTTCGACCCGGCGCTCATGTCCAGCCCGTTCATCGCCACCCTGTCCGACGTGTCCGGCATAGTCATCTACTTCAGCATCGCCTGGGTGTTCTTCTTCTCGGGTGGTGAACCGCCCCAGCCGCCGCCCTCATGAGTCTCTCACGACGTCGGGTTACAGTCTCCGCACCTTTCCCCTCTCCGGACCTTCTCCCATGTCCACCCTTCTGCTCGCGCTCCTGGCGACCGCCCCGGCCGCCGACCCGGTCAAACCGGCCGAACTGCCCAAGCCGCAGGAACTGACCGCCCAGGAAGACCACAAGAAGATGATGGAGCTGCTGAAGATCAAGGAACTCCGCCGCGGGCCGAGCGGTAACAACAACGCTCCGGACGCCGCCAACCGCGACGAGAGCAAGGCGACCCCCTACAAGTCGCTCCCCGACCCGCTGGTGTTCGACGACGGCAAGCCGGTGAAGTCGGCCGACGACTGGAAGAAGCGGCGGGCGGAGATCGTCGAGCACTTCGACCGCGAGGTGTACGGCCGCGTGCCGAAGACGGTGCCGAAGGTGACGTGGGAGGTGAAGGAGACGACGAAGGGCAAGGCGGGCGACATCGAGACGACCACCAAGCGGCTGATCGGGACGGTGGACAACTCGAGCTACCCGCACGTCAAGGTCGAGATCCAGATGAACCTGACGACCCCGACCAACAGCCCCGGCCCGGTGCCGGTGATGATGGAGTTCGGGTTCGTCTTCAACCGGCCGGGCGGCGGCGGCCCTCCCGGTGGCGGGGGTGGGGCGAAGCCGTGGACGCAGCAGGTGATCGAGAAGGGGTGGGGGTACGCGATCCTGTCGCCGACCAGCATCCAGGCGGACAGCGGCGGGCGGAAGGGCGGCGGGGCGTTCGGCGGTGGCGGTAACGAGTATCAGGGGTTGACCACCGGCATCATCGGGCTGTGCAACAAGGGCCAACCGCGGCAGCCGGAAGACTGGGGTGCCTTGCGGGCGTGGGCGTGGGGGGCCAGCCGGGCGCTCGACTACTTGGAGACTGACAAGGATGTGGACGCGAAACAGGTGGGGATCGAAGGGCTGTCGCGGTACGGCAAGGCGGCGGTGGTGACGATGGCCTACGACGAGCGGTTCGCCATCGGGCTGATCGGCAGCAGCGGGCAGGGAGGGGCGAAGATCATCCGCCGCGACTTCGGAGAGAAGGTGGAGAACGTGGCCGGTAGCGGGGAGTACCACTGGATGTGCGGCAACTACATCAAGTACGCCGGCCCGAAGACGGCCG
>CAYMHO010000158.1:0-15707 GCA_964390195.1 uncultured Fimbriiglobus sp. | reverse complement strand
CATCAGCCGCTCGCCGAGCGGCATGACGATGACGAAGTCGAGGATGTGGGTGAAGTTGATAAGCGCAAGCAGCACCACCAACCCCCACTCGGGGAGGGTCAAGTTGCGGCGGGCCGGCAGGCTGTCGGTGGTGGTCATTCGGGGGGTCGCGACGGGGACGGGCGGTTGAGCGAGTACCGACGAAGTCGGGCCGGCTTACAGACGCCGCGTGCCGTCACAGGTTCACACCCGCTTGCCCTCGCCCGGCGGCGGGATGGTCTCGAGCAACTTCTTCACCACATCGTCGGAGGTGATCCCATCGGCGTCGGCGTGGAAGGTGGTCATCAGCCGGTGCCGCAGCACCGGCAGGGCCGTCGCCTTGATGTCCTCCGTGGTGACGTGCACCCGGCCGTTCAGCACCGCCCGCGCCTTGCCACCGAGAATCAGGAACTGGCACGCCCGCGGGCCGGCCCCCCAACTCACCAACTCGGGCACCCACTTGGGCACGTTGTTCTCTTTCGGACGCGTCGCCCGCACCAGGTCGGCGACGTAGTTGAAGATGTGATCGGCCACCACCACCTGCCGCACCGCCTCCTGGAACTTCAGGATTTGTGGGCCGTCCAGCAGTGGCGTCAGATCGACCTTCGCCGTGCCGGTCGTCGCCTTCATGATCTGAATCTCTTCGCCCCGGCTCGGGTAGTCCACCCGCACGTTGAACATGAAGCGGTCTTGCTGGGCCTCGGGTAACGGGTACGTCCCCTCCTGTTCGATCGGGTTCTGGGTGGCCAGCACGAAGAACGGGGCCGGCAACTTGTACGTCTGCCCGCCGGCGGTGACGTGCCCCTCCTGCATCGCTTCGAGGAGCGCCGCCTGCGTCTTCGGAGGGGTGCGGTTGATCTCGTCCGCCAGGATCATGTTGGCGAACAGCGGGCCGGGCAGGAACACGTACCGCCGCCGGCCAGTCTCCGGGTCGTCTTGCAGGATGTCGGTGCCGGTGATGTCGGCCGGCATCAGGTCGGGGGTGAACTGCACCCGCTTGAAGCTGAGGGCGAGCACCTTCGCCACGGTGGACACGAGCAGCGTCTTGGCCAACCCCGGCACGCCGACCAGCAGGCAGTGCCCGCGGCTGAACATGGCGATGAGCAACTGTTCGACCACGTTACGCTGGCCGACGATCACCTTGCCGATCTGGTCGGACAGCCGCTCGTAGGTGGCGGCCAGTTCGCGGACGGTGGCGGCGTCGGTGGTGGGTGCGGGTGGCATGGGGGGATTTTACGAGCCGCGACCGCGAGGGAGCGGATTTAGCCCACCGCTCCCTCGCGGTCGCGGCTCGTCAGTTCACGGTAGAACCGCTCGAACCGCCGCAGCATCGCCGGGCGGCTATACTCGGTTTCGACTTTCGCCCGTGCTACCGTGCCGAGCCGCGTGCGCGCCGCCGGGTCGGATAACATTTCGCAAAGTGCCGTCACCAGGGCCGACTCGTCATTCGGCGGAACCAGCACCCCGCAATCGTGCAGCAGCTTCGGATTCGCCCCGACCGCCGTCGCCACCACCGGCTTGCCCGCCGCCATGTACTCCAGCACCGCGTTCGACATGCCCTCCGAGTGCGACGGCAGAACGGCGACATCGACTCCTCGCAGGAAGCCAGGCACGTCGGCCACCGACCCGTGAAGGACGAAGCGGTCGCCCAACTTCAGTTCGTCATGCAGTTTCACCAACTCGGCCCGCTGTTCGCCGTCGCCGGCTACCTTGAATCGGGCGTTCGGGAAGCGATCGAGAACGCGGACGGCGGCACGCATCAGCCCGTCGATGTTCTTGATCGGCCGCAGGTTGGCAACGGTGCCGATCGTCAAATACCCCCTCACCCCTAACCCCTCTCCCCCCAGGGGAGAGGGGGACCAACAATACCTCTCCAAATCCACCCCGTTCTCGATCACCGTCACCCGCTCGGCCGGCATCTTGTCCATCGCCGCAATCGCCTCGCGGCCCAGTTCCGAGTTGGTCAGCACGCCGTCCACCCACGGGCGGATGAGCCGGCTCGTCACCCGGTGCTTGCGGGTCTGCTGGTAGCCCAGGTTGTTCCGCACGCGGACGACGTGTTTCACCCCGCACAGCTTGGCCACCGGCACGCCGAAGTAGGCCGAGTCGTGGAAGTAGATTTGGGCGACGTCCGGGCGGTGTTCCCGCCAGAACGCCCGCAACCGCTTCGCCGCTGACAGTGCCTTGACACTGAGCAACTTCGTTACGCCGAGCCGGAGGATGGGGCAATCCGCCGGTTCGAGGGACCGAGACTGCTCCCCTTCCCCGTTCAGCAACACCAGCGACGGTGCGAACGCCCGCCGGTCGAGCTCGCGGACGAGCGCGAGCAACTGCGACTCCGTTCCCGCCCGGCTCAGGTCGTCGATCACGAACGACACGCGCACGAGCCGTGACCGCGAGGGAGCGGGTGAAAGTGTCTCCGCTCCCTCGCGGTCGCGGCTCGTCCGGGTCGGTTCAAGTGTCCCTGGCATTTCACCCCGCCTTTCGCATGGTGCGATGGGTCAGCCGCTCGAACAGTTCGGCGTACTTCGCGGCCTGCGATTCAAACGTGAACTCCGCCCGCATCCGCTCGCGGCCGGCGGTCCCGAGTTGCGTCCGCAAGCTTTCGTCCGCGAGAAGGCGGCTGATCGCGTCCGCCAACAGTGCCGGTTTGCCGCTCGGCACGAGCAGCCCGGTTCGGCCGTCGGCCACCACCTCCGGGGTGCCGCCGACGGCCGTCGCCACCACCGGCACCCCGGCGGCGCTCGCCTCCAGGGCCACGTTCGGCAGCCCTTCCGTGAACGACGGGAGAACCGCCACGTCCGCCCACGGCAGGAACTTGTCCAGGTGTTCCGTGAACCCCGGCAGGGCGAACCGATCGGCGATGCCCAGTTCCCGCACCCGCGATTCCAACTTCGCCCGCTCGCCGCCCTCGCCGAACAGCACGAACGCGGCGGTCGGGTGTTGCTTCAGCACTGCCGCGGCCGATTCGACCAGCACACCGAACCCCTTCTCCGGACTCAGCCGGCCGGCCGCCAGGACGATGTGTGACACCGAGGTGTCAGTGGGGAACAGCGACCGCAGGTGCGCCAGGTGTTCGGCATCCGGTTCGGCGAACGCCCCGAGCCGGGCGGCGTTGCGGATCACACTCAGCCGACTGCTCGGCACGCCCGCCTTCCGCACCCGCTCGGCCTGCCCCTCCGACACCGCCACGACGTGATCGACGAACCGCAGGTTCACCCGGTCGATGGTCTCGTACACCCGCACTTTCAAGTTCTCCCACGTCCACCCGCGGCTGACCGCCACGCACGGGATGCCAACCCGACGGGCGGCCATCCGACCCAGCACGTTCGGCTTGAAGGTGTGGCACACCAGCACGCCGGCGCGGGTGAACTTCAGCAGGTTCGTCAGTTCGCGCAGGGCGGCGGGCACCCGCGGGGTGTCGGCGGCCAGTTGCACGGCGGGGAACCCGGCGTCTCGCACTTTGTCCAGGAACTCGCCGCTCCGCCCGCCCTCGGGGTAGCTCGCGTAGGTACTGCTGAACCCGTCCGGCAGGTGCCGGCCCAGCCCGAGCATCTGGCGCTCCGGGCCGCCGAAGAAGGTGCTGGCGGTCAGGTGTACAACGTGCATCGGCCGCGACTTCCTTGTCGGCGGGGTGGCGGATTGTAGCCGGCCTCTGTGAGGCCGGTCGGGGTCACAGACCCCGGCTACAGTGCGGCGGAATCCGCCAATCGGTGCAAAGTTTACAAACAGACCAGCGGGGCTGTCGAGAGGGAAACGCACGCGGGCCGGAGGGGTTACCTCCGGCCCGCGGGGGAACGGTGTGGTGGACTGCCGGAAAGAACCCGGCCCCGTGCGGCGCGAATCGGGAGTCCCGATCCGGGGATGGACGGCGTTCGCCGTGTCCCTTCGGTAGCTCGGCCGCCATCGACTCCGGTTGAGGGGGTGGGGTCGAAGGCCCGGTGCTTTGCGCCCCCGTCTTTCGAGCGGGTTTGCCTTTTCGCGGTGAGTGGCGTTGGCCCACGGGCGGGCCGACCGACCGTTCCGGGTACCGACGCCATGTCCGCCGGCACCCTTGCCCTCAACCTAGCCGCCGGCCGAAGTGACACAACGGGAGAATCCGCCGGCCGACGAGTTTTTCCCCCACCGATCGAATCCCCGACAGGCGTGTTACGCGGCGGAAGCGTACCAACTCCGCCCGTGCCGGCATCCTCCGCTCCGGTTGGCAGTACCATAGCTGAACAGACCCCGACGGCCCGCATGTCCCTCGCCCACCGCCACCGCCAACCGGAGTTGATGGACGACCCGGCCCTCGACCCGGTCGAGCACCGCCGCGCGCTCGCCGGGTTGGCTCGCATCAACAGTCTGTCCGGGAGCGCGAAGGTGCTCTGGCCGGCGCTGCGGAAGCTGGCCCGCGAGCTGAACCGCCCGCTCCGGGTACTCGACATCGCCACTGGTAGTGGAGACGTCCCGCTCGCACTCCGCCGGTTCGCCGAAAAAGAGCGCCTGCCGATCACCTTCGCCGGGTGCGACTTGAGCGAAGTGGCAATCGAGGTGGCGAAACGAACCTCCGGTGACGTCCGGTTCTTCACACACGACCTGCTGAACGACCCTCTGCCGTCGGGCTTCGACGCCTTCACCTGCTCGCTGTTCCTTCACCACCTGGACGAGCCGGACGTCGTCGCCCTGCTGGCGAAACTCCGCGGAGCCAACCCGCGGCTGATCCTGGCGAGCGACCTGTTGCGGAGCCGGTTCAACCTGGCCGCGGTGTGGGCGGTCGCCCGGCTGGTGTCGCGGAGCCGGGTGGTCCACGTGGACGGCCCGCTCTCCATCCGCGGGGCGTTCACCGTGCCCGAGATGCGGGCGATGGCCGAGCGGGCAGGCCTGCACGGGGCGACCGTTGGGGCGAAGTTCCCGTGCCGGATGCTCTTGGAGTGGTGGGGCGGATGAACGACGTGTTCGACATCGCCGTCGTCGGGGCCGGACCGGCCGGGTCCGTCGCGGCAGTGTTACTCGCCCGTGCTGGTCGTCGGGTAGTGCTGCTCGACAAGGCGGCGTTCCCACGGCGGAAGGTGTGCGGCTGTTGCTTGAACGGGCTGGCCCTGTCTGCGCTCACCGCCGCCGGGTTGGGAGATCTGCCGCATTCGCTCGGGGCCATCCCGCTCGACCGCGTGAAGCTGGCGGCGAACGGCCGCACGGCGACCGTCCGATTGCCCGTCGGCGTCGCCCTCAGCCGGGAGGTGATGGACGCGGCACTGGTGAACGAAGCCGTTCGGGCCGGGGCGACGGTGCGGACCGGCGTGAAGGTGAAACTCGGCGACCTGGGGCCGGACGGGTGGACGCTGTCGGCCGGTGACGAGACGCTGCGGGCGACGGTAGTGATCGACGCGACCGGGCTGAACGGCCAACTGACCTCCACTGACACCTCCGTGTCAGTGGGTTCCCGCATCGGGGCCGGCACGGTGATCGATGCACCCGCGGCGTACCCGGCCGGGGTGATTCACATGGCCACCGGCGGGGGCGGGTATGTCGGGCTGGTGCGGATCGAAGACGGGCGGCTGGACGTGGCGGCGGCGTTCGACCCCGTGTTCGTGCGGACCGCCGGCGGGCTGGGCCACGCGGCCGAGCAAGTGGTGAAACGGTCCGGCCTTCCCTCGCTCCCGAAGCTCGCGGACGCCGATTGGAAGGGCACCCCGCCGCTCACCCGCACCCCGCGGGCGGTGGCCGGCCGGCGGTGGTTCGCCATCGGGGACGCCACCGGGTACGTCGAACCGTTCACCGGCGAAGGGATGGCCTGGGCACTCGCGGCGGCGGTGGCGGTGGCGCCGGTAGCCCTGCGAGCCGTTGACCACTGGACCGAACGGCACGCCGGTGAGTGGGCCGCCACCCACGGCCGGGTCGTCACACGCCGACAATCGGTCTGTCGCGTTGCCGCCCGCGCCCTCCGTTCACCCGGCCTGTGTGCCGCGGTCGTTCGCGGGTTAAACGTGTTGCCTGCCCTGGCCGTGCCGGTCGTCCGGTCGCTGAACCAGCCATTCCCCGGAGGGAGTTGATGCCGTTCGAACTGCTCGGCCTGGGCACCGCCAACCCGGTCAACGTGATCACCCGCGCCGAGGGGTTGGGCATCGCACAGGTGCTGAGCGATCCGGTCGTCGCCCGGTCGTCATTCCTCCCGGACATCTACGCCGGCAGCGGGGTGAACACCCGGCACATGGTGCACGGCCGTGACGTGGTGCGGGACGTCCTCGATGGCACGCGGCGGTCCGGCTCGCCGTTCCTTCCCGGCGCCGACCCGCTCGGCCCGACCACCGGCGTGCGGATGCGGATGTACGCCGAGTTCGCCCCCCCGTTGGCGACGGCGGCGGCCGAACGGGCACTGACTGACAGCGGGCTGTCAGCGGGCGCGGTCACCCACCTCGTGCCGGTGTCGTGTACCGGGTTCGTGGCACCGGGGGTCGATGAAGCGCTGGTCCGCACGCTGCACCTCCGGCCGGACGTCCAGCGGGTGCAGGTGGGGTACATGGGCTGCCACGGGGCGGTCAACGGCCTCCGCACCGCCCTGGCGTTCGCGTCCGACCCGGCGGCCGTGGTGCTCGTGGTGGCGGTCGAACTGTGCAGCCTGCACTACTACTACGGCCTGAGTGCCGACAAGGTGGTGGCGAACGCCCTGTTCGCCGACGGGGCGGCCGCGGTCGTCGGGAAGGGGCGCGCGACGAGCCGCGACCGCCAGGGAGCGGGTGTCGAAAATCCGCTCCCTGGCGGTCGCGGCTCGTCACCCCCCACCCTCACCGCCACCGGCTCGTGCCTGTTCCCCGACACCGCCGGGCTGATGGGGTGGGTGATCGGCGACCACGGGTTCGAGATGGTCTTGTCGAAGAAGATCCCGGCCGCCATCGAGGCGGGCCTCGGGCCGTGGCTGACCGGGTGGCTGAAATCGCAGGGTCTGGGTGTGGCAGACGTGGGCAGTTGGGCCGTCCACCCCGGCGGCCCGAAGATCCTGGACGCGACCGAGGCGGCGTTGAAACTGCCGCCCGACGCCCTCGCCGAGTCCCGCGGGGTGCTGGCCGACTACGGGAACATGTCGTCGCCGACGGTGCTGTTCATCGTGGACCGGATGCGGAAGCGGAACGCACCCCGGCCGTGGGTGCTTCTCGGCTTCGGCCCGGGGCTGGTGGCGGAGGCGGCGCTCATCCGGTAGTGGTCCGCTCGCTCCGCGAGCGGGTTGAAGAAGACCACCCGCGGAGCGAGCAGTCCCCATTACAGCCCGGCGGAAAACCCTTCGCTCGCGGCCGCCTTCGCCATCGCCGACAGCCGCTCGCCCGCCTGGGTCAGGATGTGGTGCGCCACCTGGTTCGGGTTGTACCCGGCCCGCAGCCGCACCAGCGGCTTGCCGTACTTCTCGCAGTACCGCTGCACCTCGGCGTAGTCGTGGTTCGACCAGCGGATGGCCAGCACCACCACCGACACGTCCGGGCGGGCGATGTCCGGTTCGAAAAAGGTGAACGAGGTGTGGTCGGGGGTGGTCAGCCACCGCACGTCGGCCAACCCGAGCGCCGCCCGCAGGGCGGCCACGTGGTGCGGCCGCCGCTGCCCGCCGATCATCACCAGTTCCTTGCCGCCCAGCAGTTCCTTCGCCCGCAGCACCTCGGCGGACGGCGTCGGCTCCTCCTCCGCCTCCCCGACCACGGCCAGCGAATCCCGGTACAGTTCGATCGCCCGGAACACCCGCTCCGCCCCGACGGTGGTCGGCAGGTCGTCCGGCACGTTGTCGTACACCGGCAGGAGCAGTTCGCGGAGGTCGAGGCTGCTCGGCGGCACCCCCGCCGACACCGCCTGGTCGAGCAGTTCGACCACCCGCGGCCACTCGTCGGCCAGGGCGGCCGGGTCGTCGGCCAGCTTGCGGAGCTTGAACTTCAGGTTGCCGAGCGCCTTCTGCCGCACCTTCACCGGGTCGTTCACGGCCCCGTTCGCCACCGCCACCCCGGCCACCGGCTTGAACCGGCCGACCAGTGCCTTCAGCCGCTCGGCCAGGTTCGGCCAGTTCTTCGGGTCGGCCGGGTCCTCCCGCCGCAGGAACCGCGGGACGTAGATCTGGTGCTGCTTGCCCAGCTCGCGGATGTGGACGAACATCTGCACCTGCTCGTGGTCCCGCGACACCCAGCCGACGTCGGCCACCGCGTACAAGAGCATCGATTGCGCCTCGGCCGCGTGCGTCAGTACCTCCTGCCCGACGGCCAAGTCCGGCCCGTTCCCGGCCCACGCCCGCAACAGGTCGGCCGCCGTCGCCACCACCAGAAACCCGCCAGCCAGGTCGTCCCACACCGCCTTGCTCTTCGGGTAGCCGTGCGGGTCGAGCATCCACAGCCCGCAGTCGGGGATGTCGTCCGCCTGTTTGCGGAGGGTCTCCTCCTCGGTGGCCGTGTCGGTCGCCCCGCCCGCCTTGCGGGCCATGATTTTCGCCGCGGCGGCCTTCAGCCGGCAGCGGGCGGCGACGGTGGCGAGCGGGAGGGGGATGAACTCGCGGCCGTGTTCGCCGACCGGGGCCGGGGTGGAGACGGGTGGGAGGACGACCGACGAGCGGGCGGAGATGGGCACCGGCAGAATCAACTGGTCGAGTACCGACTCTTTCGGGGCGGGCGGCGGTTCGACCGGCGGGTGGGCGGCGACCACGGCCGCGGCGGTGACTACCGCCGGCGTCGGTTCCGGCACGGCGGGGGATTGCTCCACCCACCCGGCGAATGCCCGCGCGGCCGCGGCGAGTTCACCCCGCAAGTCGGGGTTCGCCTGGAGAAACGCGGAGGCGCGGGCGAGCAACGGCTGCAACGCCGCCAACAGCGATTCGTTCATGTGTGAACATCCAATGAAGGGCCGGAGTGTAGATGTGGTACCGACCCGGCGAAAAGTGTGTTAGCGGAACAAATGGATAGTAAACCGCCGGTCTGGCACGGTGGGTGCTATTAGCGATCTCGCTCAACAAGTCCGTCAGGGTTTTCCCTGCTTCCGACGGCGGCGGGCGAACGCACACACACCAGCCGCAGCGGCCACCAGGGTCAGCGGCAACACAGGCTCCGGCACCGGGGTGAAGGTGAGGATCAGCCGGTTCGAACTGGCGTCCGTGCTGATGCTGAAGCGGGTGGTGTTCGGGTCGTTGGCGAAGCCCGAGGTGTCGATCGTGAACTTGTCGGCCGAGAAGCCGATGATTCCGCCGGTGGTGTTGCCGGCCGAGTAGTCGGCGATGACCCAACTGCGGCCGACGGCCGTGTTGTAGGCCGCGAACGAGCCGGGGGTGGTGCCGCTCAGGCTGACGACGTGGATGACGATCGGGTCGGCGGCGGTCGCCCCGCTCAGGTCCAATTTCGACCCCGAGGTCCCCTTCACCTGGTCGAACCCGTTACCCCCGTTGCCGGCGGAGGCGTTCGCCGCCCACGAGTTCAGTTGCCACTGGTACTCGCTGTCCGCCTGCATCGTCAGGTTGCCGGTGGTGAGCACCTTCACCGTCCGCCCGGACAGCGTCCCCTGCCCCGGCGCGAGGAGCCCGTCCGCCTGCACCGTCACCGGCCCGCTCACGGTGCCGCTGCCGGTCAGCAGGCCGGTGTTGGTCACCACCATCCCGCCGGCGAACGTGCCGGTCACGTCTACCGTCCCGCCGTTGCTCACCGTGCCCGTCGGGGTGAACGTGTTGCCGTTCAGCACGCCGAAGTGGCCGGTCAGTTGGGTCAGGCCGTTCAGCCCGGTCACGCTCGCGGTGCTGCCGGATAGCCGCACGGTGGTGCCGGACGCGATGTTCGTGACCGTCCGCCCGTCCAGGTCGAGGGTGGCGTTGGTGACGTTCCACACCCCGCCGGTGAGCGTCCCGCTGTTGAAGTTGGTGATCGCCACCGGGGCGGCCACCTTCAACGTGCCGGAGGTGACGTTCAGGGTGCCGTTCTGGGTGAACGTGCCGCCGGACTGCACCACGCTCCGGGTGTTGCCGGGGGCGATGTTCAGCGTGCCGGTCGCGTCCACCTGGAGGGTGCCGGTGCCGCTCAGGGTGGCGGTGGTGTAGGCGCTGTTGAAGTTGTTGAAGTGCAGGTGGCCGGTGCTCGCCTTGATGACCCCGTTGTTGGTGATGGCCGACGGGTTGAACCACATGTTGCCCGACTGCACGTCGATAGTGCCGGTGCTGCCGACGCTCAGGTCGATGCGACTGCTGATGACCGCGTTGCCGTTCCCGCCGGACTTCTTGAACAGCCCGTTGATGGCAACGGTCGGCGACCCGACGACCCCGCTGTTGACGGCGATGCCCTCGTCGCCGGTCAGGTTGAGGGTGCAGTTCGCGCCGACGGTGAGTGAGCCGGCGGCGGTGTTCGAGCCGGCCACGGCGAAGGTGATGGAACTGCCGTTCCAGGTGGTCGTGCCGCCGTTCAGGAACACCGCGCCAGGGCCGAGGAGCGGGGTGCCGGTGCCCGTCCAGTTGCCGCCGGCGTTGGCGATGACGGTGGTGTTGATGGCGGTGTTGCCGTCGTAGCTCTGCAGGTCGAACGCCCCGTTCAGGGTGAGCGAGCCGGGCCCGCCGAACAGCCCCCGCTGGAGCAACAGGCCGCCGGCCGACGTGACGTTCCCGTTCACCGCGATGGCCGCCGACCCGTCCGTCATGGTGATCCGCCCGCCGCCGGTGATGCTCGACCCGCTGTTCAGCACCAGGGTGCCGGCGCTGTGAACGGACATGGACGTGCTGCCGACGAGGTCGATCACCCCGGCGTTGTTCAGCACCCCGCCCTGCACGTTCCAACTGCCGCTCGTCACCCGCACGGTGCCGGTGTTGTTCAGCGTGACCTGGTTGCCGACCCACGAGCTGCCGGTACCGCCCGTTTTCGTGATCAGTCCGGCGTTCTCGATGACCCCGCCGACGGCGACGGTGCTGCCGAAGCTGACGTTGTTGGTCAGTTGGAGGGTGGCCCCGGAGTCGATCTGCAGTTTCCCGCCGTTGTTCGGCGCGATGTTCCCGCTCCCCCACGTCCAGGTGCCGGCCGACAGTTTCATCACGCTCGTGGCCCCGTCGACGTACCCGCCCGCCACAGTCCCGCCGTTACCCGCCGTCACCGTACCCCGATGACGGTGCCGTTCGCCCAGTTGAAGACGCCATTCAGAGTCAGCCCGCCGCCGCTGTTGTTCACGCTCCCGCCGTTGAGTTGGAACGCGCCGCCCACGGTCAGGTTGCCAACGGTGTTCAGGGTGCCGCCGGTGAGCGTGAACCCGCCGCTCACGGCCAGCGAGCCGGTGTTCGCCACCTGGAGGGTGGCCTCGTTGCGGGCGAGCGTGACCGACCCGACGCCACGGGCGTCGTCCACCGTCACCGTGTAGTTGCCGCCGACCGGGTTCGCGTTGATGGTCGTGGTGTCGCCAGCGACCGGCGGGCCGAATTGCGGGCCGGGGCCGGCGCTCTTCTGCCAGTTCGCCCCACCCCAGTTCCCGTTCGACCCGAACCGCCACGAGTAGGTCGATTGGGCGGAAGCGACGGCGGTCGACAAGGCGACCACCAACAGGACTATCCACAGTCCGGTCCGAGGGGCAGTCGGGTAGCGGCGCATGGGCGGAAACAAGAAGTGTGGCGGGATGCGTACAGTAGGGGGCTTATGGTACCGTCCCTGCGACTGAAGGGTGAGGTGTCAGGCAGAAAGTTACGAACGACCGCCGAACGGGCGTAGAAACGACACCAGCCCTGGCTCGCACCAGGGCTGGGGAAAGTCGAACTGAGCCGGGTGGGGATCGAACCCACGACCCGCAGATTAAAAGTCTGCTGCTCTACCAGCTGAGCTACCGGCCCGACGGGTGATCCCGCGAGATTTGTACTATATCGGCCCTCGGCGAGTCGTCTACTCTCCCGGCTCATTTCTGGCGATTCCGCCCACCGTCTGGTATCCTCAACGCTCCGCCGACCCACCATCCCGCCGGTGACAGCATGTCGTTCCGCTGGCTCCCCTTGCTGTTGCTCCCGACCGTTGCCGCCGCCGACACGCCGGTGTCGTTCCGCAACGATGTTTCGGCGGTGCTGTCTCGGGCCGGGTGCAACGCCGGCGCGTGCCACGGCAACCTGAACGGGAAGGGCGGGTTCAAACTGTCGCTGCGGGGTGAAGACCCCGACGCCGACCTCGCAGCGTTGACACGTGGGATGCTCGCCCGCCGCACCGACCCGCACTCGCCGACCGACAGCTTGGTGCTGAAGAAGGCCACCGGGCAAGTGCCGCACGAAGGCGGGGCTCGCTTCTCAACGACCAGCACCGAGTACCAGTTGTTGTCGAAGTGGATTGCGGCCGGGTGCCGGCCCGACCCCGCCGACACGCCGAAGCCGGTGACACTCAAGCCGTCCGTCAAATCGCTCGTGCTGGTCGATCCGCAGAAGTCGGCGGCGCTCGCCGTGCAAGCGAAGTTCAGTGACGGCAGCACCCGCGACGTGACCGCCTTGGCCACCTACGACCTCACCACCGTCGGCGTGGCAAAACTGACCAACGGCGAAGTCGTCCGCGAGCAGTTCGGCGAAACGGTGCTGATCGTGCGGTACCTGCACCTGCAAGTGCCGATCCGCGTGGCCTTCCTGCCCGACCGCCCTGCGGTCGATCTGTCCTCCATTCCGACCACGCACCCCATCGACAAACTCGTCCTCACCGACCTCGCCCGCCTGCGGATTCGCCCGTCCGACCTCGCCCCGGACAGCGTGTTCGTCCGCCGGGCGTACCTGGACACCTGCGGGATCATCCCGACCGCCGCCGAGGTGAAAGCGTTCCTCGCGGACACGTCACCCGACAAGCGAACCAAGCTGATCGACGCCCTGCTCACCCGCCCGGAGTTCGCCGACTACTGGGCGCAGAAGTGGGGCGACCTGCTGCGGAACGAGGAGAAGTCGCTCGACCGCAAGGGCGTGACCGTCTTCCACCGCTGGATCCGCAACTGGATCGCCGACGACAAGCCGCTCACCGACTTCGCCAAAGAGATCCTCACCGCTCGGGGGAGTACCTACGGCACTCCGCCGGCGAACTTCTACCGGGCGGTGCGCGATCCGTACCTGCGGGCCGAGAGCGTCGCCCAAGTGTTCCTAGGGTTGCGGGTGAGCTGTGCCCGCTGCCACAATCACCCGTTCGACTTCTGGACGCAGGACGACTACCACCGCTTTGCCGCCGTGTTCGCCCGGATTGATTACCGCATCGTGGACAACAAGCGGAACGACGACCTGGACAAGCACGAGTTCGTCGGCGAGCAGATCGTGGTGAGCAAGGGCGACGGCGAACTGACGCTACCCCGCGGCGGGGACGCGGTGCCGAAACTGCTCGGGGCGCAGGCGAGTGTGCCGAGTGGTCGCGGCGACCGGCTGACCGCACTGGCGGACTGGATGACCGCCGCCGACAACCCGTTCTTCGCCCAGGCTCAGGCGAACCGCATCTGGGCGCACCTGCTCGGCCGCGGGATCGTGGACCCGATCGACGACTTCAAGTTGACCAACCCGCCGAGCAACCCGGAACTGTTGGAGCACCTGGCGAAGGAGTTCGCGGCCGGCGGGTCCAAGTTGAAGCCGCTCGTGCGGCACATCATGACCAGCCGCACCTACCAGCTCTCCGCGACGCCGAACGACACGAACGCCGACGACACCACGCACTTCTCGCACGCCACCGTGCAGCCGCTCGAAGCGGAGCAGTTGTTGGACGCGGTGGCGTCGGCGACCGGCACGACGATGAAGTGGCCGGGCTACCCGAGCGGCACGCGAGCGGGGCAACTGGCGGCGGTGCCGTTGGCTGGTCGGCGGATGGCGACGGGCGACGGGCTGCGGTTCCTGAAGATGTTCGGCAAGCCGGAGCGGCTGCTGACGTGCGAGTGCGAGCGGAGCGAGGATCCCGGCGTGTTGCAGGCGTTCCAGATGCTGACCGGCGAGTTGGTGAACAACCTGATCCGCAAGGAAGAGAACCGCATCGGCCGACTGCTAAAGGAAGGGCAGTGTGATGGCGACGTGCTGACCGAGTTGTACTTGTCGTCGCTGGCCCGCTTCCCGACAAACGCCGAGCGGAAGAAGCTGCTGGCCTATGTGACCGAGGCCAAGGACCATCGAGCGGCGTGGGAAGACGTCGCCTGGGGCCTGATGAATTCGAAGGAGTTTCTGTTGCGGCGTTGAGGGTCGGACCATCAGTCACGGAGTCGCCCGATGGAATCCGCCACCCGTAGTCAGGTCATAGAGTTGCACGAGTTGGTCCGCGAGTGGGCCAAAGTCGGGTCGAAGACGGGTCCAGTCCCGACGCCCGTACATGAGAACCCGACGGTCGCCTATGTGGACCTGACGTTCGCCTATGGGCTAGCTCGGTTGGGCGAGATCGAGCACTCGGACAAGCTGGCCGAGTCCGCCCGCACCGCCCTCGAACAGTTCCCGGCCGACACCGACAAGGGCATCGCCGGGCGGTATTTGTACGAGGCGTTCAAGTACCGCATCGACCAGGCCGCGGCCGGCCACCCGCCTTCCAGTCGCCTGTCACCCGCCTTGATCCACGAACTCGCCGAGATCGACAGGCAGAGCGAGGGGAAGGCGCACAGCCCACCCGGGATGGCGTATTTCGTCATCAATCGTTTCCGGTATCAGTCGAGAATCCTCGAACCGTTCGAGCGGACCAGCCCGTACAAGCCGTACACCACCCCACACGAGGGCGGGCTGAAGCAGGCGCTGTACGAACTGATCGACGAGCGCGATCCGGAGCGGTTGGTCGCCAACGTGCGGGAACTCTACCGCCGATCGGGGGCGGGTCCGGCGATGACCGTCGAGCAGTTCGACGTGCTGCGCGAGTGCCTGCCACTCTCCGGCCGAGTTGGGAGCGCGTTCGCCGCCGAACTCATCCGCCTGGTGCCCGACGCCCTTCGGCAGACGTATCCGAAGCAGTTCGATCCGCTCCACAAGCGGGCCGAACTACTCGATTGTGGGTTTTTGTTGGCAGGGTATTTCGGCCACCGCGATCTGGCCGTGCTGTTGGTCGAAGCGTTCACCGAGTGTGCTACCGCGTCGGCGTACGACGACCGAGTACGCCTCTTCAACGTGGTGACCGGGCCGTGCGTCCGCTGCCTGCGGCAGTTGGGCCTGCAGGACGAACTGGATGGACTCCTTCAACGACTGCTTTCGGCGGTACTCTACGGGCGTTCGTTGAGCGACTTGCAGGTGAAGCTCAGCGACCAGCGTGAGCCTTGGATGAGGATGCTGCAAACGCTTCTGGGCATCGCCGGAGGGCTGTTGGCTCTTGGGCGAACGGAACAGGCCAACCCGATCCTCGACGAGGCCCAGGTCGAACTCCTCTCGGCTCCCAGTGGGAAGCCAATTCCGCAGGATCACACCCGACTAGCGACGGCCTACATCGCGGCGGTCGGCCACGGGCCGACCGAGAGCGGGTTCCAGCGGCTCAACGACTTGTTCAGCAAGATCCACCCCGCGAAGATCCTCAACAGTTTCAACACTGCCCCGTTCTTCTCGCGGCTACATCTGAACGTGGCCGAGGAGGTGGTTCTGGCAATCCTTGAGATGCTCCCACCCGTACCATCACCGGTCCCACGCTGACCGCGAGTCTGGTCCGCCCTCGGAGCAGGCGACGACATCTACGCATCTGGATCTCGATCAGTGGAGCGTGACGAATGAGCAGTTAGCCCGACGCGCGAGCGAGGGGCGAGAGGGGGGCGGGCGCGGTGTGGGGGTGGACGAGGGGGGACGG
>CAYMHO010000157.1:4725-15787 GCA_964390195.1 uncultured Fimbriiglobus sp. | reverse complement strand
CACCGCCAGCACCGCCGCCGTCGCCAGGGCCCGCATATTCCGACGGGCGAACTTGCGGAGCCGATACCCGGCCGACGGCGGGCATGCCTGCACCGGCTCGTCCGCCAGGTACCGCTGGATGTCGGCCGCGAACCCGTTGGCCGTCTCGTACCGCCGACCGCGGTCCTTTTCCAGGCACTTCATCACGATCCAGTCCAGTTCCCCCCGCAACAGGCGAGTCAGTTTCGCCGGCTCCATCTGCCGTTGCGCCGAGATCGACGCCATCGCCTCACCCGAATCGCTCAACCGGGTGCTCGGCCGCGGCGGCTCCTCTTCCTTGATGAGCCGGAGGATCTCCGCGAATGCAACCTGCTTCATCCGGTCGCGACCCAGTGGCGTGCTGCCCGTCAAAAGCTCGTATAGGAGCACCCCCAGCGAGTAGATGTCGCTGCGGGTGTCGACACCCAGGGCGCTCATCTCGGCCTGCTCGGGCGACATGTACTCCAGGGTGCCAACCACACTCCCGTACCCGGTGAACAGGGTCCGATCCGTCAGCTTCTGCTCCGTCGCCTTGGCCACCCCGAAGTCGATCACCTTGGGCACCGGCTTCCCGTCGTACAGCGTCACCATCACGTTGGACGGCTTGACGTCCCGGTGGATGATCCCCTTCTGGTGGGCGTGCTGGATCGCCTGACACACCGGGACGAACAACTCCAGTCGCTGCCGCGGGGTCAGGTTATTGTCGTCGCAGTACTTGGTGATCGGCACCCCGCTGACCAGTTACATGACGAAGTACGGGCGCCCACTGTCGGTGGTCCCGCCGTCGAACACGCGGGCGATATTCACGTGGTCCATGAGCGCCAGGGCCTGCCGCTCGGCCTCGAAACGGGCCATCACCTGGGGACTGTCCATGCCGGCCTTGATCACCTTCAGGGCCACTTGGCGGCGCACCGGGTGTGTCTGCTCTGCCATGTACACCGTTCCCATCCCGCCCTCGCCGAGCGTCTGCAGCAGCTTGTACCGCCCGATCATCGCCCCGACCGCTTCGGCCCCCGGTGACGACAGCGGGCCGGTTTCGGCCTCGGGCGACGGCGCGTACGTCCTGGTGGCACCGGGTGTCACAGCGGGTCGGTCGAGGAAACTGCCGGCCTGTTCTGTGGCGGCGAGCAAGGCGAGAACCTGTTCATGGAGTTCCGGCTCACCCCGACATGCCGCGCCCACGAACGCGGATCGGGCCGTGGGGTCACTGACCTCCAGGGCGTCGAGGAAGATGTCGTTGGCACGCGGGTTCCAGGTGGCCATGTCGGGTCCGGAGAGTAGGGATCGGCCCTCACCACTCAGTGCGAGCGGCGGGGTGGAGTTGCACCGGGAAAATGTCCGGGGCGTCAGTTTTTCGAGATCTGGCGGAACAGCCAGGCACGGGCGAGGGCCCACACGCGGTCCGCGGCCCGGCGGGACAGACCCAGCGCCTCGGCCGCTTCCTGGTGTGACAGCCCGCCGTAGAACCGCAACTTGACGAGCCGGGCCGCGTCGGGGTCGTGCCGCTCGAACGCGGCGAGTGCCTCGTCCAGGGCGAGCAGCTCCTCGGGCGGGGTGGAGGCGGTCAGGTCGTCGGGCAGTGCGACCCGTTCGAACTGTCCGCCGCCCCGGTCAGTCAATTTGCGGCGGGCGGATTCGACGAGGATGCGGCGCATGGCCTCGGCGGCGGCGGCGAAGAAGTGCCCGCGGCCGTTCCACGGCCGCCCCGCGTCGTTGCCGACGAGCCGCAGATACGCCTCGTGAACGAGGGCCGTCGGTTGGAGGGTGTGGTCCGGTGACTCCGGCACCATACGCGCCGACGCCAGCTTCCGCAGCTCATCGTACACGAGCGGGAGCAGATCGGCGGCGGCCTTCGGGTCCCCGGCCGCGGCGGCATCGAGGAGGCGGGTAACCTCGGACATTCAGCCAGGTGTACCAGATGCGGGTGCGCGCGGCAACGGAACAGGAATACGCCTGCCGGTTGAGGGTAACCGGGCGGTTCATGAGCTCGGACCACCCGCGGCGGAGACCTCAGGTTCCGCCGCGGAGGGGATCTCGGCGGGACGGAGCATCCGCCGCAACTCTGCTAGTTCCTTCCTGAGTGCCATCAGTTCCTTCCGGTCCGGGCCGAAGGTGTCCGGGTCCTTGCACTCGAGCAGCCACTTGGCGGCCTGCCAGTCGCACTCCGTCCGCTCGGTCACCTCCGTCACCACCGCCCCGTCCGGGCGGGTGGTGGTCTTCGTCACCCGCCGCTTGGCCGGGGTCGCCGCCCGCCGCACCGCGGCCAGGTTGGTTGCGATGAACTTCGCCTCGGCGGCCGTCACTTCGTGCACAAAATGCACGTGCGGGCCAGTCCGCTGCTCCCGCCCCTGCCGCATCCACAGGCAAATCGTTTTCGGGGTGACGCCCACCACCGCCGCGGCCTTGGCGCGGGACAGCCCGCCGGCCACTGCCTGACAGAAGGCGGTGGTGAGCTCGGGGGTGAGCTTCGGGATGCGGCCCTTACGGACGATGGCTGGCCCTCCGAGTGAACCCTACCCAGTCTACCGGGCGGACACCGGGCGACCGGGCGTGAGCGGGGTAAGACGCCGGTCGCGCTCTGGGGGCACAACTCAACCAGCGGGTGGGCTTCCGACGGACACAAGCTCCTGTCGCCGTCCGGCACCCCCCTGGCCTTCACCTCGTAGCTCTTGGCGATGACGCACGCCCCGTTGTTCCCCAGCACCCCGACCGGTTTGCCCACCAGGTCCGGGTGCCGCACCCGCTCGGCACTCACGTAGTCGGGTACCCTCCGTCGCTGAACGCGAGGCTGGGCGGCTGAGGCAGGACGCCGCAGCCTGATGCCACCGCGTGTTTGGCACTGATGCTACTCCTCGCCGAGCAGCAGGTCCACCACCCAGCAGCCACGGGCGTGCGGACCGGAACCGCGGCAGTGGGTCAGGATGGCGGGTGGGCCGAGCCCTCACCGGGCTCGGGTGGTATCAGGTCGCTCTCGCTGAGGGTGTAGGTGAGCCGTGGGTAGGTGAAGTCCGTCTCGCGGTTCTCCCGACGCCGCAGGTAGTAAAACTCATGCCACTGTGCGGCGTCAGCCAACGTCAGGGGCACACCGTCCGGGAAGCACGCCTGTCCGCCGCGGAACCGCACGAAGGTCTTCGAGGTTCGGAAAGTGATGCCCAACGAATGGTTCTCGGGCGTGCGGGCCGGCGAGTCGACTATGATCTTGTGCTTGAGCCGCCGGTTGGCGCCCGCGGAGAACAGCAGCGCGCTGTTTTGGGTGAGTGGGATCCCCCGGGAACTTTCGGCACGGTCTGGCAGGTCGACAACCTCGGCACGGTCCAGGTGCAGTGGGACAACGGCCGGGAGTTGAGCCTCGTGCCCCAGCGGGTCCGGAACGAGTTCGTCGCCAGGCCAGCGTGAGCGAAGCGTCCCAAAGAAACCCCGCACCCGTCCACCCGGCAACTCCATCCCCAGACCGAGAGGTACCTCGTGCGCGCCGCAGTCTATGCCTTTACGGCGATCATGCTGTTGGCCCTGCCCGGCGCCGGGCAGGAGAAGGAAAAGCGGTACTACACCGTTCAGCACCCGACCGGCACGAAAGCCGGCATGCTGAAGGAGCCGGACTTTTCCAAGGCGGTCGACCTCCTGATCGGGACGGTCAAGAACGGCACAAAGGTCGAGTTCTTGGAGTCGGCCAAGGACAAAAACATCCCGGCGATCGGCTGGTACAAGGTGACGGTTCTCGACGGCGACCTCAAGGGGACGGACGGCTGGATCAGCGTCTCGAACCTCAAGGAGGTGCCGGCAGCCGCCTCGGCAACCGATGACAAGAAGGCCGTCGACCGCAAAGACAGCAAGAACAAGCCGAAGGAGGCGGACCCGAACTACACGCTGAAGGAAGCGAGGCTCTTCCTCAGCGAGCCCGACTTCACCCGCGCGACCGAGACCTCCCTGCACGTCGGGTCGGCACCCGCCGGAACGCTGCTCCGCGCCCTCGACGACCAGCCGAAAAAGGACGGCGTCGGGGTGACTTGGCGGAGGGTGGCCATCCTGAGCGGCGACCTGAAGGGCAAGGAGGGCTGGGTGTCGGAGCTGGCGATCGCCAAGGCGTTCATCATCACCGGCGACCGCAAATCGAACGACTTCAAGGGGTGGGGGGCGCTGGCGGAGGACGGGAGCTTCAACCCAGAGAAAACGGACACCCTGTTCGGCGACCGGCAGAAGTCAGAGGGGAAGCTATCGGACGAGGAGCACAAGAAGCTGGAAAGCGTCATGAGCGAGTTCCTGCGCGGCAAGGCAGCTGCGAACGCGGCCATGGGCCACCCCTCGGACGACGAGGTGACCGGCATCATTAACCCGATGATCAAAAAGTTCCTCGCTGCTGAGGGCGGGAAGCTCCTCCACGAGAAGAAGGACCCACTGGTGGAGCTGGTCAAGGAATCGGGCCAGTACAAGCACTTCCGCATCAAGATGGTGACGGAGCTGAAGAAGCAGGTCCAGGAGCAGATCGACAAGAAGGGCAAGATCGACCTGGGTGAGATCGACGTCCGGAAGTTCTTCCTAGACCCCAAGGACCAGGTCCAGTACCCGAAGTACTGGGACCGATTGACCCCGTTCACCCTCAGGGCGGTCCTGGGCGGCATCCAAGCCATGAAGGTGGTAGCGAAAAACCCCTCCGCCACCGTGGAAGAGAAGTCGGGCGGCGGCGGAACGGTCGAATTGAAGTTTACCATGGTCCTGGGTCTCTACGACGTGTTCGGCGCCGAGGACGAAGACCGCAAGGGACCGGTGGAGGCAATGTGGCAGCTCCAGCGCCGAGGCACGGCTCGGCCGTTCAACAATCACATCCTGGTCGAGTCCGACTTCAAGGAGTTGTTCGACATTCCGGCTGAATACAAGGAGGTCATCAACCGCCTGAAGCCCGACGAGAAGCCGAGCAAGTGACCGCCCGGATGCACCGCCCGCGGGCTAGTGGGTGGGTTCGTCCTTCGCCACCCCCGACGGCGGCGTGTCCGCTATCAGCACCGCCCGGACCGGGACGAACCCGCCGTCCGGCGGCTGCAGGCCCTTCTCGAACGCACGCTCCTGCCGGACGTAGGCGTCGTCGTACTTCGCCCGCCGCTTGGCCTTCAGGAGGAGGATGATCAGCGTCGTATCGCCCCCGCGGGCAAACGTGCTCGCCACCCGCTCCAGGTCGTCACTGTCTATCTCGTCCAGCAGCTCGAGCGCGCGGAGGAAGTCGGGGTCGTTCTTCTTCCAGTAGCACCAAATGGCGCGATTCGCCCCCTCGAGCAGGCGCTTCACGGCTCTGACGGTCTCCGACACCTGCGTCATCTTGAGCGACTGAGGGGGTATCCTCCCTGCCCGCGCCCGAACCGGCAATGTCGGGGCCTCACCCAGTGGCGGCAGCCACTCGGGCGGCCAGGTCCTCGGCCGTCACCCGCTCGTAGGACAACCCGTGCCGCCGCCACCGACCCCCCTTGGCCGACGAGCGGACCAGCAGGGTAACGGCAGTCAGCATGGGCGGCCTCAGGACGGGTGGCGGCTGGTACGCAGCTGTTCGCTGAAAGGTGCGGGCGAGCGGGTTGGTTTCGGCCACTATCTGACGTTGGTGCGAGGCCGGCACGCGTGGAACGCGTGGAACGCGAGTTTTTCTTCAGCAGTCAACACCCAGGTGTTCGCAGTGGACGGGCCTTCTTGACGATTGGGGAGTGCCAGAGCCGTGAAGTCGGTGGATCGCGTTCCACGCGTTCCATGCGTTCCACCCCGACGGGTTCTCATCTCTTCGCGGCAGAAGGGAAAATCGCGTTCCATCCGTTCCACGCGTTCCAGTGACCTCCGGCGACACCATCGCTGGAACGCATGGAACGCGAACCTCACAACTCGAACGAGTCTACCAGGCCCGCTTCCTCCTTGTGGCCGGCGGCCGCCCACGCCGTGTCCCCGGACTGGTCCGCGTCGTCGAGGGCGGTCCGCAGGCGGATGCCGCGGTACACGCGGTACCGGACACCGATGTCCCCGCGGATGTTGCTGCAGGTGATGGTCGGCACGGCGGCGCGGAGCTCCCGGCCGAACGACTGCTCGGTGCCGGGGTGGTCGCGGCCGTGGTCCTCGCACCACCGCTTCCACTCTCCGAACGCGTCCTTGATCGGGGTGGCGGCGGTCTTGTCGAGGACGACGCGGTCCCGCACGAAGGCGGAGATGGGCGAGCTCAACTCGGCCATGTCCTGGATGAGCTCGGCCGACGACGGCGGCTGGACGAACCGGCCCCGCTCGCGGAGGCGGTCGAGACCGTCGAGCGCCCACAGCAGGATGCCGGGCAGCTCGCCGGCCAGCTTGTCCGTCAGCCGGGGGTCCTCCTTGCCCAGGAACGACTTCACGAACCGCAGGAGGATCATGCGGTTCACCAGCGCCCCGCTGGCGTCGCTCAGCTTGGGCAGCTCGTTGCTGAGGATGACGATCCGCGTGCCCAGCTTGACGTCCACCTGCCGCAGGTGCTTGCGGTCCACCGTCTGGGTGTCCTCGCCGGTGATGGACAGCAGCCGCTCGACCACCACCGCCGTGTCCGCCCGCCCGCCCAGCCGGGCGTCGGAGATGACGGCCACGCTCTTCCCGTACAGCGGGCCGAGGCCGAACTGCCCGGTCAGGCTGCCGAGCGTCGGGCCGGCCAGGTTCTGCTCGCCCACCAGCCGGGCGAGGATGCGGGCGATGGTGCCCTTGCCGCTCCGCGTCGGCCCGATGAGGAACAGCATCTTCTGCTGGGAGGTGTCCGAGTTGATGAGGTAGCCGAACCACTCCTGCAGGGTGTCGACGCTCGCCCGGTCGACGGCCGTCGGGTCGGCCTCGTCCGACCAGATGCCGGTCAGGAACTGGTGCCACTGCTCCGGCCGGGGGGCGTCCGGGGCGTAGTCGAAGTCGAGGGCGTTCAGGGTGAAGAAGGACGGGGTGGGCGGGAGCAGGCGGCGGGTGGCGGTGTCGAGCAGCCCGTTCCGCAGGGCGATCACGTCCCGCGGGGCCGGCCCGGTCGCCCCGTCCACCCACGCCGGCGGCCGCACGTCGGATGTCAGCATGGTGACCGAGCGGAGGGCGTTGAGGGTGTCGGCGACCAGCCGCTGGGTCACCTTGATGACCGTCGGCATCTTGCCGCTGCCCCCGTTCGCCCGCCAGTCGGCCAGGTCCCGCTCGTTGACGCGGATGAACTCCGCCCGCGCCCAGCCGGTGACCCGCGCCCTCACCTCGTCGTCGTCCAGCGCGACGTACGCCCCGCGGCGAAACTCGAAGAACTCGCACCGCCAGTACCGCAGGGTGTTCGGCGGGAGGGTCGCGAGGAACCCGTGCGCCACCCGGTGCGGGTTGTCGGGGGAATCGACGTGCGCCGGCTCGTCGCCGTCGCCGACGCAGCGTTCACCATCGCCGTCGTCACCACCCCCGCCCGCCCGGTCGGGCACGGTGACCGAGGTCAGCACGGGGGCGAGGCGTGGGAACTCGTCGCGAACGAACTCCCGGTCCTCAGTGAGCAGGTGACCGCGAGGTTTGCTGAAGGGCTGAACATCAGCTTCACGGCATTTCCGGAGCAGATCGCGATCCGCCCACGGAGGCAGACACCGCCCGTTGTAGTGCGCCTGGAGCAGTTGGTATCCCACGTCCGGTCCCAGGTCGAAGCCGTATACGACGGCTCTCGCGGCGGCGAACAGGGCGTCGTGCCCTCGTTGACCGCTGACCGCCGCCGGGCAGCGGTCGAGGTACGCCCGTGCCCGATCGGCCACCGACCAGCGGTTGCCCTCCGGCGGTTGGTACGCCGGGCGGGGTGTTGGCGCCGGCGGGGTGACGGGCGGCGGCACGGCCCGGACTTCGTCACGGGTCGCCCAGTCGAGCAACCATTCCGGGGCGTCGGCCAGTTCCACCCGGTCGTCGATCCACATGTATTCGCCGTTCGCGTTCCGCGACCCCGGCGCCACGAAGTACCCCGGCCCGTCGCCGTGGGCGCGAACGTCGATCTTGGTGCCGTGCAGGTTCTTCCGGTTTCGAATCTTTCTCCCGTCAGCCGGGTACCGGAAGTAGATATGCAGCCCGCCGCTCCCGCTCACCGCCCGGGCGGTCGCCGGGATCGGGCCGTTCGCCTCCACCAGTTCGGCCAGGTCCACCTTTCCCTGTTCGCCGTCCGGACCGAGCATCCACACCCCGGACTGCGGACCGCAAGCAACCCCAATGTTGGCGTCGGGCCAAGTCGACCACCACGCCGCGATCTGGGCGGGGTCCCGGGTCGCGTCCTGCACCCCGTGGGCGGTACGCGGATGCTTTCCACCCTGGGGGCATTCCGGCCGACCGCACGAGCAGGTGCCGGAACTCACGGTCTGAAGCGGGAAAATCATCCACCCGCGGACGGCGGCGTACTCCGCCGCCACCGCGGCCAGTGGGATCTGATTTTGAACGGACACGGCGATGCCTCACGAGAGCAGGTGATCACGGGTGGCACTCCTGTGACAGGTCGATTCCGTGCGGTCCGGGGTCACACCCCCGGTTCGCGGTGGTTCACCGCCGGACAGTCCGGCGGCGGTGTGAGGTGGATCATCGAGTCGCCCGCGGTCCGTTGGGCGGCGTGGAACAGAGTGAGCGATTAGGCGGCGACCGTCTCACCGCGGTCGCCCGCGAACCGGTGGGCGTAGATCAGGACGGGCCGGATGAACACCAGTTGCCGCCCGCCGCCCCGCGGGCCGCAGTGCTGGTTCCGCCAGTGCCCCCGCCGCCAGTGCGGGCGGCGGTCGCCGGCCGGGTCGACGCCCCGCTCGTGCGTGCCGCCCTCCGTGTCGTGCAGGCGGACGTCTTGGCGGATGCCGTAGCAGTCGGGTACCAGCAGCAGGGCGGTGCGGTTGGCCTCCTTCAACCGGTCCGGCACCTTCCGCTTCAGCAGGCTAGCGGACAGCCGCTCGGCGTACTCGGGGTTGGCGTACCCCAGCCGCCGGGTGCCGAACTGGGTGATGGCGAGGCACGCGTTCAGCGCCGCCCGCCGGCACCGGTCGAACGCCGACTCCTCGCGGGCGTCGTCCAGTCGCACCACTTCGTGGTCTCGGAACGTCTCCTCGATCGACGTGTCGCCGTCCGCCGGCCAACATGTGATGGAGTGTGCCGCGTGGTTCGGATCGTCGGTCACGACCAGCATGCCCAGCACCCGGGACTCGGGGTCAACTCGCATGATGACTGCGATGGCCGGCCGGCCGCCGACCGGCATCCCGTAGGCGAGATCGTCGGGCACCAGCACCAGGAATGTGCCGAACGGCTGCCGGTAATCGGTCCACGACACGTTCAGGGTGACGTGGCTCAGGGCGTCGAACTCCGCGGCCGTCGGACTGAACGCCTTCACCCCATCCGCCGCCAGACCCGCCAGCACCCACCCGGCGGTCCGGTCGTCTCCCGCCCGCTCGGAGGCCACGTTCCGGACGAACCGCCGCCAGTCGTCCGCCGCCACGTTCGCCGGTGGGGCGCCGGTTGGCGTACCCCACGCTGGCCGGCCGTGCAACTCGCGGACCCCGACCCCCGGGTCGCGGGCGAGGTGGGCGTACAGCGGTTGGATGGTGCGGAACCGGTTCAGCCAGGCGTTCAGTCGTTTCATGTTCGGGACCACGGGTGATCGGTTCGTTGGCGGGATTGGTGGTCGGGTTCAGATCTTGACGCCCATCTTCTCCAGCGCCCGGCGGTCGTCACGCGACTGCTTCCGCTGTTGCGATGGACTCGGGCCGGGGACGGAGTGCGGCCGGCGGGCTGACTCGCAGGCCGCGACGAACCGGGCGACGGCCTCGCGACTCGTCTTCCAGCGGCCGCCGACGAATGCCCCTTCCAACACCACCACCTTCCCGGCCACCGGACACCCTTCGGTGATCCACCTGACCACCGTGCGGCCGGAGACCGACAGCGGTTTGGCCGCGGCCTCCGGCGACACCACGGTCTCCGACAGCACGGCCGGCAGGTCGGGGGCGGACATGGCGAACCTCCCGGGGCGGGTCAGCAGGGCAGGGGGTGGAGAGCGGGAAGGTGGCGGCGGACGCGGACCGCCACACTAGGGGCGGAACAGGTTCTTTAGGTCGGCGAGCGTTAACTCTCGATCCTGGGTGCAGGCGGCGAGCAACAACCAAGTATGATGCACTGGCCCAATTCCCACGTCCGGATCGTTCAACCACGGCAGGGAGAGAGCCTTGATGTACCGCGTTAGCTTCTTGCCTTCGGCAGTTTCGAGCAGCCGGGGCACCACCTCCCGCACCTGGGCGAGGGCGTTGATCGCCTGGTTCAGCAGGTCGTTGGACTTCGACAATTGGCGTGTCTCGTCTTGACCGTTGATCGCCGGCGTGCGGTGTGGGGCGGGTGTACTGAGCCGCCGGTTGCCCACAGCCCGCTTGACCGCAGTCGGCCCCTCAGCGGCTAACCTCTCCTGCTCTGACTTGTTCAGGGTGACGGCGGCCTTGGCCGCCACCTTCACGGGCAGGTCTCCACCCTCGACCAACTTGACGAGCCCATCGGCCCCGTGGCGGATGATGCGATTGGCTTCACATACGATTGTTTCTCCAACACCGAACATGAGTTGGACGCCCTTCGCGTCGGGCTTGGCCCCCGTCCCGTCGCCGTCCCGGATCACCCGGGCGGCGGCCATCGCCAACTGGCTTTGCGATAACTCCCTGCGGACGACGTTGTTGGCCACCACGAAACTCAACAACCCGCTCTCGTCGCCCGTGTAGCAGACGGTGGGCACATCCATCCCGGCCTCGAGCGCCGCGAGGTAGCGGTGCCAGCCGTCGAGAACCTTCCCTTCGTAGAGCACGATCGGGTTCAGCACTCCGTTGTGCGTTACGCTCTTCACCAGTTCGCGGAACTTGTCCGTCCCAACGTACGACGGGAACAGGGCGCTCAGAGTGTGCCTCAGCAGGTTCTTGTTGTCGGTCTTCTCGATCTCGACGGTGCGGGTAGCGGTGCGGGCCATGCGTTCCTCCTGGAGGGCAGAGCCGCGGGGGGGTGGGGGGGGCCGGAAACCCCCGGCGGCGGGGGCAAGCCCCACGCGGTGTTTGTGGCGGGGAAAAAC
>CAYMHO010000157.1:0-4715 GCA_964390195.1 uncultured Fimbriiglobus sp. | reverse complement strand
GGTCGCGGGGGGGGGTCGGGGGGGGGCCTTGGGTTCCGTCGGGGTGGCCCGCCCCGGGGTTTGCGGCGTCCCCCCACCCCCGCGGCTCTGCGGTCACTCGCCGAACGTTTTGTTGGCCAGTTCGAACAGCATCGCGTCGGCGTACTCCCTCGCCCACTTCGCGGCCTTGGCCGCGTCGGGCAACTCCATCTCGCCGCTGTGCGCGCTGATGATGGCCCCGAGGCACGTTGTCGCGATGTGATCCCTCACCGTGAGGGAGTCAAGCACGGTCTTGCGGCCCGGCATGGGCGGCGGGTTACGTTCGGTCAGCACAGTGGTCGGGTCGTCGGTCTCGGTCGGGGTCATCGCGGGATCCTTGGGTGATGGATGGGCGAGTGGTGGGTGAGGGTGGACGGTAGTCGTCGGGGTGGGCGTCGGTCAGTCGAGCGGAAGGAAAGCCCCGGGGTACAGGTCCTCCGGCGGGATCGGCCGGCCGTGATCGTCGAGCAGCGGCTCGGCCGGGTCGTGCCAGTCGAGGTCGAGCACATCGACTAGTTTGGCTGCCCCGCGGAGCGCCGCCCCCGTGGTCACGGGCAACGACTGTCGGCACCCCGACTCCAGTTCCTGCCGCAGCCTGGCGGCCAGGTTCGCGGCCTCGGCGAGGTCTTGAACGCCGTCCAGCAGTTCGGCGAGGGCCGCCGCCGCCAAGTACCCGGCGGTGCGGGTGGTGGTGAGTCTGGCGGACAGGGTCATTGGCTCCTGGTTGATGGCCTCGGCCGCGGTCTTCGGCGGGGTGGGCGACTTTCGCTTGGTGGGGCGGCGGCGGGTGGTCGTGGTGCTGGTGATGGCGGTGGGCATCGCAGTGGCTCCGTGCGGTTGTGGTGGTAGTGGTGAGATGCCCCGGCCGCACATCCCGGCCGGGGCGGAGGGAACTGCTCAGGCGCCGTCGCGGTCGAGCGACTCGCGGGCCGCGGCGAGCGCGGTCATCGCCTCCTCCTCCGAGCCGTAGTGTCCGATGGTGACTTCTGCCCGCTCTCGCGGGACGCCACGCTGGGCGAGAGGCACACCCGGAAGCCGGTCGAACAGGTCGGCCGGAAGAGAGATCGTGTCGGGGTACGGCGGGCAGTAACCGCGGGACCACGCGTAGCCCTGCTCGTTGTTCTCGGCGAACCTGAAGTGCGGGTCGTACTCCCGCTCCATCACGTCTTCGTCGCCCAGGTCGGTCGGCAGGGTGGCGGTGGCCACCGCCGCAAAATCTGTTTCCGACATCGTCTTCTCCGATGGGTGCGCACCCCGGACGGTCCGGCACTGTTGGCCGGCTGCTGGTGGTGCTTGGTGTCGGTCGGTGGGTATTGGTTGAGGGTGTAATGAGCTGCCGTCACCGTGACGACGGGCGGCGGGCGGGCAAGAGCGGTGGGCAGTCGCATGGGCGTGGCTCCTACAGGATCGGTCACTTCGCCTCACGCTGGAGCCGCTTCAACTCGGCCTCGCGAGCAGCGGCCAACTCCTTCTCGACCAAGCCGCCGAACAGCCTCACGCACAGATCGGAGGTTCTGACTCGCTTAAGCCGTGCGATCTCTTTGATCTTGTCGGCGAGATCGGCGCGGACCCTGATGTTGTCGGTCTTCACCGTTTCCCTCCCCGGCCCACTGAATCATGATCCACTGGGTCACTTTATTCCCCGCCATCGCGTCTGTCAACCCGTCCCGCCAAATCCTTCCCGTCTCCCAGCGAACAACGGGGCGTGGCTTCTATGTGAACCACTGGTACAATGCGCACTGATCCATAGGTGCAATTCATGCCGAGCGGACGACCCAAGAACGGCAAGCCGAACAAAACCGAAGGTGTCCGTATTCGGTCTGATCTCGAAGAGATGATCCGATGGATCTGTCGTGCCCAAGGTGTCAAGTCTGCGGTCTTGCTCGACCCGATCATCAGAGGTGAAATCACCGCGATTTATAACAAACTCTTACCACTCATCACGCAGTTGAAAAAAGCTGAAGAGGAAGCGACGGCGGCAGCCATTGCTAAGTGGAAGGCCGAGAACCCACCTCTGTGGGATGGACTTCCGAAAGAGGAACAACAGGAGTTTGAGGGGGTGTGGCCAACTGAAGTGCCCGACCACGTGACTGATCCCGACAAGAAGCCAAAGAAGCCCAAAAAGAAGAAGTGACCACCAGTCGAATCATAGCGCTGGGGTGTGCTGTGCCTTCGCAGAATGGACCGCCGATCGTTTACCTTTACGGAGCCAGATCATGGTTGCCGGAGACGAGTCATTCATTGGTAGTGCGTACCACTGGCTTACCGATAAACACTGGACGGTGGCCAAGGTAAGTGACCCGTTGGAGAAAATGTAAGCGTCCGGTGGGGGTGTTCACCGCCGGCGAATCTGTCTCCGGACTATTTGGGTGTGGATTCCGGTGTCGCTGGATCGGCTGTCTTCTGTGTTGTCGGTCGAAAGTCCGGCCGCGCGACCCCTTTCGGATACACCTCGACCAGAGGCCGCCGTCGCCTTCGCCGCGGTTGTTCGCAGTAGGCATCCACGTCGCGTTCCCGAGACAGCAGGAACTTCAGGAAGCTCAGGCCCTTGTACCGGCACGTCTGGAAGATGCTCAGCAGCACCAAGTAGTCTTGCAGTCCCACCTCCCTCAGCACGCCGGTAATCTCGTCCCGGTAGTACGCGAACTGCCGGATCGCATTCTCGGCGTTGTTGTTGTTCCACGACACCCCGTCGTGCCGGAGGAACGTGAACAACTTGTCCCGGGTCTTGAGCAACCTCGCCCGCAGGGTCTCGGCCGCCTCCGATCGGAACGACTGAGCGGCGAGCAGGTCGAAATACCGGGTGACCGCCGACACGTGCGTCGCCAGGTGTCGGTGCTTGAGCCCGTGCCGGTCGATGCTCTCGACGGCCGCCCTCAGGAGCGTCCCGAACGGTCCGGTGATCGACTGGAGGTCGGCGTCGAACGGGTTGTCCAGCAGCTCCTGGTTCATGTCCCGCATCAGGTGGATCAGGCACTTCTGCTGCGGGCACGGCAGGGCGTCGTAGGCGGCGTAGAAGTCCGTTACCAGCACCCCGTGGAAGTCCTTCAGCAGCCCGCGGAGGAAGTCCCCCTCCCGGGTCGGCCGGTACAGGTACACCACCTCCTCGGCCGTGGTGAACACCCACACGTACCCAGTCTGCCCCCGGAGCTTCACCTGCGTCTCATCGACGTGCAGCACCGCCCCGGAGAGGATCTTCTTGAGGAGCCGCCGGTAGCACGGCCGGTAGTACCCCGCCAGCAGGGACTTGAACGCATTGATCTCCTGCTGGCACACCGCCAGGCCGAAGAACTCCCGGAACATGTCCTCCAGGACCGTGCAACTGATCCGGCGGCCGACGTACTGGCACATGGCCCAGCTCATCAGGCCGTGGGAGTGCTTCGCCAGCCGCTCGTAGTGATCGGGGATGAACACGTGGCCGCAGGCGTTGCAGCGGTGGACGGAGGTCCGGCATTCGATCACCCGCCTCTTGATCCCCCCACCGACGAAGACCAGGTCGAACGCCAACTTGCGCCTGGCCGAGCGGCCGGCGACGATCCGGCCGTCGTCCGCCTGGGTCACGTCCGACCCGCCGCAGGACGGGCACTTCCGGCTCGTGATCCGCACCCGCCGGCTGACCCGCAGCTTTCGGTTCGGGCGATCCCCGGGCTTGCGGCGGTGCTTCCGCAGGAGCTTGCTCGTCCGGGCGTAGACCCGCTGCCGCTGATAGCTGAAGTGGGCGCACTCGTTGATGTGCTGGAAGTCCGCGTGAAAGAACTCGATCTTCCCCCTCCGCTTGGTCGTCCCGAGGCGGTCGATCTCATCCACCGACGCCACGGGGGGGCCACCGCCTACTGGACCTGACGCACGTTCCCCGCCGAACTCGAGCCCGACGCGGTGGAGCCACTCCGCGGTCAGGCGGAGGGCGGCGCAGTCCTCCCGGTTGTACACCAGAAGCTTCCGCTTCCACTCCTCCGAGCGGCCCTCCTCCCACCGCTTCCGCCAGACGATGCTCTGGAGCCCGGACGCGTCGGGGGCGGACCACGTCGCGCCCAGGTACCCCGCCACCTCCTTCAGTCCGTTCGAGTGGCAAGGGAAGTAGGTGTGGGCGTACATCACCGAGAGCACGTTCACCAGCGAGCCCAGCACCCGGTCCACCGGCCCCTTCCGGGCGGCCGCCTTGCGCATCCGCTTCAGGAAGGCCCGCTCGTACCCGCCGTAGCAGTACACGCGGGCTTCCGGGTACTTGGTCAGCTCGGCCAGGGCCTGCCGGAAAATCTCCGGTTCCTGGTCCCGCCTGTCGGCCCAGAACGCCTGGTGGGTCCCGTGTGTGACCGATGGGCAACTGATCGGCCGGCATCGCCATCGGGCGAATCCTGTCCCGCCGGCCGCAGTAAGGCGACCGGGCGTGAAGTTACAGTAATCAAGGCCAGAAGGTGTGTCTACGGGTAGCAGCTTGTTCCGATTGGCTGGCATGCGCGCCAGTAACGGCACCGACGGCATAACCAGCACACACAAGGGACGGGTGCGAGCTTCGCCAGATCACCCCGAGTGGCCCGCCCGCCGTGCGGAGGGGGCCACCGGGGGTTGGGTGGTCGGGGCCCCGCCCGCGGGGGCCCGGGGCGGGGGTGTTGCTGGCGGGGGGGTTGCCGCGCGCGTGGGTGGGAGGCGGGCGGGCGGGGGAGCGGCGTGTTCAAGAGCGCGGACCCGCCAGCAGC
>CAYMHO010000156.1:0-16021 GCA_964390195.1 uncultured Fimbriiglobus sp. | reverse complement strand
CCGGCGTGCTCAGCTTCGTCTCCGCCCCCGACTTCGAGACGCCGGCCGACGCGGGTGCGAACAACGTGTACGACGTGACCGTGCAGGTGTCCGACGGGACGTTCACCGACACCCAGAGCCTGGCCGTCACGGTCACCGACGGGAACGACTACGCCCCGGTCGTCACCGCGACCGGCGGCTCGACCCCCTACACCGTCGGCGATTCGCCCGCAGTCATCGACAGCGGCATCACGGTCACGGACGCGGACGTCGGTGACATGATGGTCGGGGCCACGGTCTCCTCCAACGGCTACGCGGTCGGAGATGTCCTCTCCTTCGACTCCGCGTTGGCAACCGGGTACGGCATCTCGGGCTCGTACGACACCGGGACTGGCGTGCTCACGTTCTCGGGTAGCGCCACCGCGGCGGAGTACCAGGACGTGCTGCGAACGGTGGCGTTCTCGACCAATGTGCCCGCGAGCGCCACCATCACGCTCACGTTCACCATGAACGACGGGGACGTGACCGGCTCGGATTCCCGCGATGTCGATATCACCAGCATCTGAGTTGACTTGGCCCGCGAAGCCCACTCACTCGACGCCCCGGCACCGCGTTCGTGCGGTGCCGGGGTCGTTTCATCCACCCGGCGTCGAGGGCGTGGGGGGCGAACCTGTGGGGCGGCGGCTGTGACCGTATAACAGTCGCCGGAGGACTGCCGTGACCGCTCCCGCCCTCGTCCGCCTCCGCCCGATCGAGGCGGCCGACCTGCCCCGCGTGTTCGAGATGCAACTCGACCCGGAGTCGAACCGCATGGCGGCCACCATCCCCCGCACCCGCGAGGCGTTCGACGCCCACTGGGCGAAGGTGCTGTACGACCCGGCGGTCGTCCCCAGGGTCATCCTGGTGGGCGACCGGCTGGTCGGGCTGGTCTCCTGTTTCCAGCGGAACGGGGAGGACCACGTCGGGTACTGGATCGACCGGGCGTGGTGGGGGCGGGGGATCGCCAGCCGGGCGCTCGAACTGCTGCTGGCGGAGGTGCCCAGGCGGCCGCTGATCGCCACCGCCGCCACCAGCAACGGGGCCTCCCTGCGGGTGCTGCAGAAGTGCGGGTTCGTGGTCGAGCGGGTCCACCTGGCGCCGGCCGACGACCGCCACCCCGAGTGCGAGGAGGCCGTGCTGGCGTTGCGGTGATCCCGGCGGCGCGTCGGAAACCCACCCGCCCCTCATCCGCCGTTCACCCGTCGTCCGTGGAATAGTTCCGCCCCACCCCACCCGGCGAACACGAATGGCCAGCTCCACCGACCCGCCCGCCGTCCCCGACCCCCTGCTCGAGTGGCTCGCCGCCGCGGTCAAGAGCGGGGCGTCCGACCTGCACCTGGTCCGCGGGTACCCGCCCGTGCTGCGGGTCCACGGCGACCTGACCGAACTGCCCGCCCCGCCGATCACCGACACCGACAGCCTCCTGCCCGCCATCTGCCCCGCCCACTTCGCCGCCCGCCTGCGGGACGGTGGCGACGTGGATTTCGCCCTCGACCTCGACCTGGGCGGGAGGCGGCAGCGGTTCCGCGTCAACCTGTTCCACGCCGGGCGGGTGCTGGCCGGCTGCCTGCGGGTGATCCCGCCGGCCATCCCGTCGTTCGCCTGGGCCGAGTTCCCGGACGAGGTGGGCGAGCGGCTGGCCGACCTCCGCGACGGGCTGGTGATCGTCGGCGGGGCGACCGGCACCGGCAAGAGTACCACCCTGGCGATGGTGGTGAACCGCATCAACGCGGCCGGCGGGTGCCGCATCCTGACCGTCGAAGACCCGGTCGAGTACACCTTCCCGCACAGCCACGGGTCGGTGGTGACGCAGCGGGAGGTGGGGGCGGACGTGCCGACGTTCGCCGACGGGCTGCGGTCCGGGTTGCGACAGGACCCGGACGTCATCCTGGTGGGCGAGATCCGCGACCGGGAAACGGCCCAGATGGCGATGACCGCCGCCGAGACCGGGCACCTGGTGTTTACCACCCTGCACGCCCGCGACGCCAAGGGGGTGGTGACGCGGTACGCCGACCTGTTCCCGCAGGACGTGCAGCGGGACGTGCGGGGGCAACTCGCCTTGAGCCTGCGGGCGGTGATCGCCCAGAGGCTGCTCCCGGCCGCCACCCGCGGGGCGAAGCGGCACCTGGCCGTCGAGGTGCTGTGGAACACCCACCCGGTGGCGGCGGCCATCCGCACGGGGAAGGTGGAGAGCATCGACAACTGCCTGCTCACCGGCCGGGCGGACGGGATGGTCGGGTTCGACGAGTCGGTGCGGCGGCTGTTCCAGGGGCGGCGGATCTCGCAGGAGGTGGCCGAGCGGAACGTCTCCGACCCGACCGCCCTGTGGCGGTGACCCACCCCTCCGGAGTTCGACCATGCCTCGCTTCGCCCCGATCGCCCTCCTCCTGCTCGGCCCGGTTGTCCACGCGGCGGACCCGATCCGGGTGAGCGACGCCGGCGGGTTCAACCGGGCGGTGGTCGCGGCCCGGCCGGGCGACACCATCCTCCTCGCGGCCGGCGAGTACGCCAGCAACTTCAACTTCCGGGGCGTCCACGGGACGGCGAAGGGGCCGATCGTGATCGCCGCGGCCGACCCGACGAAGCCGCCCCGGTTCACCGGCAAAACCGTCCCGCTCCAGTTCAACGGGGCCAGCCACCTGGAACTGCGGGACCTGGCGTTCGCGGGGGCGAGCGGGAACGGCCTGAACGTCGACGACGCCGGCGACCCGGACAAACCCGCCCACCACATCACCCTCCGCAACCTCCGCATCCAGGACATCGGGCCGAAGGGGAACAGCGACGGCATCAAGCTGTCCGGGGTGGACGACTTCACGGTGGACGGCTGCACGGTCGAGCGGTGGGGGAGCGGCGGGTCGGGGGTCGACATGGTCGGCTGCCACCGCGGGCTGATCGAGGGCTGCACGTTCCGCAAGGGCGGGGCGAACGGCGTGCAGATGAAGGGCGGGTCGTCGGACGTGACCGTCCGCAAGTGCCGGTTCGAGGAGGCCGGCGAGCGGGCGGTCAACCTGGGCGGCTCGACCGGGGACGACTACTTCCGCCCGCGGCTGAAGGACTTCCCGAAGGACGGCCGGTACGAGGCGAAGGACGTGCGGGTGGAGGGCTGCACGTTCGTCGGCAGTTCCGCCGCCGTCGCGTTCGTCGGGGTGGACGGGGCGACGGTGCGGTTCAACACCATCTACCGGCCGGGGCGGTACGCCGTCCGCATCCTGCAAGAGAAGACGGACGGCGGGTTCGTGCCGTGCCGCAACGGGGTGTTCGAGGGCAACGTGGTGGTGTTCCGGTCGGACGCGTGGGTGACGGGGGGCGTGAACGTGGGCGGGAACACGGCCCCGGACACGTTCCGGTTCGCCAACAACCTGTGGTACTGCGAGGACCGGCCGGCCCGCAGTGAGCCGACCCTGCCGACGGCCGAGAAGGGCGGGTTGACCGGCAAGGACCCGCTGTTCGCCGACCCGGCGAAGGGCGACTTCGGCGTCCACCGGGACAGCCCGGCCCGCGACCGCGGCGCCCACGCCCTCCCCCCGGCCAAGGGGCGGTGAGCGGGCGAGCCGCACATTTTTTCGGATTCCGTCATCCGCCGGCGGCCTTCCTCGCACCATGAGGGAAGCCCGCGAGGCGACGGATGGCGACGCCAGCCAGTTCCACCAACGTTCCCCCGCCGGTCGGCGTGACCGACGCCGACCTGGTGCGGGCGTGCGCCGCCGGCGACCGGGCGGTCGCGTTCGGCGAACTGGTCCGCCGGCACGGGCGGACGGTGCTGGCCGTCTGCCGCGGCATCCTGGGCGACGGGCCGGACGCCGACGACGCCTTCCAGGCCACGTTCCTGGTGCTGCTCCAGCGGGTGCGGCACGTGCGGCAGCCGGAGGCGGTCGGCGGGTGGCTGTGCGGGGTGGCCGCGAAGGTGGCCCGGCGGGCGCGGCAGCGGCGAACCGACACCCGGGCGAAGGAGGTGGCGATGAACCCGGACACCTCGCCCACGCCGAACGCCGCCGACCCGGCCGCCGTAGTGCTCGACCGGGAAGCGCAGGCAACGGTGTGGGCCGAACTGGGCGAGCTGCCGGACAAGTACCGCCGCGCCCTGGTGCTGTGCCACTTCGACGACCTCACAACGGAACAGGCGGCGGCCGTCCTCCGCTGCCCGGTCGGCACCCTCCGCAGTCGGCTGGTGAAGGGCAGGGAACTGCTCCGCTCCCGGCTGGTGCGGCGGGGTGTGACCGTGACGGCCGCCGCCCTGCTCGTTTTGCTGTTGGCCGGTCGGGCCGCCGCCGCCCCACCCCCGGAGTTGGTCCGCCGCACCACCTCCGCGGCCGGCGGCGGGTCGTCCCCAGCCGTGACCCGACTGGCGGATCAGACGACCCGCGAGCTTTCCCCGCGGTGGCAACTCCCGGCCGTCGTGGCGGTCGGCGTGATCGCCGTGGCGGCGGTCGGCCTGCTGCTCGCGTTCAACCGCCCGACACCGTCCGCCGCCCCAACCGATTCGGCCCGGCTCGACCCGGCCCCCCTCCCGCCGGGCGGCCCAGGCACGCTGCTGGTGGTCAGCCAGCGGGACGCCACCGTTTCGCTCATCGACCCGAGCACCGGCCGCACGCGGGCCGTCATCCCGACCGACCCGTGCCCGCACGAGGTGGCCGTGTCGCCGAACGGGCGGCTGGCGGCGACGGCCAACTACGGCCTGCCCTTCGGCCGCGAGCACGGCGGCACCGTCACCCTCATCGACGTGGTCGCGGGGAAGAAGCTGCGGACGGTCAACGTCGGCGGCGGGTCGGCCCCGCACGGGGTGTGCTGGCTGACCGACGAGCGACTGCTCTGCACGGTCGAGCAACTCGAAGCGGTGGTGGAGATCGACGCCACACTCGGGAAGGTGACGCGCACCATCCGCACCGCCCAGGCGGGCACGCACACGGTGGTCGCGGCCGGCGGTAAGGCGTTCACCGCAAACGTGTTCTCCGGCTCGGTGTCTGCGCTGGATCTGGACAAGGGCGTGCCGGTCGCCGACCGCCGCGTCGGCCGCGGGCCGGAGGGCATCGCCGTCTCGCCCGACGGCAAGCGGGTGTGGGTGGCCAACCGGGCGGACGACACCATCAGCGTCCTCGCGGCCGACGACCTGCGCGTGATCGACTCCATCAAGGCGGCGGGGATGCCCCTGCGGATGGCGTTCACGCCAGACGGCAAATCGGTGGCGGTGGTCGCCCACCTGTCCGGCGAGTTGGTGCTGTTCGATGCCACCACCTTGGCCGAAACGCGGCGGGTCAAGATGGGCAATGCGAGGGTGCGGTTCGCCGAACCCAACCCGGCGGCCGTCGCCATCACCCCGGACGGGAAGACGGCGTACTGCACCATCTTCCCCTCCCAGGCGGTGGCCGTGGTGGACCTGACCGCCGGCGTGGTGACGGGCGGGTTCGACCTGACCGGCGGGGCACCCGACGGCATCGCCTTCTCCCCGATTTCCCCGAACGAGGACGACCGATGAGGTGGACGAGCATCGCGGCCCTGCTGCTGACCGCCAGCCTGGCGACCGCCGCCGACGAGCCGAAGAAGGAACTGGAGCCGTTCCAGGGCACCTGGGCGGTGAAGGCGATCACCCGCAACGGCGAGGCCGTGCCCGACGAGGTGGCCCAGAAATTGACCCTGGTCATCAAGGGGAACGAGCGGGTGGTGAAGGACGGCGACGAGGTGAAGTCGAAGGGCACGTTCACAATCGACGCCGCCAAGAAGCTGAGGCAGATGGATGTGACCGTGACCGACGGCCCGCTCGCCGGCAAGACGTACCCCGGCGTCTACGAACTGAAGGACGACACGTTCACCCTGTGCCTGGCCCTGGAGGGGGACACCCGGCCGGACGACCTGACCGCCAAGGAGGGGAGCGGACGGCTGCTCCAGGTGTTCGTGAAGGCGAAGGCGAAGCCGGAAGAGGTGAAGGCGCCGGAACTGCGGACGGAGTTGCTCGCCCGGCGGAAGGCCGACATGACCGCCCGGCTGAAGGTGCTCGAACTGCTCCAGAAGAACAACGGCAAGCCCGAGGGCGAAGCGGCCGAGCAGTTCCAGAAGCTGGTGGCCGAAGTCCACGAGATGGACGCCAAACACGGCGAGTGGCTGAAGGCGGCGGTGAAGAAGCACGGCTGGCCGGGCGTGTCGCTGGTGGGCAAGGACGGCGCCGAGGCGGCATTCGCCCTCGCCCAGCACGGCGGTCAGTCCGACCTCGACTTCCAGAAGAAGTGCCTGGAGTTGTTGGCCGGGGCGGTGACGGCGAAGGACGCCAGCCCGGTGCACCTGGCCCACCTGACCGACCGCGTGCGGGTGGCGAGCGGCGAGAAGCAGGTGTACGGCACCGAGGTGGTGGAGAAGGACGGCACCCTGGAGGCCGCCCCGCTGGAGGACGAGGCGAAGGTGGACGAGCGGCGGAAGGAGGTCGGCCTGCCCCCACTGGTCGACGCGCTCAAGCAGATGCGGAAGCAGAGGGGGTATCCGGAGAAGAAGTGAATCAGTCCCAGTTTGCGGCGAGACGAAGGCGAGCGCGCCACCCTTTGCGCTCGCCTTCGTCTCGCCGCAACCCGTTCCCAATTTCCCTTACGAGATCACCGCCCATGCACGTTCGCACCGCGTCCGCAGTACTGTTCACCCTCGTGTTCGTTACCTCCCCGGTCGCCGCCGACGACTGGCCGCAGTGGCTCGGGCCGACCCGCGACGGCCAGTGGAAGGAGAAGGGCGTGCTCGACACCCTGCCGAAAGAACTGAAGCCGCTGTGGACGGCCAAGATCGGCCAGGGGTACACCGGCCCGGCGGTCGCCCAGGGCAAAGTCATCCTGATGGACCGCGTGACCGACACCCCCACCGGCGAGGGCGGGGCACTCACCACCTCGAAGGGGAAGGAGCGGGTGGTCTGCCTGGACGCCGACAAGGGCACCGAGGTGTGGGTGCACGAGTACGAGTGCGAGTACAAGCGGGTGAGCTACGGGTCCGGTCCGCGGACGACACCGGTCGTCGCCGGGGATGTGGTGTACACGCTCGGCGCGATGGGCGACCTAAAGTGCCTGAATTTGAAGGACGGCAAGCCGGTGTGGGCGAAGAGCTTCCCGGCCGACTTCAAGGCCCCGACCCCGGCGTGGGGGTGGTCGGCCAACCTGCTCCTCGACGGCGACAGGCTGTTCGCCCTCGTCGGCGGGGAGAAGCAGGCGGTGGTGGCGTTCGACGCCAAGACGGGCGAGACGAAGTGGGCGGCGCTCACCACGAAAGAGATCTGCTACAGCACGCCGGCCCTGGTCGAAGCCGGGGGCAAGCGGCAACTGCTCGTCTGGGTGAGCGACTTCATCGCCGGATTGAACCCCGAGACGGGCGAGGAGTACTGGCGGCACGAGCACCCGGCGAAGGGCACCGAGGTGATGCGGCCGGCGGTGAGCATCACCACCCCGAAGGTGGCCGGCGACATGGTGTACGTGTCCGGCGGGTATCACGGCGCGGTCGCCCTGAAGCTCGGCAAGGACAAGCCGTCGGCCGAGGTGGTGTGGCGGGCGAAGAAGGGCGTGCAGCAGAAGCCGGACACACTGAGCACGCTCATGACCACCATGCTCGTCCACGACGGGCACCTGTACGGGCAGTGCCGGCAGGGGGAGATGAAGTGCCTGAAGGCGGACACCGGTGAGATCGTGTGGGATGACATGACCCTGCTCGGCGGGAAGGCGGCGCAGTTCGGGTCGGCGTCGTGGGTGCAGAACGGGGACAGGGTGTGGTGCCTGACCGACACCGGCGACCTGGTGACGCTCAAGCTCTCCCCGAAGGGGTACGACGAGACCTCGCGGGCGCACCTGATCGACCCCACCCAGGGGGCCGGCGGGCGGAAGGTGACGTGGGCGCACCCGGCGTTCGCCGGCAAGAAGGTGTACGCCCGCAACGACAAGGAGGTGGTGTGTGTCTCCCTGGCGAAGGAGTAGGAGTACCGTCGGCCGGGACGGGTTCGACGGCGGGGCGGCGGTGTGGGTGTCCGACCCCCTACCAGCCGGACCCGAACTCGCCGTTCACCGGCATCGGTCGGACCGCACGCTGACGCCGGCCGGGTGATCGAGCGCCTCCGCCGACCTCCTGTCGTTGAACCGACCGACGAGCGGCCGGAACATACGATACTCCGGTCGCCCTCGCGCCCGGCTCGCCCTCCCACCGCCACCGACGCCAAACTCATGCCCCCCGCCTATACCACCGTCGCCCGCCCCCGCTCGCTCGCCGCGTTCGAGCGGGCCAAGTCGCTCATCCCCGGCGGGGTGAACAGCCCGGCCCGCGCGTTCGGCGGGGTCGGCGGGTCGCCCCTGTTCATCGACCGCGCCGACGGCCAGTACCTGTACGACCTGGACGGCCACAGGTACCTCGACTTCATCGGCTCGTGGGGGCCGATGATCCTCGGCCACTGTCACCCGAAAGTGGTGGAAGCCACCACCGCCGCCCTCCGCCGCGGCACCAGCTACGGCGCCCCGTGCGAGGCGGAATCGGAACTCGCCGAACTGGTCATCGACGCCGTGCCGTCCATTGAGATGGTGCGGTTCGTGAGCAGCGGCACCGAAGCGGCGATGAGCGCCATCCGCCTCGCCCGCGGGTTCACCGGCCGCGATCTGGTGGTGAAGTTCGCCGGCTGCTACCACGGGCACGTCGATGCGCTGCTGGTGAGCGCGGGCAGCAGTGCCCTCACCCTGGGCGTGCCGAACAGCCCCGGCGTCACCGCCGGCACCGTCAAGGACACCATTCTCCTCCCGTTCAACGACCCGCAGAAGCTGGCCGACCTGTTCGCGGCGAAGGGCGACCAGATCGCCGGCGTGATGCTCGAACCGGTCGTCGGCAACATGGGGCTGGTGGTGCCGACGCCCGAGTTCCGCAAGGCGCTCCGCGACCTCACCCGCAAGCACGGGGCGTTGCTCATTTACGACGAGGTGATGACCGGCTTCCGGCTGAGTTACGGCGGGGCGCAGCAGTTGCTCGGCGACACGCCCGACGTGACCGCCCTCGGCAAGATCATCGGCGGCGGCTACCCGGTGGGGGCCTACGGCGGGCGGGCGGACGTGATGGCGAAGGTGATGCCGGCCGGTCCGGTGTTCCAGGCCGGCACGCTGAGCGGCAACCCGGTGGCGATGGCGGCGGGCATCGCCACGCTGACGGAGTTGAAGACCAACCCCCCATACCAGCGGCTCGACGCGATGAGCGCGACCATCGAAGCCGGCCTGACCGCGGCGTGTAAGGCGAACAACATCCCCTACCAGTTCAACCGGGTGGGGAGCATGTGGACGCTGTTCTTCACCGGCACGCCGGTGACGGACCTGGCCACCGCCACGACCTCCGACACCGACCGCTTCGCCCGCTTCTTCTGGGCGATGATGGACCGCGGGGTGTACCTGCCGTGCAGCCAGTTCGAGGCGGCGTTCACCTGCGGGCCGATGACCGACGACGACGTGACGGCGACGGTGAACGCGGCGAAGGAGAGCGTGGCGACTCTGGGTTAGGGTGGGTGGCTCTCGCCGAGAGCGACCCGAGCAACAAGAGCGGTCGGGTTTATCCCGGCCGTTCGCCCAACTCCGCATCCAACAGCGCGATTCCAGCGACGAACACCGCACGCATCGCCTCAAGCGCTACCGCCGACCAACGCGGAACAAAGTGCTCACCCGGCGGCGTCACGACGGGCAAATTGTTCCCCAGAACAGCGTCTCGTTGACCCCGGATGCCGCTCGGCTCAGGCGGGTGAAGGGCGTGTCAGCGCCAGCGTAGAATCCGGCCAGATCGTCGAGAAAGTTCCAGGCGTTGAGGAAGGCCTTGCAATCGACGCCGGCACAATTTGGCGATTCGCACCAATTCCGGATTTGGTCGAAGTCGAAAGCCGTGGGCGATCCGTCTTCGAGTTGAACACCCAACACGCGGCACAAGTCGTCAAGTTGTTCAGCGGTGCTGGTCACAATCAACCTGCCATCTGAACGTCGCACGCATTCGTCCACATCGTCTGAACGCCAAATGACATACCAGTCGCGGCCGTCCAGCCGGAGTTGACACGAGTAATAACTTGGGGCGTCCATCGCAGAGATAGGGTACAACACACCCGACCCCTACTCACGCCGCCAGCCGCTCCCGCAGGGTCGGCAGTTCCGGGCACCGCTTCGCCAGCCAGTCCGTGACGGCCGCCGCACTCAGCCGCTCGGTCACGTCCAGTTCGCCGTTCAGCCGCGGGAACTTCCGCCCCACCTCCCACCCGCGGCGGTACGTCGGCTCGCCGAGCAGCACCACCCGTTCCCCGTTCTCCAGCGGCAACACCGCCGGCGACTGCTCGCCCCACACCCACGAGTCCGAAGCACCGAACCCCCGCGGCAGTGTGCCGTCCGGTCGCAGTGCCGACGGCCGGAACATCTGCCAGCGGGCGTAGAACACGCTGGCGTCCGGGTCGGGGCGGCCGTCGCGGCAGGCGTCGAGCACTCGTTCATCCACCCGCGCACCGCCCCACTCGCTCGCTAGTAGGACGTGAAGTTGGTGAACCTCGGCCACGCCACGCATCACCACCCGCACCCCCGTGCGGCTGGCCGGGTGGATCGCCAGCACCACCTGGTCGTCCGGCACCGCCAGCAGCTCGTTCAGTTCCTTCGCCGCGGGCAACACCTCGGCTACCCCCGCCGCCGCTTCCTTCAACCCGCCGATCGCCCGCGCCGTTCGCCGGGCCGTCACCGCCGCCGGCAGCACGGTCAGCGCGTCGTCGAGCAGGTCCGGTAACGCCTCCCACGCCTTCGCCTCGGTCGGCATGCTCGCGGCCAGTTCGCTCAGGTACGGCTGGGGGAACGCCGGGGCGGCCGGCTCGGCGGTGGCCGTCTTGTGGAAGAAGAACTGGGCCGGCGTGCCCCACCGGCCGACGGTGCCGGCGTGCCGTTCGCGGCAGGCGGCGATCAGATCGCCCGCCGACCGGAGTGCGTCCCGCAGGCGGGTGAGCAGCGGCAGGGCGGTGTAGCCCGGGTCGACCGTCCGCGAACCCGGTCGGGTGGTGCGGGGAAAGGCGAGCGAGGTGGCGGTCATCGGCGGTGCCCTCCGTGGCGGTCGGGTATTTCCTCACGTCACCGGGCCGATGTCAACCCCACGAGCGACGGATAAGTTTCAGTTTCACCACTTCCCCCCACATACCCACCGCCGACTTCACCGCCACCGGAAAAGTCAGCCGGAATCTAACCCGAATTGGTTGACCGGCGGCATTTCGCACCCCAGAGTTGATTAGTGAACATAAATCAACTTTCACGCCGGAGGCACCCGATGAGTACCCGCCCGCCACCCGCCCGCTCGCTCCGCACCGCCGCCGAACTGCGCGCACTCGGCAACGCCTGGGAGAAGGTCGCCGCGGAGGTCGGGCACTCGGTGAAGGTGGTGAAGGCGTGGCCGCGGCGGTACCCGACCCAGTGGGCGAAGGCGTTCGACGCGGCCGTGCGGCTGGCCCTGGCCGAGGCCACCGCCGAGGCGGTGCTGGTGCTCCGCAAACAACTCCGCTCGGACGACGAGCGATCCGCACGCGAGGCCAGTCTGAAGTTGGTCCAGGTGCGGACGGCACTGGACAAAGCCGCACGCCCGGCGAAGGGCGACACGCAACGCGCCAATCCCCCCGGCTACGCCGACCGCCTGCTCGCCCACATCCGGGGGATGACCGATGAAGAAGTGGAAGCGGCAACTCGTCAAGCGGTGGGACCGGATGATGCCCCTCCTGCGGTCTGAACCGTCGGCGTTCATCCCGTTCGCCCTCCGCGACCCGCACAACCGCCCGCTCGTCCAGGCCGCCATTCACCGCGACCTGCAACAGTTCCTGTCGGCCAATTCCCGTGCCCTCGTCGAACTGCCCCGCGACCACGGCAAGACGGTGCAGGTGTGCGGTCGCATCCTGTGGGAACTCGGCCGGAACCCCGGCCTGCGGGTGAAGCTGGTGTGCGCCACCGACGCCCTGGCCGCCGACCGCAGCCGCTACCTCCGCGAGCAGATCGCCCACAACCCGCTCGTCGGCATCGTCTTCCCGCACCTGATGCCAAGCCTGCCGTGGGCGGCAGAAGCGTTCACGGTACAGCGGCCGGCGGAGGTGGTCGGGCCGAGCGTGGCGGCCTTCGGGGTGGGCACCGGCAGCACCGGCGCACGGGCCGACCTGCTCGTGTGCGACGACATCGTGGACGTGCGGAGTTTGCACAGCCCTGGGGACCGTCAGCGGGTGCGGGACTACTTCACCAACAACCTGCTCACATCGCTTCGGCCTGGAAACTCAGGCATGATAGCCGAATCCGTAGCCTTGATTGACGGGGGAACCCCCGCGAAAGGGAGTCGCACGCATGGGTCGCAAGCCGAACTGGCCGCCGAAGCTGGTCCGCAAGCCGGGCACGAACGAGGCCCGCACCTACCACGCCGGCCGCTGGTGGACGTGCGGGCTGTGGGACGTGGCGAAGGGCGAGGCGACGAAGGCGGCGATCGACCGCCACCACCAGATGTGCGGGCGGTGGAAGGCCGATCCCGGGTCGGCGGTGCGGCCGAAAGGGGAGTACCTGCTGGCCGACCTGTGGCGGGACTGGGCGGCGTCGGGCGACGGCCCGCGGACGCCCTACGCCCGGCAGATGGCCCGCCTCGCCCTCGACTCCCTCGGCCCGCTGTCGGCCGCCCCGGCCGCCGCCTTCGGCCCGGTCGAGTTGCTCGCCTGGCAGAACGGGCTGGGGGAGCGGCTGGCGGCGAACACCATCCGCCCCATGCGGGCGGCGGTGCTGCAGGCGTACGGGTGGGCGGAGGACGCCGGGCGGGTGCCCGAGGGGGTGGCCGGCCGGCTCGAGCGGGCGATCGGCCGGCGGAAGAACCGGGCCACCCCCGGCCGCCCGATGCGGCCCCGCCCGCCGGCGGTGGCCGGCCACGTGACCGCCTGCCTGGCCGTGCTCGACGTCCGCTACCCCGGGATCGCCGCCCTGGTGCGGGTGCACGCCCTGGTCGGCTCGCGGGTGGAGGAGCTGCTCGACCTGGAGGCGGCCGACGTGCTCCGGGCCGGCGAGCTGGTCACCCCGCGGGGCGCCCGCCTCGACCTGACGAAGGAGAAGGTGTGGGCCGCGGTCTGCCGGCGGCACAAGATGGAGCGGGAGAAGGACCGGGTGCTGGTGTTCGGGCCGAAGGCCCGCAAGCTGCTCGCGCCGCTGCTGAAGCGGTGCAGCGGGCGGGTGTTCGACCTGCAGGCCGGGCGGACGGACGGGTACAGGCGTGGCGGCACCACCCTGAAGGCCCGGCTGAACGCCTACTGGCGGGCGGTGCGGTACGCCTGCGTCAAGGCGGGGGTGCCGCACTGGACGCCCCGCCAGCTCCGCCAGGCGGTGGCCGACCGGGTGCGGGACGCGCTCACCGCCGAGCACGCCGCCGCGTACCTGGGGCACGGGCCGAAGGGGGTCACCCAGCGGCACTACCTGACGGCGGCGCTCAAGAAGGCGGCCGAGGCGGCGAGGGCGGTCGGGTGAGGGGTCAGCCCAGCTTCATCCCGCAGTCAACGCACTCGCGGTGCGATTCCTTCATCAGGAACCCGATCCAGCAGAGCGGCCAGCACAAGAAAATGAACAGCATCCAGAACATGATCCAGCCGGCGGTGCTCGTCTTCTCCCGCGTCCGGGGCGGGGCGTCGGTGCCGCAGTACGGGCAGCGGAACCCACCCCCGCGGGAGGAGCCACGCGACGACCGCCGGGACCGCCGGCTCGGGCGGTCGTCGTACTCCTCCTCGTCATCGTCGTCGTCATCCCGGTACCGGCTCGACCGGCCGCGGTCGTAGATGCCGCTCATCGTGGGGCTCCTTCACACGGCAGGCCGAGGGGGTCTGGTCACTTCTTCCGAACGAACTCGTAGGGGAGCCAGCCGTCGCTGCCACTGTTGGTACCGCTGGTCATCCGGATGCGGAAGGAGAAGAAGTCCTTTTCGATCAGCTTGGCCTCTTCACCCCTCTCCGCGATGAACAGCTTCCCTGCCCGCTCCATTCGGGCCAGCCCAGCCTCATCCTTGGCTCGCAAAAGCTTCCTGGCTTCGTCGTAGTTCGCTTTACTGGTGCACACGACGAACTTCTCGGTGACAACGACCGCATCGCCGACGGCGGGGGCTGACTGATTCGGTGGGTCAGCGGGTCGTTCCTTCTCCGGGGCACGCGAGACGGGGGGAGGCCCGGCATCCTTTAAGGGCGGGGCGACGCTCCGCTCGGGTGGCGATGGGGCCGAACTCGGTGCAGTCCGAGAAGGCAGCGGCGGACCGAGGCAACAGCAGCAAGCCGAACAGGCCACCCACACGAACAGACCGGCGGCAACCTGTATCACGCGATGGGCGAGAAGCACGCTGAGCCCCCAAAGACTTTGAGGCCTCAAACTAACGCGCCCGCGAACGTGTGACAAGTGGTAAGGGTGGTGCGGACGTCCGCCAGCCCACCACCTTCACCCGGAGTGGCCAGCCCTTCGGCCACTCGATCATGTCCCAGTGGCGGTAGTGGCACCGCTCCGTGGTGCTGCCGTCGGGGTGGATCACGTCGACGGTGCCGCCGTCCGGCGGCCAGTGGCCGTCGGCGTACGGCGTCCACCCGGGCGGGAGCGAGCCAGGGGTGAGGGGAGGTGAGGGCATCGGGTCAGTCGAGCGGGCGGAGCTGGGCGGCCTGGCACCACTGGTACAAGCCGACGGCGGCGAAGCAGAGGGCGGCCAGGCCGCCGACGCCGAGCAGCACCCACGCGGAGCGGAACAGGTCGCCGTCGCCGGGAGGGTGGTCGGGGTCGGTCATGTCGGGGGATGGGTGCAAGGGGAGGTGCGGACGTCCGCACCGAGTCACTTCTTGCCCTTGCCGTTGGGCGACTTGGTGGCCACCGGCTTGAGGGCCGCCTTCCCCTTCGGCTTATACTGGCGGAAGACGGCGATCACCACGGCGTAGATGCGGTCGCCTTTCTCCGGCCGCAGGATGTACGGGTACCGCCGGTCCTTGTCGTCGCCCTCGGTGAGCAGGCAGAACCCCGACCCGCGGCCGTAGGGCGGGGCGACGTGCTCGACCCGCTTCACCACCGCCCCGAAGTCGGCCGTCCAGGCCACCACCAGGTCGCCGTCGGACGGCGTGTCCGTCCGACGCACCACCAGGTAGTCGCCCGGCAGCAGGCCGGCATCCTTCATCGAAATCCCCTTCACCCGGTAGACGCCGTCCGCCCCCTCGCACCGCTCGGGCAGGTTGATGTAGGCGTCGCCGTCCGCCTGCTCGTCCACACCCTTGCCGGCCTCGACGGTGCCGTACTCCTTGTACCTCCCGACCTCACTGGTCGCCTTCCGTCCCTGCTCGCTCACGTGCTCGCCGAAGTGGCCGACCGGCAGGCCGAACAGGAGGGCCGCCCGCTTGGCGAAGTCCGGCGGGACCGTGGGGAGCCGCCCCGTCTCGATCTGGGACACGTACCCCTGCGTCACACCGAGTCGCTCGCCGGCGGCCTCCTGACTGAAGCCCGCCGCCTTGCGGGCGGCCTTGAATTTTTGGGAAAGCGGCATGACTTGGAGGATTCCAATAGTACCCTATTGACAGGTAGCCAATAGGAGCCTAATATCACTCTACACGACCGACGCCCCTGCCGCAAGTCCCGAGGCCTCCCGCATGGTCGCCCCGCTCTTCCCGCTCGGCCGCCTGCTCGCCACCCCCGGCGCCCGCGACGCCTTGGCCGCGGCGAGGGTCAGCCCCCGCGACCTGCTCGGCCGTCACGCCCGCGGCGACTGGGGGAACGTGGGCGACGACGACGAGCTGGCCAACGACGCCTCGGTCCGCGACGGCAGCCGCATCCTGTCCGCCTACGAGCTGCCCACCGGGGTGCGGGTGTGGGTGCTGACCGAGGCGACCGACGACGACGGCCGGCGTGCCGCCACCACGATCCTCCTGCCCGACGAGTACTGACCATGCGACCGCTGACCGACGGCGAACGCGACGTCCTCCGCGAGCAGGAGGCCGACGTGCGGGACCTGGACGACGGCGGGTTCGACCGCGACGAGTGGGTGCCGCCCG
>CAYMHO010000155.1:0-16038 GCA_964390195.1 uncultured Fimbriiglobus sp. | reverse complement strand
CGTACCCGGTGGCGAAGGTGCCGGCGATCGCCCCGGCGGTGCTCCAGGCGTACACCCGGCCGGCGGTACGGCCGGCGCTCGCCATGTCGGGCACGGCCAGGCGGATCACCTGCGGGGAAATGGTGCCGAGCAGCAAACTGGGTAAGAAGAACAGGGCGAACGTCCACGCCAGCACCTGCGGGACGAGGTCCAGGTCGGCGAACCAGCGGCGGTTGGCGATCACCCCGAACAGCAGCAGCACGGCCACCCCGGCCAGGGCGGCGGCGGTCATGCACCACGCCACCGACAGGGGGTTGTCAGCAGCCTTCCGCGCCGAGAGCCGCCCGCCCAGCCAGTTGCCCAGGCACGTCCCCGCCAGCATCACCCCGATCACGCCCGTCCAGGTGTAAATGGACACGCCGACGACCGGGGCGAGCAACCGCGTGGCGGCCAACTCGAGCGTCATGCCGGCGAAGCTGCACAGGAACACGCCGGCGAAGGCGGCCGGCATCTTCAGTGCGGCCGGTTTGGCTTCGGCCGTCGTCGCCGGGTGAGGGCGGTGTTCCACCTCGGTCGGCCGGCGCAGCCGCACGGCCAGCACCACCGCCGCCAGCAGGCCCAGCACCGCCGCCGTGCCGATCGTGATCTGGTTGATGGTGAACTCGGGGACGAGCACGAACCCGGTGACGTAGTTGCCGACCAGACAACCGAGCGTACTCAGGGCGAAGATCAGTCCGGCCACGCTACCGGTGCGTCCGACGTCCGGCACGCCGATGCGGATGGCCAGCGGGGTGAGCACGCTGAGCGCGAACCCGGCGGGGAAGCACAACAAGAAGGCGAGAACGGGGATTCGTGAGGCGAGCGGCAACGCCGTGTGGAGCGCCGAGCTGTTCAGCAGGATCGGCAGCAGCACCATCCACACGGCGGCGACCGCCCCGAGGACCAGCCAAACGGCCAAGGTGCCGGCGGTCGCCTTGCGGTCGGCCAGCCGCCCGCCGACCGCATTCCCAACCGCAATCCCGGCCAGGAACGCGGCGATCACCGCCGTCCAGGTCTCCAAAGACGACCCGACGAACGGCGACAGCAGCCGGCCGGCCACCAGTTGCAGCACCAGCAGACCGGCGTTGGCGGTAAACACCACCCCGCCGACCACCGCCAGCCGCCCGCCGATGCCGGCGGGGCGGACGATCGTCGTGGGGCGACCCGCCGGCGGCGGGGTGACAACGGAAGCGTCGGACATGTCACACTTCGCGTGAGGGGCGGAAGGTTTGGCCGAAGCGTAGTTCACGCACGCCCGAATGCCAACCGCAGGTCAGGCCGCCCGCTTCGCTACCACCTTCCTCCCCACCCACCACACCCCGCACCCGATCACCATTCCGGTCCAGTCGATGAGGACGTCTTTGACGCTCCCCACCCGCCCGGTCGCGTACCACTCGTTCCCGAGGTACTGCCCCACCTCCCCAACGATGGCGTGAGCCGCCACCACTCCCACCACCCCCCACCGCCACCCGCGGAACAGCACCACCGCCGCCACCGCCAGCCCGGCGTACGCGGTCAGGTGCAGCCCCTTCGAAACCAGGAACGGCAGCACGTCGCTCCACGACGCCAATTCGTCGCTCACCGGTTGGAAGGTGGTCGTCGGCCGCACCAGTAGCACGAACCACACCACCAGGGCGACCCAGAACAAAACTTGTAACACGGTGCGGGTCACGGGCCTTGTCTCAGGGGTGAGCGGAGAATGGTAGACGGATCGGTCGGCGAAGGCGATGCCAACCGCCGCCCGCGGTCGCAAACTGGTAGGTGCCGCCTGCCGGGCGGCACGCTGGGTTGTGCCGCCCGGCAGGCGGCACCTACCTCTCGGAGGAACGCTGCCATGCGACGGTTCGTATTACTCCTCGCGGTCGGGGCGGTGCTGCCCGCGATCGCGTCCGGAGGGGATGTGCCCCCGGCCGTGGCCGACGGGCTGAAGGCGATCAAGGCGGTCGGCCCGGAGGGGGCCGGGAACGATGCCGCGGCAAAGGGGTGGAGCGCGGTCGTGAAGGGCGGTGCCTCCGCCCTAGTGCCCACCCTCGAAGCGTTCGACGGCGCCTCCCCGGTCGCCGCCAACTGGCTACGGTCGGCGGTCAACGCGATCGCCGAAGGGGAGGTGAAGGCCAAGCGGCCCTTCAGCGCCGACGAGTTGGGAGGGTTCGCCGTCAACCCGAAGCGGAACCCGGCCGCCCGCCGGCTGGCGTTCGAACTGCTGACGAAGGCGGACAAGGCGGCGGCCGACGCCCTGCTGCCCAACTTCATCAACGACCCCGACCCGAACCTGCGGCGGGACGCCATCGCCGTCGAGGTGAAGGCGGCCGACGCCTTGGGCAACGTGGGTAGCAAGAAGGAGGCGTTCGAGAAGCTGTTCGCCGCCGCCCGCGACCAGGACCAGGTGGAGGAGATCGCCAAGAAGCTGAAGGCGGTCGGCGTCGAGGTGAACGTCACCAAGCACTTCGGGTACGTCACCGAGTGGCACCTGAGCGGGGAGTTCGACAACGCCGGGCTGAAGGGGTACGCCGTCGCCCACGCCCCGGAGAAGGAGGCCGACCGGGCCGGCTGGAAGTACGCCCAGAGCTTCGACCCGTACGGGAACGTGGATCTGAACGCGGCCGTGGCCGACAAGAAGGAGGTGCTCGCCTACGCCGTCGCCACCGTCGTGGCCGAGGAAGAGACCAAGTGCCAGATCCGCCTGGCCTGTCAGAACGCCCTCAAGGTGTTCGTGAACGGCAAAGAGGTGTTCGCCAAGGAGGAGTACCACTCCGGGCGGAGCATGGACCAGCACGTCGCCAACGTCACCCTGAAGAAGGGGGCGAACGAGGTGCTGGTGAAGGTGTGCCAGAACGACCGCGGGCAGCCGTGGATGAAGCCGTGGGAGTTCGCCGCCCGCGTGTGCGACGCCACCGGCGGGAGGCTCCCGCTCAAGCAGCAGATCACCAAGGACGGCAAGCCGACCACCGTCGAACTCGGCGACCTGGCCCCCGCCCCCAAGAAGAAAGAGGAGGAGAAGAAATGAACCGGATCGCGCTAACGTGCGTGCTGCTCGGCTCCTCACTCGTGTCCGCCGCCGACTGGCCGCAGTTTCGCGGGCCGAACGCCGCCGGCGTGTCGGACGAGAAGGGTTTGCCCACCGGGTTCACCGCCAAGGAGGGGGTCCGCTGGAAGGCCCCGCTGCCGGCCCGCGGGGTGTCGTCGCCGGTGGTCGTCGGCGGCAAGGTGTTCGTCACCGGCAGCAGCGGGGTGAAGGACGACCGCCTGCACGTCCTCGCCTTCGACGCCAAAACCGGCAAGGAGCTGTGGCACCGCGAGTTCACCGCCACCGGCCTGACCACCGCCCACCCGAAGACGTGCATGGCCGCCCCCACCCCGGTGGCGGACAAGGCCGCCGTGTACTGCCTGTTCGCCACCGGGGATGTTGTCGCCCTCGACCACGACGGTAACCAACTGTGGTACCGCTCGATCGTCGGCGACTACCCGACCGTCAGCAACCAGGTGGGGATGGCGTCGTCCCCGGTGCTGGCCGCCGGCAAGCTGGTGGTGCCGATGGAGAACACCGGCGACTCGTTCATCGCCGCCCTGGACGTGAAGACGGGCAAGAACGTGTGGAAGACGGCCCGCCCGAAGGGGCAGAACTGGACGACGCCGAACGTGCGGAAGGCGGGCGACAAGGAGACCGAGGTGCTGTTCCACGGGCCAAAGGGGCTGGTCGCCTACGACGCCGACAGCGGCAGCGAGAAGTGGCAGTGGAAGTCGGCCGGGTTCATCCCCAGCCCCACCGTGATCGGCTCCGACCTGGTGCTGGCCGGCTCCGGGGTGGTGCGGCTGAAGCCGAAGGGCGACACCTGGGAGGAGGCCTGGAAGGTGACGAAACTGCAACTCGGCGACACCACCCCGCTGGTGTACGACGACAAGGTCTACACCACCGACCCGCGGGCCGGGGCGGTGTACTGCACCGACGCCAAGACCGGCAAGCCGATCTGGGACGAGAAGATCGTCGGGGCGAAGCAGTCGTTCTGCGCTTCCCCCGTGGCGGCCGACGGCAAGGTGTACACCCTGACCGAAAAGGGCACCCTGACGGTGTTCAAGGCGGGCGGGACGGAGGCGGACATCCTGGCCACGTCCGAGGTGGGGGCGAACTGCCTGGCCACCCCGGCGATCAGCGGGGGGGCGCTGTTCATCCGCACCGACGACAAGGACAAGCCGGCGAACAACTTCCTGCTGTGCGTCGGCAAGTGACGGCGGAGGGAGAGGGGGAGGGAGAGGGGGCAGGGGAGACACGGAGACAAGAGACCGAGAATGAACCGCCGTTGCAGTCGCCTCGGTCTCTCACTCCGCTCTCCCTGTCTCCGTGTCTCCCCCTCTCCCTGTCTCCCATTTCTCATTGGCCCTCCACCCCTCGCCCGCGCAAGATGAACCCCGGCGGGCGGAACCCGCTCACCTTTCCATCTCGGGGGAGTAGTCATGCGGAAGTTGTTCATCGCCCTGGTGGCGGTCGCGGCCGCGGGGGCGGCCTCGGCGGCCGACCTGACGGCCGGCATGTCGAAGGGGACGCCGGAGTTCAAGTCCATCTCCGCCCTGGCGTTCGGCCCGGACGGGGTGCTGTTCGTCGGCGACCCGACGGCCGGCACCGTCACCGCCATCGCCACCGGCGACACCAAGGCGGCCGGCAAGGACGACGTGAGCGTCGACAACCTGGGCGAGGCGGCCGGCGGGGTGCTCGGGGTGAAGGCGGCGGACGTGGTGCTGAACGACGTGAAGGTGAACCCGGCCAGCGGGAACATCTACGTCGCGGCCAGCCGCAAGGCCGGCGGGTCGATGCTCATGAAACTCGACCGCGGTACCAAGAAGCTGGCCGAGTTCGCCCTCAAGGACGTGCAGTTCGCCACCGTCAAGCTGCCGAACGCGACCGAGAAGCAGCGGACCGAGGCGATCACCAGCATGGCGTACGTCGGCGGCAAGCTGATCGTCGCCGGCCTGTCGAACGAGGAGTTCGCCAGCACCCTGCGGGCCATCCCGGTGCCTTTCAAAGACGCCGACAAGGGCACGTCGGTGGAGATCTTCCACGCCGCCCACAACAAGCTGGAGACGAACTCGCCCATCCGCACGTTCACCCCGTACAGCGTGAGCGGGGCCGACTACCTGATCGCCTCGTACACCTGCACCCCGCTGGTGCGGGTGCCGGTGGCCGACCTGAAGTCGGGCAGCAAGATCAAGGGGGCGACGGTGGCCGAACTGGGCAACCGCAACCGCCCGCTGGACATCATCGTGTACACCAAGGACAAGAAGGACTACGCCCTGATGGCGAACAACGCCCGCGGGGTGATGAAGATCACCCTGGAAGGGGTGGACAAGGCGGACAGCATCACCGCCGGGGTGGGCGGGGGCGGCACCGCCGGCACCAAGTTCGAGACGGTGAAGGAGTTGACCGGGGTGATCCAACTGGACAAGTTGGACGCCGAGCGGGCCGTCATCGTGGTGGACAACAAGGAGAAGGGGCTGAGCCTGCAGACCGTCAAGCTGCCGTAAGCCGAATGGTTTGCCGCGAGGCACCGCCGAGCGTGCAGCCCCAACGGGGCGACCGGGAATAGCCAGGGGTGACGGAGGGAGCGGAGCGACCGACGGAACCCCTGGACCCGATGCGAAAACGCCCGCAGCCCCGAAGGGGCGACGCGCCTGAAGCGCGTCGCCCCTTCGGGGCTGCGAGGTTTTTGGGTGGCGTTGTCCAGGGGTTCCGCTCGCTTCGCTCACTCCACCCCTGGCTATTTCCGTTCGCCCCTTCGGGGCTACAGGATCACCCGTTGCCGCTGTTGGCCGCCGGGTTGCTCTTCTTCATCTGGCCCCACAGGTCGAGGAACCCTTCCAGTTGCCGGCTGCGGACGGGGTGTTGCAGTTTCCGCACCGCCTTCGCCTCGATCTGCCGCACCCGCTCACGGGTCACTTTGAAGATGCGGCCGACCTCTTCGAGCGTGTAGGTGTACCCGTCGCCCAGGCCGTAGCGGAGCTTGATGATCTCCCGCTCGCGGTACGTCAGCGTCTTCAGCACGTTCTCGATCTTGTCCTTCAGCATCTCGTTCGTCGCCGCGTTCACCGGCGAATCGACCGAGTCGTCCTCGATGAAGTCGCCGAAGTAGCTGTCTTCGGACTCGCCCACCGGCCGGTCGAGGCTGATCGGGTGCTTGCTGATCTTCAGCACCCGCTTCGTCTCCTCGACGCTGATGTTCGCCTTCTTCGCCGTCTCCTCGATGGTCGGCTCGCGGCCGAGTTCCTGCACCAGTTGCTTGGACACGTTCCGCAGCTTGCTCATCGTCTCGATCATGTGGACCGGGATGCGGATGGTCCGCGCCTGGTCGGCGATCGCCCGGGTGATGGCCTGGCGGATCCACCACGTCGCGTAGGTGCTGAACTTGAACTGCCGGCGGTACTCGTACTTGTCCACCGCCCGCATCAGCCCGGTGTTCCCCTCCTGGATCAGGTCGAGGAAGCTCAGCCCGCGGTTGCGGTACTTCTTGGCGATGCTCACCACCAGCCGCAGGTTGCCGGCGCTCAGTTCGCGCTTGGCCTGCTCGTACTCGGTGAACCGCTGCCGCATGATGGCCACCCGCCGGCGGAGGCTGCTCGGCTCCTCCAGGGTGATGTCCATCAGGTCTTGCAGCTCTTTCGTCAGGTTCGCCCGCTCTTCTTTGGCCGCCCGGTTGCCCCGCAGGCGGTTGACCTGCCCTTCCAGGTCGTCCATGCGGGAGCTGATCTGCTCCAGCTTCTTCATCAGCGGCTGCACCTTCTGGGTGCGGATGCTCAGCTCTTCGATGAGGGTGACGGCCTTCCGCCGCCGCAACTTCAGCCGCCGCCGCAATTCCTCCCGCTGGGCCTCGGTCGCCCGGTCGTCCAGCAGGTTCTGGAAGTCCTCAACGTTCCGCTCCATGAGCGGCTCGATGGTGCACAGGTTGTGTGGCATCCGCTGGAGGATCTGGTCCTTCTCCAGTTCCTCCGTCAGCGACACCTTGATGGTGCGGTCGAACGGCAGTTCGCCGGCGTGCACCCGCTTGAGGGTGTCGAACACGTGCCGCATGGCGTAGTCGCACTCGAGCACCTTGCGGCGGAACCGCCGGCGGGTGGCCTCGATCTTCTTCGCCAGGCTGACCTCCTGCGCCCGGGTGAGCAGGTCGATCTGCCCCATCTGCGTCAGGTACATCCGCACCGGGTCGTCGATGTGCCGGCCGTCCCCGTCGGAGTCGCCGCCGAACCCGACCTCCACCTCGGCCACCGCCTCTTCCAGCTTGGCCGGCCGCTCGTCCGCCTCGACGTCGTCGTCCTCGGCGTCCACCGGGGTGATGCCGTTCGCTTCGAGCAACTCCAGCAACTCGGGCAGCCGCTCGGGGTCGGCCAGCTCGGGCAGGGCGGTGTTCAGCTCCTCGAACGTGAGCGAGCCTGACTCCTTGCCCTTCTCGATCAGGGCTTTCAGGTTCTCGTCGTTCTTCCAGTCCATGTCAACGCCTCCCGCTGCGGTGGCCGACCGGGGTGGAACGCCCGGCCGATCGTGGGTGTCGTTGTCCCCGACTTTCCGTGCCGGGGCCATGTCGGTTGACAACGTACCCCGCGCTCTCCGAGTGCGGCCCGGAGAACCGCACTCGGAGAGCGCGGGGTACATTCCCTCCCCACCGACCGGGAGGGTGTCTCACTTCCGCCCGCCCTGCAGCTTCCGCAGCAGGTCGAGCGCCGCCTGGTCGTCGGCCGTGCCGGCGGCCAGTTGCTCCATCACCGCCCGCTTCGCCGACTCATCCCGCATCTCGGCGAACCGGCCGACGATCCGCCCGAACCATTCGGCCCGCTCGTTCATCTTGTGCCCGACGTCCTGCAGTTTCATCGCCGCGTCCAACAGATCGGCCCGGTCGAGCAGCCGCACCCGCAGGCCGTCCATGTCGGCCGGCTGGCCCTCGGCGTGCAGGGTGTACAGTTCGCTCAGCATCCGCCGCAGGCCGGTGTGCCGCAGGGTGTCCGGCGGCACCTGCTCTCGGGCCGTGCCCACCAGCCCCGGCTCGGCGAGCAGCAGTTGCAGCAACTGCTTTTCCAGGGCCAACTCCGCCGGCGACAGCTTCGGCCCGTTCGCCGGCATATCGACCATCGCCGCCGGATTCAGGGGCACTTTGGCGGCCACCGGGGCGCGGGGGGCGTCGCGTTCGGCCCGCCGGCGTTCCCCCTTCAGTTCCGCCAGTCTCGCCCACAAGGTCTCTTGCCGCAACCCGAGCCTGTGGGCGATGCGGGTGATGGCCGACTGCTGCCGCAGTTGGTGCCTGGCACTCGGCATGTCCGGGGCGACGGCGATCACCCCGAGCATCCGGTCGACAATCTGTTGGATGTTCTCGGCGGTCGTCTGCGGGATTCTACGGAACAGGCCGTCCAGCTTGTACTCCAGCACCGATTGGGCGGCCGCCAGCCGGTCCTTGAAGACCTGCGGGCCGTCCGGTTGCACCAGCAGGTCGCACGGGTCGAGGCCGTCGGGCAGGGTCGTCACGGTGATGTCGATGTCGTGCTGCGACCAGAACAGCTCGAGCGCCTTGTCGGTCGCCGTCTCGCCCGCCTCGTCGCCGTCGAACACCAGCACCACCTTCGCCGCGTACCGCCGCAGTTGCATCACGTGCGAGAGCGTCAGGGCAGTGCCCATGGTGGCGACCACGTTGCCCACCCCGTGCTGGTGGGCCATCATCACGTCGGTGTACCCTTCCACCACCGCCAAGCTGCCGGCCGCCGTCGCCGCCTGCCGGGCGAGGTCGAGGCCGTAGATCAGCTCGCTCTTGCGGAACAGCGGCGTCTCGGCCGAGTTGTAGTACTTCGGCCCGCGGGCGGCGTAGGGCGAAGACGGGAGGATGCGCCCGCCGAACCCGACCGTCTGCCCCCTCGCATCGCGGATGGGGAACATCACCCGGTCGCGGAAGCGGTCGTAGAACCCGCGGTTCTCGTCCCGCTTGGCGATCAGCCCGACCTCCAACAAGACGTCCTCGGGCACGTCGTCGCGTTCGGCCTGTCGCACCAGCCAGTCACCGGCCGGCGGGGCGAACCCCAACCCGAACTGTCGCACCGTCGCCCCGCCCAGCCGCCGCTCGCCCAGGTACTCGCGGGCGGCCTCGGCCGAGTCCCCTTCCATCAGGCACGTCTGGTACTTCGCTTCCGCCCACTTCATCGCCCGAATCAGCCGGCTGCGGGTCTCGTCCTCCGGCGACGACTTGCCGTCCAGTTTGATACCCGCCCGGTCGGCGAGCATCCGCAACGCTTCGCCGAACCCGACCTTCTCGATCTTCATCACGAACTCGAACACGTCGCCCTGCGCCCCGCACGACCAGCACTTGAAGTTCTGGTGACTACGGCGGATTTCGAGCGACGGGCGGGTGTCGTTGTGGAACGGGCAGACGGCCTTGTGTTCCCGCCCAGCCGGGACGACGGGCAGGTACGACGACACGACATCCAGGATGTCGTTCGCCGCCTTCACCTGCTTCTTCTGGTCCACCGATACGGGCGGCACGGCGTCACCTGGTGTGCGGCGTTGGCGGCTCGACGCCCGCGGGCCGATTCCCGGAGCGCACGGGAACGGGGCCGACTCGCGAACGGAGCGAATCAATGGTTGTACTGTGTTGTTGTTACAGTTCGTGTCGCGGTGTTTAGGTGGACGTCCCCGCAACCCCCGCCGGCCGAGTGGGAAGGTGAGACGGCAGCTCACTCGGCGAGGAAACCCGAGGAGCACGACACGTCTGGCTGAATGGCCGGAAGGCTGTTGCTGGGAGGTTCGCCCTGGTCCGCGGGCCGGCACGTTGGGGAAACGGCAGCACTCATCCGTAAGTGCTGACTTGATTGTATCCCCCCCGGAGCGGCCGTCAAGTTGGGCACCCCCGGCCCAACCGTCCGACGTTCTCCATCACCTAATGTACACCACCGCGGGGGCGGTGGGTGGCGGGTTGGCGGGAAATCATCGGCGGGGGGAGGTGGGGGCGCTGAACGAGCGAAACGACGGGCGCGGGAGGCGCACCACGGGGCGCCGGCACAACCGGCAAAGGCGGAACGGTGACTTTGTAAGGGCGGGTCGATTGGGGTCTGCAGCCGCCCTACTCATTCGGGCCGATGATCGCTTCGATCTCCCGCCAAACCTCGTCGCACAAGCCGGGACGGAAAGCGGCCTGCCGGAACTCCGGGTGCTCGCGGCGGTACATCCCCAGTTTGGAATCGGGTCCACCTTTAGCCGACGCTCGCAGGTTCGCCAACCGATCCGCGGCCTTCACGATGAGGGCGAGTGAATCTTCCGCTCCGACCGCCGCCAGTTTCGCGTTGGTGCGGGCCTTCCGCTCACGGCGGTTCTTCCCCGGTTCGTCGGTCACGAGGCCCACGAGCTTCGCCACCCGCTCGCCGAACTCGTCTCGAAGCGTTTCTAATGTCACTGGGGTATCCTCGGCCACGTCATGCAAGTAGCCGACGACCCGGGCTTCCTCACCGAACGGGACAAGGATCTCGACCACCGCGTCGAGGTGAACGGAATACGGCTGGTCGCCGTATTTCTGCTCGCCGTGGGTCAGCACGGCGAACGCACGTGCGCGGGTGAGGGCGTCGTTCATGACAGTTGGCCGACGGGGTTCCGACGGCGGAGTTGCCTGCGGATCACCCACACGCCGAGCAGCGTCAGTCCGACGCCGGCGGCGGAGGCGACGACAACAGACCGCACCCGGCTCTCCCCGTCATCCGGGTCGGGGTCCGGGTCCGGCGGCAGTGGGGGTTGGGGCGACGGCGGCTTCGGCGCGGGTCTCGGTCTGGGCGGCACGACATCGGCCCGGACCGGCGGCGGGGTGGTGAGGCCGAACACCAGCACGGCGGGTAGGAAGAACCGACAGATGAGTTGGTGAAGGGGCATTACTGCTCCGGTGTTATCGCAGGCCCGAAACCGCCATCTCGTACAGACCCGCGCCAGCTGGTTTGCGAGCGATTCGAGCGTCAGTTCCGGCACGGCGTGCCCTCCGGCGGTGTCCGAGAATTGTACCACGGCTCGTCGTTGCGGGGTCACCAGGCCGAGCAGGGACCGGCGGACGGCCCGAGGTGAGGGGCGGTCTCGCGTCGGCGGGGTCGCTCGGGGTACAATCGGTTCATCCGCCGAAGGGCCTTGCCGTGTCCGCCACCAGCCCGCTCGACACCCTCGCCGACGTCCTCCGCGCGCTCGGCGACGTGCCGCTCGATCGCGTCCTGTGGAACCCACGCCCCGGCACCGCCACGGAAGCCGACCAACTGCGGTACATCGAGCGGGAGGACCGACTGGTCGAACTGATCGACGGCATCCTGGTGGAGAAGCCGATGGGCGCCCTCGAGAGCTTCATGGCCATGACCATCGGCATGTTCCTGTTGCAGTTCGTCCGCCCACAGCGGCTGGGCATCGTCGGCGGGGCGGACTGCATTATGCGGATCGTGGAAGGGCGGAACCGCCTGCCGGACGTGAGCTTCACCTCGTGGGGGCGGCTGCCGTCCGACGACGCCCACCTGCAACCGGTCGCCGGGTTCGCCCCGGATTTGGCCGTGGAAGTGTTGTCCGAAAGCAACACCGCCGGGGAGATCGCGCAGAAGATCCGGGAGTACTTCCAGGGCGGCACCCGGCTGGTGTGGGTGGCAGTACCGGACGACCGCACCGTCGCCGTGTACACCGCCCCCGGCGTGTTCACCACCCTCACCGCCGCCGACACCCTCGACGGCGGGGCGGTGCTGCCGGGGTTCGCCCTGCCGCTCGCCGACCTGTTCAACGACCCGCAACTGAACCCGCGGCCGGCGACGGTCTGACCCCTTCGCGGCGAACTCCTTGCGTCCGCCCGGTCGGGTGCGGTACGCTACACCCCCACTGCCCTCTCGGGGCGTGCGATGCCCTCCCGCCGCGACCTCCTCAAAGTTGGCCTCCTCGCCCCGCTCGGGTTGGGGCTGCCGCGGTTGCTCGCCGCCGACGCCAAACGTCCGCCGAAGTCGTGTATCTTCATCTACCAGTACGGCGGCCTCAGCCAGCTCGACTCGTGGGACCCGAAACCTGACGCGCCGGCCGAACTCCGCGGGCCGTACAAGCCGATCGCCACCCGCACGCCCGGCTTCCGCGTCGGCGAACTGATGCCGATGCTGGCCGCCCGGTCGGACAAGTACGCCGTCATCCGGTCGATGACGCACACACAGCCGCTGCACCACTTCGCCAACGCCATGCTGCTCGGTGGGAGTGCGAAACCGGAACCGGACGCCCCGTCGTTCGGGTCGGTGGTGTCGAAGCTGCTGCCCAGCCGCGGCGGGCTGCCGTCGAACGTGTGGCTGCAGAAGTTCGGCGGCGGGGCGGCCCCGCCGGACGCGACGTACACCACCGGCGGGTTCCTCGGCTCCGCCCACGCCCCGATGGTGCTCGGCGTCAGCCACGACGACAACCCGGCCAACCCCGCCCACAAAATCCGCGTGTTCGAGACGGACACGGCGGTATCGGCGACCCGCGTGGCCGACCGCCGGAGTCTGTTGGCGAACCTGGACACCGGCCCGCCGCACCTGGGTCCGGACACCGACACCCACCGTGAAAAGGCGTTCGACCTGCTCACCGGCCCAGCCGCCCGCCGCGCGTTCGACATCGAGAAGGAGCCGCCGGCCCTCCGTGACCGCTACGGCCGCAACCCGCTCGGCCAGCACCTGATCCTCGCCCGTCGGCTGGTGGAGGCGGGGGTGCGGCTCGTCTCCGTCGTCGCCTGGACCGGGATGAAGACAGGCGAGAAGTTCCTGAGCGTCGAGACCTGGGACATGCACGGGAACGCCGGCATCGGCATCTTCGAGGACGGGTGGAACGGCCTGGGGTTCGCCCTGCCGCGGTGTGATCAGGCGGTCAGCGTGCTTCTCGACGACCTGGACGACCGCGGGCTGCTCGAAAGCACCCTGGTGGTGCTGGTGGGCGAGTTCGGCCGCACGCCGAAGATCAGCAAGGGCGGGTCGGCGATGGGCCGCGACCACTGGCCGCACTGTTATTCGGCCATGCTCGCCGGCGGCGGCATCAAGGGCGGAACGGTGTACGGGGCGAGCGACAAGACGGCGGCGTACGTGAAGGACGACCCGGTGTCGCTCGAAGACTTCACCGCCACCCTGTACCACACCCTCGGCATCGACCCGGCCACCCGCCTCAGCCCGGACGGGTTCACCCGCCCCGCCAGCATCGGTAAGGTGATCGGCGCCCTCGTGTGAGGTGACGGATGCTCTCCCTGTCCGGCCGGACGGCGAAACTGTGTTCCGGCCCGAGCCGCCGCGAGTTCCTGCGTGTCGGCGGGTTGGCCGTCGGCGGACTGGCGTTGCCGTCGCTGCTGGCCGCGCCGAAGGGGAAGGCGAAAGCCACCTCGTGCATCCTCATCTTCATGGACGGCGGGCCGAGCCACCTGGAGCTGTGGGACCTGAAGCCGAACGCCCCGGTCGAAATCCGCGGCGAGTTCGGGCCGATCAAGTCGAGCGTGCCAGGTGTCACGGTCGGCGAACTGCTCCCGCTCACGTCGAAGCAGATGCACCACCTCGCCCAGGTGCGGTCGGTTCACCACGGCATCAACGACCACAACGCCGGCAGCTTCTACATGCTCACCGGCCGCACGCCGAGTGAGGGGTCGAAACTCATCCAAACCGACACCGCCGCCACCTTCCCGCCGTTCGGGGCGGTGATGGCGAAACTGAAGCCGGCCGCGAAGGCCATCCCACCGTACGTGCTGCTGCCCGAGTACCAGTGGAACAACGGGGTGGACATCGGCGGGCAGAAGGGCGGGTTCCTGGGGGCGGCGTGCGACCCGTTCGTCGGCGGCGACCCGAGCCTGGAAGGGTACACAGTGCCGGGGCTGGAGTTGTCGGCCGACGTGCCGCTCGACCGACTCGGACAACGCAACGACCTGCGGGGACAACTCGACAAGACGGTCGGCCGGCTCGGCGAGTCGACCGCACTCGACCGCATGGGCACCTTCCACCGCAAGGCCGTCGAGGTGATCACGTCCCCCGACACCCGCGCGGCGTTCGACCTGAGCAAGGAGCCGCAGAAGCTCCGCAAGCGGTACGGCACCGACCCCGGTACGGATCGCAGTCTGGAGGCGAGGAAGTTCGGCGGGCTGCCGCACATCGGCCAGACGTTCTTGATGGCGCGAAGGCTGGTGGAGGCTGGCGTGCGGCTGGTGACGGTGATGACCGGCCGGCGGATCGACCAGGCGTGGGACACCCACCGCGACCACTTCGGGCTGATGAAGAAGTCCCTCTGCCCGCCGTTCGACGCCGCGTTTTCAACACTGCTCGAAGACCTGGCCGACCGGAAACTGCTCGACAGCACACTGGTGGTGGTGATGGGCGAGTTCGGCCGCACGCCAAAGGTCGGGCAAGTCACCAGCAACGCCGGGGCGAGCAAGGAAAACGGCCGCGACCACTGGCCGCACTGCTACACCGTGCTGTTCGCCGGCGGTGGGGTGCCCGGGGGGGCGGTCATCGGGGCGAGTGACAAGACCGCCGCACACCCGAGTGACACCCCGACGACACCGGAGGACGTGGCCGCCACCATCTACACCCTCCTCGGCATCCCGCCCGACACCGAACTCCGCGACGGTCAAGACCGCCCGTACACCCTCAGCCCCGGCACACCCGTTAAGGGGTTGTGTTAACGCGAGCGAGGGGCGACCCCCCTTCGGATGGGTGGTTCGCCCCTCGCTCGCCGATCGCTCTCACTTCAGCTAAAAGTCGTAGGTGTCGCGGCCGAACCCGGTGATCGCCACCTTGTCCGTCATCTGGCGGTCGAACCCGCCGCGGCCGGTGCCGTCGCCGGAGCACTCCACCCGCACGGTGTACTCGCCGGGCGGCATCGAGTACCGGTTCCGCACGGCGTACCGCCCGCCGCTGATGCTGTCGGAGTACGCCCTGCCGCCGCCCACCGGGGTGAAGGTGACCCGCCCGACCTTCGCCGGCCGCCCGTCCACCGTCACCAGGCCGGACACCCGCGTGCGGGACTTGCCGGATCGGCTGCACCCGACTCCGCCGAGCAGCAGCAGGCTGAAGGTGATGACGAACAGGACTCGGAGGGTCTTCCTCATCGGCGGGGTCGGCCTCGTGGGGTGGTACAGGGGAACTATGCGAACCCCCTCCGGCGGGCGGACGCGAATCCGCGTACCACTCCATGCCCCATCCGTGTCCGGCCGTTACCGATTCCGCCCCCGGATGGTTTCATTCCGCCTCCCCCCACCCATCCGCGAAACCATGTCCCGACTGCGAAACATCCCATGCCCGCCATGCACTTACGGCGAATCTGCCGCCCAGTGTGAATCACGAAAGTGACCGCCCTCGCCCGGTGATTTCGCTCGACTGTCAGATGATCGGACGTCACACTCAAGGCCAATCTCCCACACGTTTGGGTGCCAACCGTGAACGAACACCTGCCGTCCGCCGACCCTGACCGTACCAACCTCCGCGAGCCGTCCGGCGAACCAGTCACGACGGACGCCACCGCCGACGCCACCGTCCCCCGTCTCGCCGGATGGACGGACGAACTCCGCGGGATGATGGCGGACACTCTGCCCGAGGTGACGGGTTATCACATCACAGCCGAGATTGCGAAGGGGGGGATGGGACGGGTGTATGCGGCGGTGGACCTGACTCTCGACCGCGAAGTGGCGATCAAGACGCTGATACCCGGAGCGAACGCCGACCGGTTCGTGACCGAGTCGAAGATCACGGCCAAGCTGCCGCATCCGAACATCCCACCCGTCCACGAACTGGGACAGTTGGCCGACGGCAGCCCGTTCCTGGTCATGAAGCTGGTCCGCGGGCAGACGCTCTCGGCGCAACTGAAGGCCCGCCCGACGCGGTCGCACGACCTGCCGCGGTGGGTGCAGGTGTTCGAGCAGATCGCGCAGGCGGTCGGGTTCGCCCATTCCCGTGGGGTGATCCACCGCGACCTCAAGCCGCTGAACGTGATGGTCGGCGAGTTCGGCGAAGTGCAGGTGATGGACTGGGGGCTGGCCCGCACTCTGGCGAGCCGGGCGGGTGAGC
>CAYMHO010000154.1:0-16059 GCA_964390195.1 uncultured Fimbriiglobus sp. | reverse complement strand
CGCGCCGCCGGCGCGGACTGGCATGACCCGAGTTCTCAGCCTGACGACCGTGCTACTCCTCACCGGGATCGGGTTCGCCGCCGACCCGCCGAAGGTGAACGACCTGGCGATGGAAGACCAGTTCGAGACGAAGCACAGCGTGGCCGACCACAAGGGGAAGGTGCTGATTCTGGTGTTCGGTGACCGCGAGGGGATCGACGCCAGCCGCCAACTGGGCAGCCAACTGCACGTGCTGTTCCACCCGTCGGCCGAAGGGAAGACGGCGAAGGAGGCCCGCACGGCGGCGGTCGATCCGCTGCCCGGCGTGGAGAAGGGCAAGCCGTCCCCGGACGTGACGGTGGTGCCGGTGGCGTGCTGCGGGAAGGTGCCGGGTGCGATCCAGGGGTTGGTCCGCGGGGCGTTGAAGAAGGACGCCGCCGACGTGCCGGTGTGGCTCGACTTCGGGAACACGATGAAGGACAAGTTCGGGCTGACCGGCGGGGAGCCGAACCTAGTGGTGATCGACGCCCAGGGGCGGCTGCGGCTGAAGGTGAACGGCACCCCGGACAAGGAGACGTTACAAAAGGTGCTGCAAACGACGCAGAACCTGCGGGCCGAAGCGGCCGGGCTGAAGTGAGGTGTAACGACCGGAACGGGAGGGCGGCGGAGTGGGTACAATCACCTCGCTCCCGGAGGCTGTCCGTGATCCGCTCCCTGACCGTCGCACTGCTTGTCGTCGCCTCGGCCGTCGCCGCCCCGGTGCCGAAGAAGCCCGCGAAGGACTACCAGCAGGTGGCCGACGAGACGGAGTGGAAGTTCCCGGAGCGAAAAGCAATCACCGACCAGTTAACGGACGAGTTCAAGGGTTTCCGGGCGGAGTTGGAAGCGCTCGAAGCAGGCGGCCTCGGGATGACCGTCCTCATCAGCAACGCCAAGAAGGAAGAGTTGCTGAAGTGGGAGACGCAGGTGATGGTGTCGTTCGCCCAGCGCGGCGGCGTCCTCTACTACGCCGACTTCCACCCGTCCTCGTCCGGGTGTTCGGTGGTGGCCTTCGACCTGAACGCGAAGAAGCAGCTCTGGAAGGCCGACTTGAAAGGGCTGGGGCCGATCGACCATTCGAAGTACTGGAACGACGTGCGGCTGGAGGTGCTGGACGGCGACGCGATCCAGGTTTTCGGCAAAGAGTCGGCTGGGCGGTATGTGGAGATCGTGGACCGTGGCACTGGAAAGACAGTCGGGAACAAGGTGTTCGCCGAGAAGAAGTAGTGATTGCGAGCCGCGACCGCGAGGGAGCGGGTGATTCAACCACCCCGCTCCCTCGCGGTCGTGGCTCGTTGGGTCGTCACCCGCCCGACCGCTTCACCTTGTACCCGATCTTCTCCAACTCGGCCTGCACGGTGTCGCGGTGGTCGCCCTGAATCTCGATGCGGCCGTCCTTCACCGTCCCGCCGCTGCCGCACCGGTTCTTCAACTTCGTACACAGCTCCTTCAACCCGTCGTCGTTCAGGTTTAGCTCCCACACCACCGTCACGCCCTTGCCCCGCCGCCCGGCCGTCTCGCGGCCGACCTTCACCGTGCCGAGCGACCTCGGCTTGGGCGGCGGACCGGGCGGGGGCGGCAGGTAGGCCTTCCCGCCGCCCATCAGTTCGGCCAGCAGTTGGGCCAGTTGCGGGGCCGGGTTGCCGTCCGGCCACACCTCGGCCATCGGGAAGCGGGTTTTCAGCGATTCGTCCCAGACGACCACGCGGGTGGCCGTTGACACCTCGGTGTCAGTGACGGCGTCGGGAGACTTCGCCACCGGGTTGTAGCTGGCCGCGAACAGCCCGAACACCTGGCGGAACTGTTCGACCGCCTGGGCGGCCCGGGCGTCGGCGGAGACGAAGAGGAGGAGCGGTTTCATAGCTCCACTTCCGGCAGCCCGCCGCCGGTCGGCTTCGCCAGCAGTTCGTTCACCACCGTCTGGGCCAACTTCAGGTACGCCTGCGACACCGGGTGGTCGGGCAGCTTCCGCACGATCGGCTCGCCGCCGTCGCCGCACGCGCTCACCGCCGGGTCGATCGGGATTTCGCCCAGGAACGGCACGCCGATCTCCGCCGCCAGCTTCGCCCCGCCGCCTTTGCCGAGCGGGTGAAGTTTGCTGCCGTCGGGCAGGATCAGGTGGCTCATGTTCTCGATGATGCCCAGGATCGGCACGTTCACCTCCTGGAACATCCGCACCCCTTTGCGGGCGTCGATCAGGCTGACTTCGGCCGGTTGGGTGACAACCAGAGCGCCCGTCAGCGGGGCGCTCTGGCTCAGTGTCAGTTGGGCGTCGCCGGTGCCGGGCGGCAGGTCGATGACGAGGAAGTCGAGTTCACCCCACGGCGGTTGGAACAGCAGCGAGCCGACCGCCTGGGCGACCTTCGGTCCCCGCCAGATGACCGGCTGGTTCGGGTCCACCAGGAAGCCCATGCTCATCAGCTTCAGGCCGAACTTCTCGATGGGGAACGGGGTGCGAGTCTGATCGACCACCCCGAGGCCGAACATGTGCGGCACGCTCGGGCCGTAGATGTCGGCGTCCATGAGGCCGACCCGCTGGCCGTACATGTGCAGGGCGAGTGCCAGGTTGGCCGCTACGGTCGATTTGCCCACGCCGCCCTTGCCGCTGGCCACGGCGACGACGTGTTTGATGCCCGGCAGGGGTGTTTTCTGTGCGGCTTGAGGGTGCATCTCATCTCCAGGCGAACGGCGCGACGTGAGTCCGCCGGTTGGTGTTGTGGGCGACACCGGCGGACTCACGTCACGCCGTTCGCCGTCGGTTCGCTCAGTTCCCGCAGCGACCTGAGGGTGTAAATCCCCGTGCTGTGGCCGTCGTTCCAGGCGATCTGGTAGGCGTACTGGCCGACCGCCGTCATCTTCAGTGGGGCGGGCGGGCCGGCGGCCACCTCCTGGGCGGACAGCACGCGGAACGGGTTCGGCGGTTTGGACCGCTCGTCGTTGCAGGTGGCACACGGGCAGGCCTTCCGCAGCGCCCGCCATGTGACGAACGTACTCGCCCCGTCGGACCAGTCGATCCGCAGGCCGTCGCCCTCGCGTTTCAGACGTGTCGGCAGACAGTCGCCATCCGGCATGGTACGCTCACCGTATCGGGATGAGGCCATTCTAGGCGGCGGGGTCGGTCGCCAGCCTGTTACCAGAGGGAAGTGTGCCGTGACCCCGTCGGACGCCACCGAGATGCTCGCCGAAGCCCGCCGCGAACCGGCCGCCCTCGGCCGCCTGCTCGACCAGTACCGCCACTACCTGCGGCTGCTCGCCCGCATCGAGATCGGCCGCAAGCTGCAAGGGAAGGTGGACGCCTCGGACGTGGTGCAGGAGGCGTTCATCCACGCCCACCACTACTTCCCCAACTTCCGCGGGGAGAGCGAGGCCCAGTTGACTGCGTGGCTGCGGGAGATTCTGGCCGGCACCTTGGCCAACCAGGTGCGGCGGTACTTCGGCACGAAGGCCCGCGACCCCCGGCTGGAGGTCGGGCTGATGGCCGACCTGGACCACTCGACCGCCGGCCTCGGGGCCATCCCGGTCGATCCGCAGACGTCGCCCAGCCAGCAGGTGGCGAAGGGCGAGCAGTCGCTGCTGGTGGCGTCCGCCATCGGCCAGTTGCCCGACGACTACCAGACGGTGATCGTGCTGCGGCATATGGAAGGGCTGACCTTCCCGCAGGTGGCCGAACGGATGGGCAAGTCGGTGGACAGCGTCGAGAAGCTGTGGATGCGCGCCCTTGCCCAACTCCGCAAGCAGTTGACCGCGACCTGACCCGTCCCCTCACTGAGGTGCCCATGCGCCGGTTCGTCCTCCTCGCCCTGCTCGCCGCACTGCCCGTCGTGGCCGCGTGCGGCCCGACCGCGGCCCCCACCCAGCCGTCCGGCCCGCAACCCCCCGGCCCGGCCGGCGGTGACACCGCCAACCTGTCGCCCGCCCTGAAGGTGTTCACCGACACCGGCTGCGGGAAGTGCCACAAGGTCGACGGCGTCGGGTCGGGCCGGATGGACCTGTCCCACGCCGGTGCGAAGCACGACAAGGCGTGGATCGCCGACCACATCCGGGACGCGAAGAAGCACAACCCCATGTCCAAGATGGACGCCTTCCCGGTCGACAAGCTGAGCGACAAAGACCTGGACACCCTGGCCGACTACCTGGCCGGGAGGAAGTGAGGTAGGAGACCTCACCCCGGCCCCCTCTCCGAGCGGAGAGGGGGTGTTCAAGGGGGAGTCGTTGCGAATTCATCCGCGAGAGTTCAACCACCCCCGCAGGTTGAACACCCCCTCTCCGCACCGGAGAGGGGGACGGGGGGTGAGGTCTTCTTCATGACGGCCGAAGAACTGGACGACGACCCGCGGGTGCTGGCGGTGGCCCGCGAGTACCTGGCCGAACTGGAGGCCGGCCGCACCCCCGCCCGCGGCGGGTACGAGGCCCGCTTCCCCGAGCTGCGGGAGGCGGTGGCCGAGTGCCTGGACGGCGTCGAGATGGCCCACGCCGCGGGGATGGCCCTGCGGCCGCCGGCCCCCCCGCCGCCGGTCGATGCTTCCCCCGAACCGCTCGGCGACTTCCGCATCGTCCGCGAGATCGGCCGCGGCGGGATGGGCGTGGTGTACGAGGCGGTGCAACTGTCCCTCGGCCGGCGGGTCGCCCTCAAGGTGCTGCCGTTCGCCGCCGGGCTGGACGCCAAGCAGCTCCAGCGGTTCAAGACCGAAGCGCACGCCGCCGCCCAGTTGCACCACACGAACATCGTGCCGGTGTACGCCGTCGGCATGGACCGCGGCACCCACTACTACGCCATGCAGTTGATCGACGGCCGCCCGCTCGACGCGGTCATCCGGGAACTGCGGGACGAGCACGCCGCGAACACCGGGGAGAGCACGGTGATGATCGCCGACCGGAGCACCGCCCCGGTCAAGCCCGCCCCGGTGTCGGCCACCGTGGTCACCGCCTCCCGCCGCGACCGCTCGGCGTTCGCCACCGCCGCCCGGTTCGCCGCCCAGGTGGCCGACGCCCTGGAGTACGCGCACGACGCCGGCGTCGTCCACCGCGACATCAAGCCGGCCAACCTGTTGCTCGACGCCCGCGGCACGGTGTGGGTGACCGACTTCGGGCTGGCCCAGGTGCAGGCGGAGGCGAACGTCACCCGCACCGGCGACGTGTTCGGCACCCTGAGGTACAGCAGCCCGGAGCAGGCGACCGGCCGCCGCACCGAGGTGGACCACCGCACCGACGTGTACAGTCTCGGCGCCACCCTGTACGAGCTGCTCACCCTGCGGCCCATCTTCCCCGACCTGGACCGCTCCTCCCTCCTCTACCGCATCATCAACGAGGACCCGGTCCCCCCGCGGCAGCACGACAAGACCATCCCGCCCGAGCTGGAAACGATCGTGCTGAAGGCGGTGGCGAAGACGCCGCTCGAGCGGTACCAGACGGCCGGCGAGTTCGCCGCCGACCTCCGCCGCTTCCTGGACGACCTGCCCATCCTGGCCCGCCGCCCGACGCTCGTCGATCACACCCGCAAGTGGCTCCGCCGGCACCCGGCGTACAGCTACGCCGCCGTGGTCGTGCTGCTGCTGGCGGCCGTCGGGTTCGCGGCCAGCACCGCCGTGGTGGCCGGGGCGAAGCGGCAGACCGAGGACGCGCTGGAGAAGGAGGCCGGGGCGAAGAAGGATGCCGAGGCTTCGCTCGCCCGAGAGCAGCAGCGGGCGAAGGAGGCGGCGGAGCGGTTCCAGATCGCCCGCAGCCTGGCCGACGAACACATCCGGGTGGCGAACGAGGAACTGGCCAACGACTTCATGCAGGAGGGGCTGCGGCAGCGGATGCTGCAAACCGCCCTGGCCTACTACCAGGAGTTCATCGCCCTGCGGAAGGACGACCCGAAGGCGGTGGGGGATCTGAACGAGGTGCGGGTGAAGGTGTCCGGCATCCTGTCCGACCTGGCGGTGATGGCCGGGGCCGGGCGGTTGGAACTGCTGCGGATCCACCACGTCCGCGACGAGCTGAGGCTGAGCGAGGCGGAGGGCGAACGCCTGGTGAGACAGCTGAACGTCAACCCGTCCGAGTTCGGCAAGCCCGGCGAGTTGACCATCGACGAGTTCAACGCCCGCCTGTTGGAGCGGGCCAAGCGGCTGGAGAAGGAGATCCGCCCGCAGCTCACCGGCGACCAGCAGAAGCGGCTCGACCAACTGTTCATCCAGTCCCGCGGCGGGCGGGCGTTCGAGATGCCCGAGGTGATCGACGCCCTGAAGTTGACCGCCGACGACCGCGAGAAGCTGCGGCAGATCGAGCGGCGTCACCTGTTCAGCCGGCAGACGGAATCGACCTTCGCGTTCGGCGGCCCGGGCGGCCGCGGGATGGGCGGCGGGCCGGGCGGACCCGGCGGGCCGGGGTTCGGCAAGCCCGGCGGGTTCGGCGGCGGCGGTCCGGGTGGCGGCGGCCCCGGTGGGTTCGGCGGCGGACCGGGCGGTCGCCCCCGCGGGCCAGAGGGGAAACCGGACGGAAAGCCGGAACGGAACCCGGAAGGCGGGCCGCCCCACCTGGCGGCCGTGCCGGAGATGGTCGCCGCGCTGAAGCCCGAGCAGCAACTCGCCTGGAAACAACTGGTCGGCGAGCCGTTTGCCAAGTCCTTGTACGGCGGGTTCGGCGGCGGGCCGGGTGGCCCCGGCGGTCCCGGTGGGCCGGGCGGGTCACGCCCCGGCGGGGGGCGACAATGATCCCATCGGCCGTACTCCTGTCGTTCGCCGTCCTCACCACCCCACCGCCGGCGGAGGTGACGGCCGTTCCGCCGACGCAAGCCAACCTGCGGGCGGCGGTCGGGAAGGCACTCCCGCAACTGTGGAAGGGGGTCGAGGAGCACTCGGCGAAGAAGACGTGCTTCACCTGCCACAATCACGCCGTGCCGCTGCTGGCGGTCGTCACCGCCGACCGCCACGGCTTCCCCGCCGACCAGAAGAAGCTGGCCGAGCAGGCGGCGTTCATCACCGACCACTTCGAGGGCATGCGGGACCGGCTGGAGAAGGGGAACGGCCCCGGTCCGGGGCCGGTCGGCGGCGGGGTGGACAACACCGGGTACGCCCTGTTCGCCCTGGATGTGCTCGGAGTGCAGCCGAACAAGACGACCGCGGCGATCGCCCACTACACCCTCGGGGCGGACGAGGGCAAGGGGCACTGGCCGGCCCGCGGCAGCCGCCCGCCGAGTGAGGCGAGCGACGTGACCACCACCGCTCTGGCGGTGCGGGCGGTTCGGAAGTACGCCCCGGAGGGGAAGGCCGAGGCGGCGACCAGGCGGGCGGAGTCGGCCCGCAAGTGGCTGCTCGGGGTGAAGCCGAAGGACACCGAAGACCGCGTGTTCCGGCTGCTCGGGTTGCACGCGGCGGGTGCGACGGCGGAGCAGTTGGCCGACGCGGCGAAAGACCTGCTGGCCACGCAGGAGGCGGACGGCGGGTGGGCACAGAACGCCCGGCGGTTCAGCGACGCCTACGCGACAGGGTCGGCGCTGTACGCCCTGCACGTCGCCGGCGGGGTGAAGTCGGACGCCCAGGCGTTCGCACGCGGGCTGGCCTTCCTGCTCGGCACCCAACTGCCCGACGGCACCTGGCACGTCCGCACCCGCAGCCGCCCGGTGCAGACGTACTTCGAGAGCGGCTTCCCGCACGGCCGGGATCAGTTCATCTCCTGCGCTGCCACCGGCTGGGCGACCGCGGCGGTGGCCCTGGCGTGCGAACCGAAATGAGTGGTCACCCGGCCTGGGCCATCACCTTCTGGTGGTCGGCCGCCTGCGCCCGCCCGACGCTGAACTTGACGACGCCAAACGTCAGCGTCACCAGGCCGATGAGCAGCACCCCCCCGCCGATCACCAGCCACAGGAACGGCTTCGCCTCGTACCCGGTGGCCGGGTCTTCGGGCAGGTAGTAGACGGTGAACGTGGCCCCCTCGCTGCGGATGCCGGGGTACTGGAAGTACTTCTTGGTGCCGACCGTGTAGGTGGCCGTCAGCCGGTCCCGCTTGGCCTCCTTCGGGGCGTCGTTGCCGACGTGGACCGTCGCCTTCGTCTCCTTCACCCGGGTGTGCCAATTGACCCCGAGGGAGAGCATCACCCCGGCCGCCACCAGAAACCCGCACCCGATGAGGATGCCCTTGAACCCAGGCGTGCGGGCGAGCCGCCCGAACACCACCTTGGCCGGCACCTTCGGCGGCGGCGGGGCGTCCGCCTGGGCTTCCTCCAGTTGCATGGCCGGCATCAGCCCGGACGCCTGATTCAAGTCGGCGTTGCACTTGCGGCAGTGGGACGGCAGCGGGCTGGTGCTGGTCTCGAAGTGGATCTCCCCGCACTGCGGGCACAACCGGGCCATGACGAGCCATCCGGGGGGTGGGGGGTCGGCCGGGAAGTGTAGAACACGAACCGCCCGGAGTGGGGTGGCCGGCTCTCGTCGAGAGCGACATCCGACCGGCACCCGGCGAGAGCCGGCCCCTTAACCCACTCGTGCCGCCACCTGCTCCGGTGTCAGCCCGCGGATGAGAAACACCTTGTTCCGGTTCTTCTCACCGGACAGCAGCACCACCTGCGACCGCTTCACCCCGAGCACAGTTTTCAGGTGCTCGACGAGCGCGGCGTTCGCCCGCCCGTCCTCCGGCGGGGCGGTGACCGCCACCTTGAGCGAATCCCCGTGCCGGCCGAGGACGGCGTCCTTCTTCGCCCCCGGCTGGGCACGCACGGCCAGGGTCGCCCCGTCCGGATGAGGTTGGATCACCGCCGCCCTCCGCATCGGTAGCACCGCCACACCTCACCCAGTTTACCGACAGCTTTTCCCGCCCGCCCCGGTTCGGCTGTTCACCCGGCCTCGCTGCGTTCGATGAACCCCGCACATTCGCCACCTTTTCCGGCTGCGGGGTGCGACATGCGACGGCTGGCCGTGTGCGCGTGCGGACTGCTGCTGACCGGGTGTGCGAGCACACCCGAGGAGCGGTTGCCGTCGGCGGTGGAGTCGGAGGTGCTCATCGCCCGGGCCGCCCCGCCGGCCGAGGTGGCGGATCACCTCGCCCGCGCCGCCGCGTGTGTCGACCGCGGCGACGAATCGGCCGCCGTGCCGCACCTCGTCGCCCATCTGCAAGACCGCCCCGATGCCGTCATGATCCGGGCGTACCTGGCGGAACTGTTGCTCCGCACCGGCCAACCGGCCGACGCCCGCCGCGAGTTCGAGCGGTTCACCCGGCAGGCGAGCGGGATGAGCGGCGAGGCCGGGCGGCACCTGGTTCACGCCCACACCCGGCTGATGGAGATCGCGGGCGAGGCGAACGACCCGTTCGCCGTGCACTTGCACCGCGGGATCGCGCTGGTGCTGATGGTGCGACGGTGGGAGGGGGAGCCGGCGGCGGACGGCGGGGAGTTGGCCGAGGCGACACTGGCGAAGGCGGCGCGCGAACTGCGGCAGGCGGAGCGGCGGAAGCCGACCGACCCGCGGGCGAACGTGTACCTGGCGGAGGTGTACGGGCGACTCGGGCAGCCGACGTCTGCCCGGACCGCCGCCCGCCGGGTGACGCTGCCGGATGCAAGCCTGACGGACGCCGAGCGGGGAGCGGTTCGGAATTGGGCGGAAATGAAGTGACCCCCACCCGGCCGGGGTGAGCGAATCAGCCGGAGGGGGTCGAGTCTTAAAGTCGCCGCACGCTCCGCGGGCGGAAGCGTGGACCGCCCGCGGAACGTGCGGCGACTCTCTCGCGACTCCTCATGTTCACTTAGCGATCGCCGCCCGGACGGCCGCCGCCGGGGCCACCGCGTCCGCCGCCGGGACCGCCTGGCCCACCCGGTCCGCCCGGCCCACCGGGTCCACCGCGACCGCCACCGGGGCCGCCCGGCCCGCGCTCGGCCATCTCCTTCAGCACCTTCTTCTGTTCGTCGGTCAGCATCTTGTCCAGTTTGGCGTCCACGTCCTTCTGTAGCTCTTCCAGTTTCTTCTTCTGTTCGTCGGTCAGTTTCAGTTGCTCGATCAGGTTGGCCGGGAGGACGGTGCCCGGCTTGGGCGGGGTGAACCCGCCACGCCCGCCGGGGCCACCAGGTCCGCCGCGACCGGGCCGCTCCGGTTGCGCCTGCCCTTCCTTCGGCGGGTCCTTCGGCTTCTCGGGCGGCTGAGCGAGGGCGACGGTGCCGCACAGGGCGAAGGCGGCGACGAGCAGTTTCCGGGTCAGGGTCATCGGTCGGCTCCGGTGATGGGTCGGGTCTACCGGATGGGTAACGACCACTGTCCGACACCGCCGCGGGAGGCTGGAATTGTCGCGGGTCAGTCACGCCGCGACGGCCACCCGGCGGGCCGCCTTCCTCACCCACCGCCGCACCGTCCGCCGGTCCAGGCAACCGATCACCGTCACCGCCCCACGCAGGCGGAGCGCCTCGGCCAGCGGCTCGGGGATGTTGTGCCCGTTGACGAGGACCGGCCGCCGTTCGGTCTGCAGCAGGACGGCGTTCACCGCCTGGCGTTGCAGTTCACCCGGCAGGTGGTCGAAGTCGATGACCACGGCGTCGGCGTCGGCGGCCGGGTTGCTCGCCCGCGGGGCGACGACGCGGCCGCCGAGCGGTTTCGCCCACCGGCGGGCCAGGGCGGGGTTGACGATGTCGGTGGTCAGGTAGGCGATCTTCATGGCGACCTCCGGGACGGGGGCGGGTGGTGGGGGGACACCAACCACCTCACGGGCCGCGTCCGGAACCCCTCACCGAGTTCGGAAAAATGCCGGTCGCTTGCGTCCGTCACACGTTCGGCTACCATTTTGGTCATGGACACGCCCGGCACCGTCACCCACTGGCTCGACGCCCTTCGCGGGGGTGAACCGGACGCCGCCCAGCGGCTGTGGGAGGCGTACTACCGGCGGCTGGTGGGCCTCGCCCACAAGAACCTGGGCGGTGTCCCACGCGGGCCGGCCGACTCCGAAGACGTGGTGCTGAGCGCCCTCGACAGCTTCTACCGCGGGGTGGCGGCCGGGCGGTTCCCGAAGCTGGCCGACCGCGACGACCTGTGGCAGGTGCTGGTCATGCTCACCGTCCGCAAGGCGGGGAACGCGGTGCGGAAGGAGTTCGCGCAGAAGCGGGGCGGCGGGCGGAACGGGCACGAACTGCTGCCCGACGCGGCCGCCGACGGACCCACCCCGGACGAGGCGGCCGAGCTGGTGGACGAACTGCGGCGGCGGCTGGCGTCGCTCGGCGACCCGGAGCTGCGAGCGCTGGCGGTGGCCAAGATGGAAGGGTTTACCAACGCCGAGATCGCCTCCCGCACCGGCTGGTCGCTGGCCAAGGTGGAACGCAAGGTGGCCCGCATCCGCCTCACCTGGGAGGCTTCGCCCGCCGATGGCTGACCCGAACCCGTGGACCGACGCCACCCGTCCGCTCGAAGAGGTCTCCCGGCATGACGCCCTGTGCGACCGCTTCGAGGAGGCCATCGACACCGGCGTGTCGCTCACCATCGCCGACCTGCTGGCCGAGGTGCCGGAGGCCGAACGGCCGGTCCTGTTCGTCGCCCTGGTGCGGGTGGCCTGGGAGAAGCTGAACCCCCCGCCGGCGGACGCCGAGCTGTGCGAGCTGTTCCCGGAGTACGCCGAGGAACTGGCCGCGGCCGTCGCCGCCCGCCGCTTCCGCGACGTGTGGCCGACCCTGCCCGGGTATGAGATCCGACAGAAGTTGGGCGAGGGCGGGATGGGGGTGGTGTACCTGGCCCGGCAGGTGGCCCTCGACCGCCCGGTGGCGGTGAAGATGATCCGCTCCGGGGCGGGCTGCTCGACGGCCGAGGCCATGCGGTTCGAGCGGGAGTCGCGGGCGGCCAGCAAGCTGTCCCACCCCCGGGTGGTGCGGGTGCTGGACGCCGGAGTGCACCAGGGGCAGTCGTACTGCGTGATGGAGTACATCCACGGCGGCACCCTGTCGCAGCGGATCGCCGGCAAGCCGGTCGACCCCGGGTGGGCGGCCGACCTGCTCATCGGGGTGGCCGACGGGGTGCAGTACGTCCACTCGCAGGGGATCGTCCATCGCGACCTGAAGCCGAGCAACGTGCTGCTCGACGCCGACGACACGCCGAAGGTGGCCGACTTCGGGCTGGCCCGGCTGGTGGGCGAGAAGGTGTCGCTCACCCGCACCCGGGCGGTGCTCGGCACCGCCGGGTACATGGCCCCGGAGTTGGCCCACGGGGGCGGGCGGGGGGCCGGGCCGGCGGTGGACGTGTACGCCCTCGGGGCGGTGCTGTTCGAGATGCTCACCGGCCGCCCGCCGTTCCGCGAGGGCACCTTCGAGGAGACCCTGGAGCGGGTGAAGAAGGACGACCCGCCGAGGCCGTCCGACCTGGCCAACGGGGTGCCGCCCGACCTGGAGGCCATCTGCCTGAAGTGTCTGGAGAAGGACCCCGCCCGGCGGTACTCCACCGCCGGCGAACTGGCGGTGGACGTGCGGCGGTGGCGGGCCGGGGAGTCGGTGACCGCCCGCCCGATGACCGACTTCGAGATGGCCACCCGCTGGGGGCACCGCGTCGGGTACGAGCTGACGAGCGAACTGGCCTGCAACCGCTGGGCGTACACCTACGCCGCCGTCCAGCGGTCCACCGACCGGAGCGTGGTGCTGGTGGCGTGCAACACCCGCAGCGGCGAGCAGGCGGCGGCCGCCCTCCACCGCCAGGCGAAGGCGCTGGCCGGGCTGACCCACACCAACGTGGTGAAGCTGTTCGACTACGTGCCGAACCCGCCGGTGCCGTACCTGGTGCTGGAGTACGCCGACGGCACCCCGCTCGTTCGCCCCCTCCACCCGGACGTGGCCGCGAACATCGCCAGCCAGATCGCCGCCGGGCTGGCCGCCGTCCACGAGCGGAAGGTGCTGCACCTGGGGGTGTGCCCGTCGGCCATCGGGGTGACGCCCGACGGCATCCCGCGGCTGGGCGGGTTCGGTTCCGCCCGGCCGGTCGGCAGTTCGCTGGACGACCTGGTGCCACGGGGCGGCGGGCTGGGGCGGGCGAACTACACCGCCCCGGAGGTGCTCGCCCGGCGGGCCGACGCGGTCGGCTTCCCGGCGGACGTGTTCGCCCTGGGGGCGACGCTGTACGAACTGCTGTCCGGCCGCCCGCCGTTCAACGCCCCCGGCCTGGCCGCCGTCCGCGAGTGGGTGCTCACCCGCCCGCCCGACCCGCTGCCCGCCCACGTCCCGGAGCCGCTCGCCCACCTGTGCCTGGACTGCCTCGCCCGCGACCCGGCCCGCCGCCCGCAACGGGCGATCGACGTGACCGCCCGCCTGGGGATGATGGCCCTGAGCGAGGACAGCACGGTGTCGCTCGAGGCCGGACCGCGGCCGACCCGCGGGGTGTCGTTCCGCATCCGCATCGACCGCGGGCCGACCGACGCCGGGCGGACGGCCCGCTTCCAGCAGCGGCGGGTGACCATCGGGCGGGAGGACGGGCGGGACCTGCTCCTGCGGTCGGAGACGGTGTCCAAACTGCACTGCTTCATCAAGTGGGACGACGACGCCGGCACCTACCTGCTGACCGACAACGACTCCAAGAACGGGGTGTACGTGAACGAGCGGAAGGTGAGCGGCAGTAGCACCCTCGCCCCTGGCGACCGGATCCGCATCGCCGCCTTCGAACTCGTCTTCCAGCCCGACTGACGTGAGTGCCGCCCGGCCGGCGGCACCCACGTCAGCCTTTCAGCAGCCGCAGCCGCAACAGGTTGAGTGCCATCTTGGCGGTGCGGTTCTGCACCTCCGCCCGCGTGCCCAGCCAACTGTACTTCTGCACGTCGCACCCGCCGGGGTACGCCACCGCCGCGAACACCGTCCCCGCCGGCGTGCCGTCGTCACCCCCGCCCGGCCCGGCGTACCCGGTCGTCGCCACCCCGTAGTCCGATCCGAATTTCGCCCGCACCCCTTCGGCCATCGCGCGTGCCACGGGTTCGCTGACGGCCGTGTGTCGTTCGATCACGTCCGCCGGCACGCCGAGTTCCCGCACCTTCACCGCGTTCGTGTAGGCCACCACCCCGCCGAGCAGGTGGTCGCTCGCCCCCGGCACCAGGGCCAGCATGTGGGCGGCGCTGCCGGCGGTGACGCTCTCGGCGAACGCCACCGTCTTCCGGTTCGCCCTCAACAGGCCGAACACGGCGTCGTGCAACTCGTCGGCGTCCACCCCGAACACCAGTTCGCCCAGCCGCTCGCGGATGGTGGTCTCCACCGGGAAGAAGAGGGCGTTGGCCGCGTCTTGCGTAGCCGCCCGGGCGAGGATACGCAGGGAGATGACGGCCCCGCTGGCGGTGATGCCCACCTCCGGCACCGCCCCGCGGCGGGTGACATCACCCAGCAGTTGTTCGACGTGACTTTCCCCGGTGCCGAAGGTGTTGATCTTGCGTTCGAGGAACACCCCGCCTCCTGCCCCCATCGCCATCAGCCGCGGCAGCACCTGCTCGTCGAACATCTTGAACATCTCGGACGGCACGCCGGGCATGGCGGCCACCACCGCATTGCCGAGCTTCATCCAGATGCCGGGGGCGGTGCCGACCGGGTTCGGGAGCGGCTCGCTGCCGGCCGGGAACAGGGCCTGCACCCGGTTCCGCTCGGGCATCGGGCGGTTCCGCTTGGCGAACAGCTCGCGGATGAACTCCAGGCTCGGGCCGTGTTCGACCAGTCCGACGCCGGCGATGGTGGCGAGCACCTCGCGGGTCAGGTCGTCGAGGGTCGGCCCCAACCCGCCGGTGCAAATCACCACGTCAGCCCGCTCGGTCGCGTTCCGAAACACGGCGATGTTGTCGGCCAGGTCGTCGGCCACGGTGGTGTGGAACCCGACCGGGATGCCGACGGCCGCCAGCCGCCGGCTCAGCCACTGGCTGTTCGTGTCCAGGTTCTGCCCGGACGTGATCTCGGTGCCGATGGAGAGGATTTCCGCTTTCATGCGGTCAGTGTAGCCGCCCCCTCGCGGTCGCGGAGTGTTATCGCCCGTGCCGCTCCCACCACAGGCCGTACAGCTTGCACAGGTCGGCGGTGCCCATCTCCTTGCCGTAGAACGGCTCGGGCGTGGTCAGGGTGCGGCCGGCGGCGAAGTCGGCGGCGTATCGCCTTACCGTGGCCGTCGGGCAGCCGGTCGCGGCGGTGACCTCCTCCGGCGTCTTCCCGGCGGCGATCAGCGGCAGCACCATGTGCGGCTTGCCCTTCGCCGTCTTCCTCGGCTCGGTCAGGTAGCGGTAGCTGCGGAACAGGAAGCCGAACGCCGGGTCGTTCTCCTTGAACTTCCGCCGCTTGAGCGTCAGCCCTACACGGATGGCGGTTTGCGCCGGCCGGGTCTCCGCCTGCGGCAGGGCGGCCAGTTGGAGCGGCAACCCGTCCAACCAGCCGACCCGCTCGGCGATGACCGCGTCCAGTGCCGAAACGCTGGCGTGGGTGGTCGTCTTCAGGATGTGATCGACGGTGAGCGAGGGACCGTCGATGACTTCTCCGTCGGGTAGTTCCACCCCGCGGATGAGGAACCCGGCGAAGGCGTTCGTCTCGCGGTGGCCGAAGGCCACGTCCAGCCCCTTGAAACTGCCCCCGCGGTACTGCCCGCCGGTGCGGTGGAAGTACCACCGGCCGGGGGAGAGTTGCACCGGGTCGCGGTGGGCGAACGGGTCCTCGTGCCCCGGCCCATGGTAGTACGCTTCGACTTCGATGATGCGTAGAGGCACGCCGTTCGCCACCAGCCGGCAGCCGTCCAGCAGCCGCTGGGCGATGTGCGAGAACCAGTGGTGCAGGTGTTCGACTTCGGGGCGGCGGAGGAGGTCGTGCCAGACGAAGGACATGGCGAACCTCGGCGGCTGGTCGGCGTATGATATCCCATCCGTTCCCGTCGCGGAGTCCGTCCATGCCTGCCGACCGCGTGCCCGTCACCGTCCTCACCGGCTTCCTCGGGTCGGGGAAGACGACGCTGTTGAACCACATCCTGACCGCCAACCACGGCAAGCGGATCGCCGTCATCGAGAACGAGTTCGGCGAGATCGGCATCGACAACGCCCTTGTCATCAATGCCGACGAGGAGATCTTCGAGATGAACAACGGTTGCCTCTGCTGCACCGTCCGCGGCG
>CAYMHO010000153.1:0-16086 GCA_964390195.1 uncultured Fimbriiglobus sp. | reverse complement strand
CCCCCCCCCCCCCCCCCCCCCCCCCCCCCCCCCCCCCCCCCCCCCCCCCCTCGACTCCCCGAAAAACCCCTCACCCGGTACGTGCTCCGCACCCACCGACCTCTCCCCAGCGGGGAGAGGTGTTGTCGCCCCGAGGGCCGCGTGTGACCGCACTGCTCGACCGCCAGAACCGCATCGACTCCACCCCGCTCCCGCGAGACCGTCGCCCCATGTCGGAACACGCCGGCAAGCTGTCTGTGCTCATCCCCGTTTACAACGAGGAGAAGTACGTCGGGGACGTGATCACCCGCGTGCTCGCCCTCGGGCCGGTGGTGAAAGAGGTGGTGGTGGTGGACGACGGGTCGAAGGACGGCACGGCGGCGGTGGTGCAGGGGTTCGCCGACCGCGAGCCGAAGGTGCGGTTCCACAAGTCGCCGAAGAACCAGGGCAAAACTGCCGCCATCAAGCAGGCGCTGACGATGGCCGAGGGCGAGGTGATCATCATCCAGGACGCCGACCTGGAGTACGACCCGGCCGAGATCCCGGACGTCATCGCCCCCATCCTGAACGGCCAGGCGGACGTGGTGTTCGGCAGCCGCTTCCTGGTGCGGAAGGCGGCGCGGGTCCACTACTTCAGCCACTACGTGGCGAACAAGTTCCTGACGACCCTGTGCAACTGCCTGACCAACCGCAACATGACCGACATCGAGACCGGGTACAAGGCGTTCCGCAAAGAGGTGATCAAGCCGCTCGTCCTGACCAGCAAGGGGTTCGGGATGGAGGTGGAGATCACCGCGATGGTGTGCAAGACGAAGGCCCGCACCTACGAGACGCCGATCTCGTACTACGGCCGGGCGTACGACGAGGGGAAGAAGATCGGGTTCATGGATGGCGTCCACGCCCTGTGGTACATCTTCTACTACAACCTGTTCAAGCCGCTGGGCAAAGCCGGCCGGCTGTACAAGAAGACGGTGAACGCCGCCCTGGCCGAGGCGAAGGCGAAGGTGGCGGTGTGATCTTGTTGGTAGGAGCATCCCTTGCGGGAGCCCTCCTTGTTTGGGCACCCACAAGGGGTGCCACTACCCACCCCGCTCCGCAATCCGTCCCGCCGCTCGCTTCAAGATCGCCGCGTGGTCGAACGCCAGCGGCGGCAACTTGTCCAGCCGGAACCACTCGGCCGCCACCGCATCGTCGGCCCCTTTCGCCTCCAGCACCTCCACCCGTGCGAAGAACACCACGCTGACCGTCCACCCGCGGGGGTCGCGGCCGGGGTCGCCGGCGGCGCACAGTTGCTCCAGGTCCGCCACCACCACGCCGGTCTCTTCCACCAGTTCCCGCCTCGCCGCGTCGATCAGGCGTTCGTTCTCCTCCACAAACCCGCCCGGTAGTGCCCACCTCCCGGCGAACGGGTCTTTCGCCCGTTTGATCAACAGCACCCGCGGGTGAGGCTCGCGGGTGGCCAGCACCACGTCCACGGTCAAGGCCGGCCGCGGGTAGTCGTAACTGAACCTGGCGGACTTTTTGGCGGCCATCGTAACCTCGTGCCGGGCGTCGGGGTTCGGCCGGGTTCGCCGAAATCGTCCTGAAAAGTTAGCCGAATTCGCCCGCCACGGCCAACGGTGAATCCGCCGACCGGCCGCTAGAATTGGTTCGCCTGCCGGGTAAACCGCCCGGCACCAGAGGGGTTCATGGTGCGCGCATGGGTACCGCGGCGAAGACCGACCGCCTGTTCTGCTGGGAGATGCTGGACGCCACCGAGCCGCTGATGGCGGAGGTGCGGCGGCTGTACGAGGCGGCGCTGGACGAGGACGAACGGGTGCCGTGGGAGTGGCTGGAGCGGGGGGTGAAATCGCGGACCGGGTGGCGACCGGGGGGCAACGGCCGCCACCTGATCGTGGCGGTGACGGAGGCCGGCGAGTTGGCCGGGTTCGTGTTCTGCGTCCACCTGCCGGGGTACGGCGGGTATCTCAGCTACGTGGCGGTGGACGACCGCTTCCGCGGGCGGGGCGTCGGCACCCGACTGTACGAGCAGGCGTTCAACGTGCTGGCCGTCGATGCCGCCGCGACCGACGAGCCGCTGCCGTTCGTCATCTGGGAGAGCTGCCCGCCGGAAGCGGACGACACGCCCGAAGCCCACGCGATCTGGGCCGCCCGCACGCGGCTGTTCCACAAGGCGGGTGGGTTCTGGATCGACGGGGTGACGCTGCCGTCGCCGAACTGGATGGACCTCACCGCCCCTGCGGTGCCGCTGCAGTTGTTCCTGGCGCCCGTGGACAGCCCGCGGGAGTCGTTCGACCCGGTCACGGTGAGGGCGGCGGTGGCCGGGCTGTTGGAACGAATTTACAAGGCCGAGCCGGGCGACCCGGAGTGGGACGGCACACTGACACCGGGCTGTCACCCGCGACTGAAGCCGGCGGCCGACGCCCGACGAGCCGCGACCGCCCGGGAGCGGGCCAGACCCCGCTCCCTGGCGGTCGCGGCTCGTCGGGCCGTTCCTACAATACCCGCCTTCCCCGGAGGACAGGCGATGACGCGACGACTGCTGACGCTGGCGGTGGCGGTGCTGTTCGGCACCGTGGCCGCGGCCGCCGACGACAAGAAGGGCACGGCCGTCGAGGTGGCGGGCCTGAAGGGCACCGCCCCGGCCGACTGGAAGGAGGAGAAGCCGTCCAACCAGATGCGGCTGCTCCAGTTCAAACTGGAGAAGGAGAAGGGCGACGCCGAGGACGCCGAGATCGTGGTGTTCAGCCTGCCCGGTGGGGGCGGGGTGGCCGCCAACCTGGAACGTCAGGAGAAGAAGTTCAAGCTGGCCGACGGGGTGAAGAAGGAGGACGTGGTGAAGACGGACGACACCAAGGTGGGCGAGTTCAAGGGCAAGTATCAGGACATCAAGGGCACGCTGCTGTTCAAGGCCGCCCCGTTCGACCCGAACGCGAAGGTGACGGAGAAGGAGAAGTACCGCCAGTTGTACGTCATCTTCGAGGACGACGACAAGAAGACCATCTCCATCTGGCTGCTCGGGCCGGAGAAGACCGTCGAGAAGCACAAGAAGGCGTTCGACGGGTTCATCAAGAGTCTCAAGAAGTAAGGAGCCGACGGTTTGCCGCGAGGCGGAGACGAGCGGACACCCCGCTCGTCTCCGCCTCGCGGCAAACCTGCGATATGACCCCCCTCGCCGACACGCACGTTCACCTGCTGGCCGGGCTGGACGACGGCCCCCGCAGCCCCGACGAGGCCGTCGCCCTGTGCCGCGCCCTGGTCGCCGACGGGGTGCGGTTCGCCACCGCCACCGCCCACCAGAACCCGTTCTACGACAACACCGCCGCACAGATCCGGGCCGCCGCCGCAACGCTCGCGGACACCCTCCGGGCGAAGGACATCCCGCTCACCCTGTTCCCCACCGGCGAGGCGTACATCAGCGAGACGCTGGCGGACGGCCTGCGGGCTGGGCGGGTGCAGCCGTACGGGGGTGCCGGCCGGTACGTGCTGGCCGAGATGCCCGGCTGGGTGTACCTCGACCCGCGGCCGATCGCCGAGAGCCTGAAGCCGCTCGGGGTGCGGCTGGTCGTCGCCCACGCCGAGCGGTACCCGGAGATGCTGCACGACCCACTGCTGGTGGCCGAGTGTGTGGCCGCCGGGTGCCTGATTCAGGTGACGGTGGAGGGGCTGATCGAGGTGGGCGACGACGACCTGCGGGCGGTGCGGACGTGGGCGGAGTGGGGGCTGATCCACCTGCTCGGGTCGGACGGGCATCGCATCGACGAACGCCGGCCGCGGCTGAAAGAGGGCTACAAAGTACTGGAGAAGTGGCTCGGGGCGGCCGGGGCGGAGCGGATCGCCGGGTTGTGGAACACGGCCGTGTTGCAGGGGTTGCCGGTGAACACCCCGCCGCCGAAGCCGCCGAAGAAGGGGTGGTTCGGGAAGCTGTTCGGGAAGTGAGTGGAACCGGGAACGCAGTGACCGGGTGGGGTTATCCGCACCCGGTCACTGCGTTCCCGGTTCCACGATCACTTCACCGCCGCCTCGATCGCCTCGACCAGTCCCGTCGGCTTGTTCGGGTTCCCCTGCCACACCACCTCGCCGTTCGCGTTCAACAGTACCGCCGTCGGCACCTCCGTCACCCCGTACCCCTTCAGCACGTCGCCGGCGTTCCGCCCGGCCTCGGTCAGCAGCGGATACTTCACCCCGTTGTCCTTGCGGAACAGGTCGGCCGCCATCAGCCGGGCGGGCAGCGGCTCGTCCTCGCACCCGACGCCGACCACCGCCAGCCCGCGGTCGGCGTACTTCTCGTGCAGGGTGTTCAGCAGCGGCACCGCCCGCACGCACGCCATGCTGCCGGCCGCGTTGAACGTCAGCAGCACCGGCTTGCCGGTCGGCAGGGCCGCTTCCTTGCCGGTGTGATCGACGAACCCGAGCGGCTGCTTCCGCGACTCGCCGCGGGCCGGCGGGGTGGCCGACGGCACCGGGCCGGCCTTGCGTGGGGTCGGCACGCTGGCCACCGGCGGCTTCCACGGCAGCGGCCCCTTGTCGGTCATCAGGTCGTACCGCTCGCCCTGCGGCAGGGCGTCGCCCCGCGGCGGAGTCGGCTCGGACCCGCCCACCGGGGCCACGCCGGGGTCCCGTTCCAGCCCGCCGAACGTCGGCTTGGGCAGCGGGGCGTTCGGGTTCGGCACGTCGTTCGGCGTCTTCTTCAGCGGGTCGGCGCCGCCGGACGGGTCGGCCGGTTTGGCCGGTGCGGGCACGGCGGCCGGCGACGGCGGGGTGGCCGGGGTGAGCGGGAAGCTGCCGTCGGCCTCGAGCAGCGTCAGCCGCACGTTCGGGTTCGGCGTCTTCACGTACACCGTCTGGAACAGCTTCCGCCCGTCCACCGTCTGGCTGACGGTGAGCTGGTAGTTCTTGTTCGGCTTCAGCCCGTCGGCGTTGAACGCCCCGCTGGCCAGCGACAGCACGCCGATCGGCTTGGCGTTGGTGTCGCCCGACTCCCGCACCTCGATGAACACGTTGGCCACCTTGCGGCCTTCCGGGTCTTCGACGTACCCGGCGAGCAGGCCGGCGGCGTCCGTCTTGGTGTTGAAGTCGGGCGACTTGGGGTCTTTCCAGGTGTTGGCGGACGGGGTGCCGCCCTTCATCCAGTCCGGCTTCGGGCGGTCGAGCCAGTGGGCGGGCGAGTCCGGGTTGGTGGTCGGGCCGGACGGGCGGCCGGTCGTCTCGCCGGACGGGGCGGGGCCGGTGTACTTGTCGTCGGCCGCGCGCTTGTCGCCCCCGCCCCGGCACCCGGCCAGGACGAGGATTGTCAGCGCGACCAGACTCGCCCCCCGGCGGGACATGGCATCCCCCAATGAATTTCCCCACTCGCTTTATTCCCGGACCACTTGAGCGAATCAAGCCGGCTTTCGGCGGGTGACGGGATTGGGGAGACGCACAGACGGAGCAAGCCGGAGAACCGGCGTAAAGTGGTGACTGGGGTCGTCCGACAGTCCTCAAATGGCAGACGAATTGGACGGGGCGGATCGGGTTGCGGCGGTGCCCGCCGCAAGTCAATTAACCGTGGGCATGCTCCAGCAGTTCCAGCGGCCCCGTGACGAACGCGAGTGCCCCGGTGTCGCTCCACTGTTCGACGTGATCGACGCCCGCCTCCACCCGCAGGTAGGTGCCGGCGGTCATCCTCACCCCGCCCATGTGCAGCGTGCCTTCGAGCAGCATGCAGTCTTCGGCACTGGCGTGCGGGTGGGCCGGCAGGCGGGCTCCGGGGGCGAACTTCAACAGACAGGTGAAGCGGTCATTCGCCCGGTCGGTGCTCAGGATTCGCATCGACATGCCGGGGAACGGGAGGGGGACGAAGGCGGTCGGGTCGTCCGGGGTGACGGTGTAGCCGGGCGGCGGGTCGAGTTTCGCCAGCAGGGCCGACTTCAACCCCGGTGGTGGGCTGACGGGTTCGGAATCATCCAGGCAACCGACCGCCCCCGCGAACTTCTCCCACGCCTCGGCGTCGTCGCCGGATCGCTCCACCGCCGCCGCCTCGGCCGGGGGCAACGCCCCGGCGGCGTACAGGGCGAGCAACTCGTCGCGGGGGTTCCCGCCGTTCGTGGTCACGGGTTGGCTCCTTCCGAACAGAGGTCGCGGAGCCGCATCATGCCGAGGCGGATGCGAGTCTTCACAGTGCCGAGCGGCAGCCCGAGTGTGCGGGCGATCTGCTCGTGCGTCAACCCATCATAGAAGGCGAGTCGGATCAAATCCCGCTGCTCGGGCGGAATGCGGGCGAGCGCCGCCGACACCCGCCGGGCGTCGTCGGCCGCCTCCGCCCGCTCGCCGGGGTGGGCGGTGGTGGTCGGCTCGTTCGCCCCTTCCGCCACCAGCCGACTCGCCGCCCGCTTCCGCAGACGGTCGCCGGCCCGGCTGCGGGCGATCATCAGCACCCACCCGTCCGGACTGGCGCGGGTGGGGTCGAACCGTTCCGCCTGGTTCCACACCTGGAGGAACGTCTCCTGGAGTACGTCGTCCGCGTCCGGGCGGTTTCCCAAAAGTTTGAGCAGGAAGCCGTACACCCGCGGGGCGAGGTGGTCGTACACGGCCGCGAAGGCGGCGCGGTCGCGGTCGCGGGCCACGCGGCCGAGCAGTTCGCTGGTGGGGTCGGCCATCGCCACTCCGGGAACACGTCCCGACGTTTTGGGGACCAGCATACGCATGGCGGTGTGGTCGTGAGCGGGAGGGGTGCGAGAAATTCGCCTGGTACGAATCCGCCGCGCGGGGCGGTGCGTACTCGGGGAGCGGAGCGGGGGCGTCCACCCTGTCACCTTTTCCCCGGAGAGGTGCGACGATCGCGAGGTTCCTTCTGGCGGTGAAGGCGAAGTGACCGGGCGGGCGGGGCCGTCGCGGATTCCGCCGGCCGGGTGATGGCCCCCGCCAGCGGACGGCTATACTCGGGGCGATCCCCAGCCCGCGAGTGTGCGATGGCCGACTACCCGCCCGACGACGACCACCCCGGCACCGTGACCGGGTGGCTGGCCCGCCTGAAGGGCGGCGACCCGGCCGCCGCCGGCCCCCTCTGGCGGGCGTACTACGCCAGGCTGGTCGCCCTCGCCCGCAAGGGCCTGCGGCCGCTGCCGAACGCCACCGCCGACGAGGAGGACGTCGCCCTGAGCGCGTTCGACAGTTTCTGCCGCGGGGTGGGCGACGGCCGCTTCCCGGCGCTGGACGACCGCCACGACCTGTGGAAAATCCTGTTCGACATCACCACCAAGAAGGCGATCGGGCAGCGGAAGTACGACACCCGTCAGAAGCGGGGCGGGGGGCGGGTGGTGCCGGCCTCGCAGGCGGGCGGCGGGGCGGCCGACGTGGCGGCGGGGGTGGCCGGGCGGGAGCCGACGCCGGCGTTCGCGGCGGAGGTGGCCGACGAGTGCCGGCGGCTGCTGGCCGCGCTGGGGGACGACCAACTGCGGCAGATCGCGGTGTGGAAGATGGAGGGGTTCACGAACGCCGAGATCGCCGGCAAGCTGGCCCGCGCGGTGCCGACCGTCGAGCGGAAGCTGGCGGTCATCCGGGCCACCTGGACGCACGCCGCCGACGACACCCCGCCGGCCGGCCGCTGACCGCCCCCCCGGAAACGCCACCGGGCACCCGATCGGGTGCCCGGCACGAAGGCGGAAGTCACTTCTTGTCGGGCGGGTGGGCCTTTTCGTCGAGCCGCCGCTTCAGGATGCCGATCGCCCCGGCGACGTGTTCGGTGGCGAACCTGCTCTCCTTCACGTGCTTCGACTCGAGCACAGTTTCGAGGTACTTGATCTCGTCCTTCCCACCGATCACACTCAGCACCTTCGTCGCCTGCACGGTGGTGTCCACCTTCTTCGGGTCGTCCAGATCGATAACTGCTTTCACCTTCGGAACGTCGTCGGCAGTGGCGATGTCGAGCAGCATGATCCGCGCCCAAGTTCGGAGCGACGGATTGGGGTTGGAGAGCATGGTGATACCGACTGGCACAAACATGCACTTGTCGCCGGGCACTCTAGGAATGATCGCACAGGCACCTACACGGAGCGTCGTCCACGTCGCAGGCGGCAGTGACTCTTGCGCCTCCGGTTCGGTGGTGAGCAGTTTCATGTAGAGCGGAAGGGACATCGGCGAGTACGCGCCGTACTCGTCAAGTTGCTTCTGCTGCAGGGGGTACGGATCTCCCGATCTGTAAATCTCAGCCAACTTGTTGAGCGGGATGCCATGGTACTCGTACAGGTTGAGCAACCCGAGGGTGAGACAGGCAGCCGGGAGCATGTCAAGTCCTCTCCACAGGTATTGAGGTTACGAGCGACGGGCGAATGGAACGACGGGGCGTTCCGGAACGGGTTCTGGGACGCCCTGAGAAGGTGTTTACACCTCATCCGCGTCGGCGTAGGCGCGGTTCACCAGATTGGGCCAAGCGGTGTACAGGGTCGCCTGTTGAGCGTTTGTCAACCGCTTCGAGTCGTAGATGTCCAAGCGGTCAGCCACGCCGGCCCGCATCAGGTTCACTTCCCACGTGCCGGACGCGGCGAAGTGGATGTCGTCGGTGAGCACATGGCCCAACTCGTGGGCGAGCGTGAAAATGGTGGCTTTGGTGGCAGCAAGGCCGAGGTAGCCCTGGGTGGCCAGCAACACAGTGTCGCGATACCGCACGTCCGGTGCGCCGGCATCTTTCGGAACGAAAGATGCCGGCGCGGATATGCCGGCGGGCAAACTGCCGGTGGGCATGAAAAGACCGTTGACGAAGTAGACCTCGATGTCGTCCGTGTCCGCCGAGCGGTTGGAGTTGGCAACCTTCCCAGCTTCGTTTGCGGCAGGAATCACAGCCGGATAAGTTCCGAGAGCAATCCCACCCGGATCCCCCGGGACTGCTGGATCATCCTCCATCTTAACACCGGCGGCAGCCTGGCCGAGCTGTGTGATCGCCCCGCTCAGTTGGAAGTGGATGCCGACACGTGCGTATATCTCGTTCGCCGCACGGATCATGTCCTTGACCGCCGCCTCGGTGATCACGGCGGTTCCGGTCGCGTCCTTCAGGATGGTGACGTGCAGTTTGACGATGCCCGTCCGACTCCCCATCCCACCGAGCACCTCGGCGGAGTGGAGCAGGTTCCGGTTGGTCGGCGCCACCTCGCCCGCCCGCCGGTAGTCGTAGCTCAACCACAGGCGGTCCATCTGGAACCGACCCGGCACTTCGGAGGTGCCCCGCCGCCCTGACAGCACCCGGAAGGTGCGATCCCCCAGGGCGTTGTCGGCCACGCCGGCCTGGGCGTCTACGTCCTTCACGGCGTATGTGTCGTCGTTCGCGTCGGACACGAGTAGCAAGGTCTTCGACCGGAATACGCCAGTGTTCACCCCCGTTTCGGTCACCAGCACCGGGCGGTAAGCCCCTTCGCCGTAGGTGAACAATTTGACCTGAAAGCTCTCCGCCGCGGCCGGGTTGGTGTTCGCTTTGGCGTCTTCGAGCTGAATGCGGAACTTGTCCGGGTCGTCCTCAATGACCTTGTCACGCTCAACCATCGCCCCCCCAACGTCGCTGCGGGCCAGTTGTGTCTTGAACCCGCCCGTGCGCGGGTCCGCAATCTTCGCTCCAGACCCGTCCCGTTGGTATTCGAACGCGTTCTCCCACTTGGCCACCCGTGGGTGGGACACCAGGCTGCCGTTCCCGTCCACGAAAGACATCGCCGGTACGATCTCGTCCGCCGCTTCGTCCGTCACTCGCACCGCCCAGGTGTGGTCGTTATAGTCCCAGTCGGGTTGCTGGTTGGGGAACAGGTTGACCCCGTCCTCCATACGGATCTCGTACTCGGTAACGCCGGGTGGCGGGGGAGCGGGTTCGCCGACTACGGGGCCGGGCGGGTTGGGCGGGTTGGCTGGCTGGGTGATCCAGAACACCTTGTGATCCGCTTCCGCTGAACTCGATGTGGCCGGACCAAACGTGTGGGCTTGGACCGCTTGTCCGGGGACGCTCACGGTGATCGTGCCGCCGACAACCTGTTGAATCGCCGTCACCCGATTCGCGGCGTTCACCGAGTGCACAGTGAAGGACCCCGGCGGGGCGTTCGGGTCGGTGTAATTCTGTAGGTCGGTGGCGGGACTGAGTGCGCCTTGGTGCTGAGCGGTCGTGTTCCCGAGCGTACCCGCCGGCGCGTAGACCATTACGCGGAACAGGGCTGGCGCGGTGCGATCCTCCAGCACCTCGATACTCAGACGGCCAAAGGTCCGATGGCGGGGCCGATCGTGGCGGCTCATGCGATGGTTCCTTGCCGCGTGGGGAAGTGTACCCTGTGGCGAATGTCTTCCACCGCGAGCAAGATAAGCTGACCGTGCCAGTCAGTTCAAGTCAAATGTCTCGCGTTTGCGCGACTGTTACAAAAGTCTTCTCGAACGGTGATAGGCCGAGGTGCGAACGGTGCTACGTCGGCGGCTCGTTGGGGCCGCCCGACTCCGGCCGCGGTGGCGTTCGTATCCTGTCCCCATGCCGCTCACCGCCGTCCTCGTCCGCAAGCTGCTCCGCGACGTGCGGTGGCCCCTCCTCGTCATGTCCCTGTTGCTCTTCCTGTTCAGCCTGCTGTGGGTGCGGGTGGCGTGGCGGGTGACGACCGAACTGGCCCCGTTCTTCAACGTGATCGGCGGGTTGGCCGGGAACACCCAGCAGGACATGGAAGACATCGTCTTCCAGGGGGTGGGCAAAGTGAGCCAGGCGGTGCTCGGCGGGTCGGACATCAACTTCCAGCGGCCGACCGACTTCCTGGCGGTGGAGCTGCTGCACCCGGTGGTGGTGGTGCTGGCGTTCCTGTGGGCGGTGGGCAAGTCGTCGGGGGCGATCTCGGGCGAGTTGGGCGGGGGGACGATGGAACTGCTGCTGTCGCAGCCGGTGCCGCGGGGGAAACTGATCCTGGCGCACCTGATCGTGGACGCCGTCACCATCCCGGTGCTCATGCTCAGCATTGCCGCCGGCACGCACCTGGGGCTGTGGACGGTGGGCGAGTTCCGGGTGAACCAGGAGGTGGTGAAGAAGGTGTCGGAGAAGGCGCCGAAGTTCGCCCAGGAGAAGGTGAAGGAACTGGCCGAGAGTCAGAAGGTGCTGCCGGTGAAGCCCGAACACCAGTGGAAGGGGCTGCTGAATTTGGCCGCCCTGACGTTCGCCATGAGCGGGGTGGGGCTGCTCATCTCGGCGTGCGGGCGGAACCGCTGGCGGACGACCGGGTGGGCGGTGCTGCTGGTCATCGGCATGTTCGTGCTGAACGTGATCGCCCAACTGTGGGACCCGCTCGCCCCGGTCCGCCCGCTCACCCTGTTCTTCTACTACCAGCCGCACCGCCACTGGCTGGACGACCTGTGGACGGTCGACGTCGGCGGGCTGGCGGTGCCGGCGGTGCCGCTCCTGCTGGCCGTCGGGGCGGCCGGGTACGCCGCCGCGTGGTGGGTGTTCCGCAAGCGGGACCTGCCGGCCCCGCTGTGAGGTGTGCGAATGAAGTTCCTCGGCATCGTCCTGATGTGCGTCGCCGCGGCGGTGGGGTACGGCGTCCTGCACGACCAGGTCACCGCCCGCGTGTGCGTCGAGTACTTCACCGTCGCCCACCCGCGGGTCGTCGATTCCGACGACCCGACGGTCCTCGGGCTGGTGTGGGGGGTGGTGGCGACGTGGTGGGCCGGGCTGTTGCTCGGCCTGCCGCTGGCGGTGGCGGCGCGGGTCGGGTCGCGGCCGCAGCGGTCGGTGCGGTCGCTGGTGCGGCCGGTGCTGGTGCTGCTCGCCCTGATGGCGGTGTTCGCCGCGGTCTCCGGGGTGGTCGGGTTCGTGCTCGCCCGGTCCGGGACGGTGATGCTGCCGGACACGCTGAAGGAGCAGACCCCCGCGGCCAAGTGGCCGGCGATGCAGGCGTCCGCCCTGGCCCACCAGGCGAGCTACAACGTGGCGTTCATCGGCGGCGGGATGCTCATCGCCTGGGTGTGGGTGAGCCGCAAGCGGTGGCGGGAAACGAAACGGCCGGCGTCGCCGCCGGCCGCTCCGGGTGCGGGCTGATCCCGCCGATCACTTCTTCTCTTCGGGCTTCTTCTCTTCGGGCTTCTTCTCTTCGGGCTTCGGGGCGTTCGGGTCGGCCGGCTTCTTGTCGTCCGGCTTCTTCTCCTCCCCCTTCAGTTCGGGCGGCAGGCCGGGGGTCATCACCTTCGGCTTGTTCGCCTTGGAGCCGGCGTCCCGCAGGCACACCACCAGCCCGTTGCCGGCGGCCAGCAGCACCCGGTCGGTGGCCTCGTTGGTGACGGTCACGTCGAACCCGGCGGCCGGCAGGGTGCCGAGCGGCTTGGCCTTCAGGGTGTTCGGGTCGGCCTTCCCCTTGGCGTACACCAGCAGGTCGCCGCGGCGGTCGCGGGCGAACACCCGCGTGTCGGACACGGCGGCCAGGCGGTCCACCTCGGCGTCCGTCCGCCAGTCCACCTCGCCCGACCGCGGGTTGATGCGGGCCAGGCCGGCGCGGTCGCCGCCCACGTACACCCCGTCCGGGGCGCCGACCGGGCGGCGGTTGAGCAGCCCGCCCACGTTGGTGCGGAACTCGTAATTCGGGCTCTGGCTGGTGCCGCCGAACAGGTCGACGGCCAGCACCTGCCCGTCGGTCAGGGGGAGGAAGCCGAGGGCCTGGTTCTTGGCGAACGAGTACGGCCCGCTCATGCCGGCGGCGGTGGCGGCCGGCAGCTTCCACACCTGCTGCTCCTTCTCGTTCTCGTGCCGGTCGCGGATGACCGCCTGCAGGAACTTGCCGTCCTCGGCGATCCACACCCGCGGGGCGGACAGGCCGGACTCGGGCACGAAGATGGGCTCGGCATACACCTTCCCGCGGGTCTCGGTGATCCACCGCAGCTTCGGCTTGAACGGCGGCGGGCGGAGGTTGGACAGCTCGAACAGGCGGGCGACGGACGGCGGGATGACGGCCACCGACGGGGTGAGCTGGTTGTACGTCAGGTAGTCCGGGCGGGCGGTGTACGGCTGGATGACGCTCGGCAGCATGGCCACCGACACCACCTTGTTCAGCCCGCCGATGTAGAACGGCGGGACCACCGTCTGCAGGGCGGCCACCGAGTACAGCGCCTGGGTGCCGCTCAGCCCGGCCGCCGGCTGGAAGTACGAGTCGGGCACGCTGAACCGCTCCCACTCGGGCGGCGGGGGGACGGCCGGGAACTGACGGTTCGGGCTGCGGGCGGCCACCTCGTCGGTCAGCCCGCCGCCCACCGCCGCGCCCAGCTTGGCGTCGGCCGCCGCCCTCGCCCGGTCGTCCTCCCGCTTCTTCTTGGCCGCGGCCGACGTGTGGAACGACGGCGGCAGGTCGTAGCACGCCATCTTCCCACTGGTGAAGGTGACGTACAACTGGTCGCCGTCCGTCACCGGCCCGACGGACGGCGCCTCGGGCAGGTCGAAGGCGAACTCCAGCACCCCGGTGTACCGCTGCAGGCAGTACAGCTTGGACACGTTCACCACGTACACGAACTGCTCGTTCACCCCGACCGGGAAGGCGTCGGCGTACGCCACCGGGGACTTCGCCTTCCACTGCTCCCGCCCGGTGGCCGCGTCCAGCGCGACCAGCAGCCCGCCCCTCGTCTGCACGAAGATCTGGTGCTCGTCCGCCACCTGCACGCGGGCGATGGCGTCCTGCCGGCCGGACACCGGGACGGACGCCGACCAGTCGGCCTTCAGCCCGAGGCGGTCGAGGGCGGCCGCGTCCGGGGTGAGGGCACGGGAGGTGCCCTGGGCGAACAGCGGGCCGACGGCCAGGCCCAGCAAGACGGCGGCGGGCAGAGCGGACCGCATGGTGACGGCTCCGGGGTGGGACGTACCGACTACCTTACCGCGCCGACCGGGCGGGGAAGAAGTGCCGGCCGGGCGGATTCGGTGACGGGGCGTGCGGACGTGCCGGCGGCGCGGCCTGTGACGACGGTGAGTGCCGCCGGCCGTTCACCCGACGGCCGCCACCATCGCTTTCATCTTCTCGTGGGCGAACTCGCGGGCCTTCGCCGCCGCCTTCCGTGCCGCCGGCAGGTCCTTGCCGATCTCCACCACCCGCGCCGCGACGTCCGCGCCCTTGGCGTCGTCAATCTCGAAGATCCAGTCGTTCAGTCCCACGTCCCGCCACATCTGCCCCTTGCGGGTGTCGGTCGGCTGCCGCAGCAGCACCGCCGGGGTTCCGTTCGCCACCGCGATGATGGGCGAGTGCATCTCGAAGCTGGCCACCGCCGCCGCCTTGGCGTACACCCCGGCCGCCTCCGCCGTCAGCCAGTAGCGGTCCAGCACGGCCACCTGCTCCTTCACCTCCTTCGGCAGCGGGTCGAACAGGAGCGGCTTCAGCCGCGGCACGGCGTAGGTCATCTCCGGCACCAGGAACACCTTCAGTTTCACCTCCTTCACCCACGCGACGATCGCCTCCCGCAGCTTGGCGTGGTCGCGGTCGGCGAACGCCTCGTTCACCGCGCTCCGCTCCGGGTTCGGCTTCACGCTCTCCGGCTTGATCTCCCAGTACGGCGTCCAGCGGAGCCGCGGCACGGCGCACAGGAACCCGCCCGGTTCGAGCTTGTGTACCTTCAGCAACTCGTCGGCCGCCTTCTCATCCTTCAAATCCAGGGCGAAGGTGGCGTCCGGACCGAAGTCGGTGGCCGGCCCGTCGATCTTCGCGGCGCGGAGGGCCTTGAGCGAATCGCCGTCGCGCGTGAACACGAACTTGGCCCCGGACAGCAGCTCGCGGTTGTCCTTCAGTTCGGCGTCGGACAGCGTGACGCCGGCGAACCCGTAGGGCTTGCCCGCCGCCTTCGCCTGCTCCGCCGCCGCTTTCCCCACCAACCCCGGCCCGCTGCCGTGCAGGAAGAAGTCGCACGCCGCCAGCGCCGCGGTTTGCTCGTCCTTCGTCTTGGCGATTTTCAGCTTGGGGAAGCGGGCGAGGAGCAGCTTCTCCACCTCGGCCGACAGCGGGCTGGGCCAGAGGGTGACTTCGTCGTCCGGGCGGTGCTTCTCCAGCAGGGCGAGCATGCCCGGCGTGTGGGCGATGTCGCCGATGTTGACCGTCTGCCACGACGACCGCAACAGAACGCGGCGGGCCTTCTTCGGCTCGGCAGCCAGGGCGAGTGACAGCCCGCCGACAGCGGCGGACGCGAGGAACGTGCGGCGGTGCATGGGGGAACCTCTTGAGACCACATCCCCCGTCCCCCTCTCCATGCCATGGAGAGGGGGTGTTCAAGGGGGATGCCGGGTTCTCAGTTTTGCATCGGGGTCAAACGCCTCAAGCGGTTCGTCGGCAACCTCCGCAGGTTGAACACCCCCTCTCCATGGCATGGAGAGGGGGCCGGGAGGTGAGGTCTCGAACCGACCCCCTCTCCATGGCATGGAGAGGGGGTCGGGGGGGTGAGGTCTTCATCCCACTCGCTGCCGACACAACGCTTCGATCTCGCCCAGAACCGCCTGCAACTCGTGGTCGATGCGGTCGTTGCTGACGCGGACGACCACGATCTGCCGGGACGCAAACACTTGGTCCCGGTGGGCGTCGTACTCCGCCTGCGAGGCGTGGACGTCCCCGTCCGCCTCCAACACCACGGCGGCATCGGCACAATAGAAATCAGCGATGAACCCGTCGATGACCTGCTGACGGCGGAACTTGAACCCTGCCAACCGACGCCCGCGGAGGCATTGCCAGAGAGCGGCTTCTTGAGGGGTCATCTGGCGACGAAGCTGTCTGGCGAAATCGTGCTTGTCCTCGTCCACGTCCTGATTGCCGGTGACGGCGCGACGTTGTGGGGGCAAGGGTCGTCCTCCGAAGACCTCACCCCCCGTCCCCCTCTCCATGCCATGGAGAGGGGGTGTTCAAGGGGGATTCGGGGGTCCTCAGCTTCGCATCAGGGATCGAACTCCGCAAGCGGTTCGCCTACCACCCTCGCAGGTTGAACACCCCTCTCCATGGCATGGAGAGGGGAGGTGTGGCGAAGACCTCACCCCCCGGCCCCCTCTCCATGCCATGGAGAGGGGGGTGTTCAAGACGGATGCGTCGTCGGCACGTTCACCAAGAGTCCGAAACCTCCGCGGGTTGAACACCCCCTCTCCATGGCATGGAGAGGGGGCCGGGGGGTGAGGTCTCT